>NZ_JBFAKB010000011.1:0-404212 GCF_040655495.1 Nonomuraea sp. NPDC050404
ACTGGATATGGCGTCGACACCCAAATCCTTGCAGGTCAGGGGCACCTTTTCTCATGTTTCAGGAAGAGCCGACTCCCTCGGCTGAATACCCGAGGATGGCAGAGGCACCGGTTTCAGGAACCGGACGGTGCGGGTTCAAATCCCGCCGGACGTACGCGCGCCCCGTTGGTCCAGCGGTCAGGACGCCCGGCTTTCACCCGGGAAATCGCCGGTTCGAGTCCGGTACGGGGTACTTGTCCGCGGCCCTATAGCTCAATGGAGAGAGCGCCGGCCTACGAAGCCGGGTCAGTTGCAGGTTCGAATCCTGCTGGGGCCACTTTGGCGCAGTCCGCCGGTGCGGGGACGGGCCTGCAAAGCCCGTACGCGCGAGTTCGACTCTCGCCTGCGTCTCCACGTGTTCCGCCGCGGAGTGACTTGACAGCCTTTGCGGAATCTGGGCGTAATGGCCGTCGCGTCGCGTGTCGCCCACCATGAGAACGGTGGGGCATGGAGGCGCCGTTTCAAAGGGGATGACGCCGTGACCACTCTCACCGCCGGTAGTGCCTGAGCACACCGCGCCCGCGCGTCGTCCCATGCCCGTGGTGGTGTAGTAGCACCCACGCACGCCGGCATGCCCGTGCGGGTTTCTCGTTGTCATTGACACCCCACCCGCAAGGAGCGATCCACCAGCATGCCCATGGACTTCAACCAGCAGATCATCGATGAATTCCGCGCCAACAAAGGCCGGGTCGGCGGCCCCTTCGAGGGAGGCAGGCTGATCCTGCTGACCACCGTCGGCGCCAGGACGGGCGCCGCCCACACCACGCCGCTCGGCTACCTGCCCGACGGCGACCGCCTGCTCGTCATCGCCTCGGCCGGCGGCTCGCCCAGGCACCCGGCCTGGTACCACAACCTGCGCGCCAACCCGCAGGTCACCGTGGAGGACGGCCTGATGACGTACCAGGCCAAGGCCGTCGTGCTCGAAGGCGACGAGCGGGAGCGCCTGTTCGCCCGCGCCGTCGAGACCGACCCCGGCTGGGGCGCCTACGAGGAGAGCTCCGGCCGTACGCTGCCCGTCGTGGCGCTGCACGCGATCCACGCGGGACCGCCTCCCGGCCGGTTCGGTGACGCGCTGATCACCATCCACGACGTCTTCCGCCGGGAGCTGGCGCTGATCCGCAGGGAAGCGGCCACCTCGGGCCCGCGCCTGGCCGCGCAGCTCCGCGTCAACTGCCTGACCATGTGCCAGAACCTGCACGTGCACCACTCGCACGAGGACGAACACCTGTTTCCCGGGCTGAAGCACCGCTATCCGGAGCTGACCCCGGTGCTGGACCGGCTGCAGGCCGAGCACGAGGTGGTCGCGCGGCTGCTCGGCGAGCTCAGGACGCTCCTGTCCGCCGCGGACCCCGACCCGCAGGTCCTGCTCGCCGAGGTGAACCGGCTCACCTCTGAGCTGGAGGCGCACCTGGACTATGAGGAGGAGCAGCTCGTACCGCTGCTGAACTGATCTTCCGGGGTGTCTCTGTGGCAGAAGGGACAGGTGGGACGTATGATGATAGGGCGTCCGGGCCCGGCGCCACATCCATCAAATGCCGTCACGCGGACAGGTGCGTCCTGATCCGGCGGACCGGCTTTGAGCGCGCCGGCCACCGCCCCGGTCCGGGATAGCATGAGTGCAGGGCTGACGTCCGCGCCCCAGCCTCCGGCGCGCGGGAGACGTACATGACCAAGCAGGAAGACTTCGACCGGCGGGTACGCGCCCGCATGGCGGAGACCGGCGAGTCGTACGCGATCGCGCGCAGGCGGCTGCTCGGCGAGCGGCCCACCCCCGTCGAGGAGCTGATGGCGGCGGCGCTGCACGTCAGCAACGGCGACTGCACCGACCTGGCGGGGACGGGGCTGGCCAGGAACATCGTGTACTGGCGCGACACGCTGCACGAAGGGCCGGTTCCCGCGGTGGGGTACGAGGAGCTGCGGCGGATCAGGGCCGACTTCCTCATCGGGGCGGACGCGGACGACCATGCCGAGGGCCTGCGGATGTTCCGGCGGCGCGACGCCGAGCTGGAGGCCAACCGCGACGGCGAGTACGTGTTGTGGTTCGAGGCCGACCTCTACGACCAGTTGCAGATCATCGAGATCCTCGCCCGCCTCGCCGAGCTGGAGGTGCCGGCCGAGCGCGTCACGCTGATCTGCATCGGGGAACATCCCGGCATCGCCCGCTTCGGCGGCCTCGGGGAGCTCCGCGCCGAGCAGTTGCGCGAGTTGCCCGAGACCGGGGCGTGCGCGCGGCTCACGCCGGCCGCGCTCGACCTGGCCACCCGGGCGTGGGCGGCCTTCCGCGCCCCGGCGCCCGATGGCCTGCCCGCCATCGCCGCCGTCCGCTCCGTCGAGCTGCGTTTCCTCGGTGAGGCCTTTGAACGGCTCTGCCGCGAGTACCCCTCCACCCGCGACGGGCTCTCCCTCACCGAACGCCGTGTGCTCGCCGCGGTGGCCGCCGGGGCGGAGAGCGCCGGGGACGTCTTCGTGCGTGCCGCCGCCAGGGAGGCCCGCCCCTATCTCGGGGACACCTGGTGCTTCGCGGTGATGGACCGCCTGGCACGGGCCCCGTACCCGCTGCTGGAGCTCCGGCCCGCCGACGTTCCCGTCGATCACACCACCCGGGTGCGGCTGACCGCCACCGGCGCGCGGGTGCTCGCGGGGGAGGAGGACCACGTGCGGCTGAACGGCGTGGACCGCTGGATCGGCGGGGTGCATCTGAGCGGCCGCGAGGTGCCCCGGCGGTGGGACGAGGGCCTGGAAGCTCTGCTGGAAGCGCCATGAAACGTTTTAGCTGACGGACTGATATGTGACGTGGAACAGCCCGGACCGCCGGACTTGCACGTTCAACAGATGCCGAGACAGTAAGGTGTGTCCGTGGCGGGGACGAACGCGGCAGGACAACACCGCAGGTCGACCATCAAGGACGTCGCGGCGCGGGCGGGAGTGTCGCCGGCGGCGGTGACCCTCGCGCTGCACGACCGTCCCGGAGTCTCCGCGGCGACCAGGCAACGCATACTCAAGGCGGCGCAGGACCTGGGCTGGCGGCCCAACCTCGCCGCCGCCGCGCTGTCGGGCCGCGCGGTGCACACCGTCGGCCTGGCCATCGCCAGGCCCGCCCGGCTGCTTGGCCTGGAGCCGTTCTACATGGAGTTCATCTCGGGGGTCGAGAGCGTGCTGAGCAGGCGATCCTGCTCGCTGCTGCTGCGGGTCACCGAGGCGGGCGACGAGGCCGAGGTGCACACGGAGTGGTGGCAGGGCGGCCGGGTCAACGGCAGCATCCTGGTCGACCTGCGGACCGACGACCCCAGGATCCCCGCCCTGGCCGAGGTCGGGCTGCCCGCCGTCGTGGTCGGCCATCCGTCGCTGGCGGGGCCGTTCACCTCGGTGTGGACCGACGACGCGGCGGGCATGGGCGAGGCCGTACGTTACCTCGCGGCGCTGGGGCATCGCAGGATCGGCAGGGTCAGCGGGCCGGTCGAGCTCGGCCACACCGCGATCAGGACCGCGGCCTTCGACGAGGTGATCGGCGCGCTCGGGCTCGAAGGGCGTACCGCCGTCGCGGACTTCACCGCCGACCAGGGCAGCCGTGCGTGCCGCAGCCTGCTGCTGGCGCCCGACCGGCCCACCGCCATCGTCTTCGACAACGACATCATGGCCGTGGCCGCGCTCACCGTCGCGGACGAGTTCGGCCTGTCCGTTCCCGGCGACCTGTCGATCCTGGCCTGGGACGACTCCCAGCTCTGCCAGCTCGCCCGGCCCGCCCTGTCGGCGATGAGCCACGACGTGTTCGCTTTCGGCGTCGAGGTCACCAACACGCTGTTCGATGTCATGAACGGCATCGAGGCCGCGACCCGCTCCGTACAGACGCCGAGCCTGGTACCCCGCTCCTCCACGGCCCGGCCCCGCGACCTCAACCCCTGACGGCCTGCGCCTGTCCTTCGCTGCCGCCTTGAGGAAGCAGGGCCAGCAACGCCACCAGCACGAGGGCAGCCGGGGCGCCCCAGAACAGCACGTCGGGGAGGGCGGCGGCGGTCGCTTGCGGGCCCGGGGGCCGCCCCTGGAGTTCGCGGGTGAGGAGGCTGCCGAAGATCGCCACACCGAGCGAGAGGCCCAGGCCGCGGACGGACACCGCGGCGGAGGTGGTGGCGGCCAGGTCCGCGGGGGAGACGGCGTTCTGGGCGACGACCATGAGGTTCTGCATCAGCAGCCCGAAGCCGACGCCGAGCACGCCGAGCACCACGGCGAGCAGGGCGTACGGGGTGTCGGGCCGGAGCAGGCCCAGCAGGACGAATCCCAGTACCGCGATCAGTGAGCCGGCGATCAGGTAGGGCTTGAACCGGCCGCTGGCGCCGATGCGGGCGCCGGCGAGGGAGGAGACCGCCATGAAGGTCAGGACGTACGGGTTGAGGGCCAGGCCCGCCTGGGTGGCTCCCATGCCGTAGGCGGCCTGCAGGTAGGTGGGCAGGTAGACGATCGATCCGCCGAGCAGTGCGCCGAGCAGCGCGGTGGCGGGCAGTGCGACACGCAGGGTGGGGTCGGAGAACAGCCGCAGTGGCAGCAGCGGGTTGGCCGCGCGACGTTCCCGCCACACGAACAGCGCTCCCAGCACCACCAGGGCGGCGAGCAGCGTGAGTATCATGCCGGAGTTCCAGGCGTACGCTTGTCCGCCCCATTCGGCGACCAGCAGCAGGCTCACGGTCGCGCCGGCGATCAGCACGGCCCCGGCGAGGTCGACCCTGCCGTCCCCGCCGGTCCTGGGCAACCGCAGCGCGAACGCGACCAGCGCCAGGGCGAGCAGGCCGAGCGGGAGGTTGATGTAGAAGATCCAGCGCCAGCCCCAGGCGTCGGTGATCGCGCCGCCGGCGAGCGGGCCGCCCACGCTGGCCAGGGCGAAGACGCCGCCGGTGAAACCCTGGATCCGGCTGCGCAGGCGGGGTGGGTACAGCTCGGACAACGCGATGGTGGGCAACACGAACAGCGCGCCCGCGCCGATGCCCTGCACGGTCCTGGTGGCGATCAGCTGGGGCATCGTCTGGGCCAGTCCGCACAGTGCGGAGCCCGCGACGAAGACGGCGACCGCGGCGAGGAACACCGTACGCCGGCCGAACCGGTCACTGAGGCGGCCGTACAGCGCGCCGGTCGCGGTCGAGGCCAGCACGTAGGAGGTGACGACCCAGCCGATCGCGTCCATGCCGCCCAGATCGGCGGCGATGTCGGGCAGGGCGATGGCCACCACCGTCTGGTCCAGCACCGACAGCAGCATGCCGATCAGCAGGCCGGCCGTGGCGAGCGGCACATTGCCGCTCTTGGACGGGACGCCGGAGGCGGTCTGCGTGAGATCCGCGGACACCGTGATCAGCCCCCTGCCCGCGCGAACGGGTCGGGCAGGCCGAAGTCGGCGCTCAGCAGGTCCTGGTCGATGACCGCCGCGGCGACGGTGCCGCCGGCCGCCGCGGCGATGACCGCGGCCATCGGCACCGGCATGCTTGCCCGGCGCGCCATGTCGCCTGCGGCGTACACACCCGGCACGCTGGTCCGGCCGAACTCGTTCACCTCCACGCACCCGTCGGCGAAGTTCACGCAGCCGAGGCGGGCGGCGAGGTCGGAGCGCTGGCGTGGCACGTTGACGACGAACACCGCGTCTCTGGCCAGGGGCGGGCCGGTCTCGAACACGATCTGTTCCAGCCGTCCGTCCGTGCCCTCCAGGCGGGTGATGGCCTCGCAGCGCACGCCGACGCCGTACGTTTCCAGCGTGGCCCGCGCCGCGGGGTCGAGCGGATGGCCGCCGCCGCAGAGTGTGACGTCGGCCGCGAAGCGGCTCAGTTGCAGCGCCAGCCGTACTCGGGGCGGGTCCGTGCCGAGCACCGCGATCCGTTTGCCGGTGCATTCATAACCATGGCAGTAGGGGCAGTGGAAGGCGGAACGGCCCCACAGCGCCTGTACTCCGCGCGGGCCGGGAAGCTCGTCGGCCAGCCCGGTGGCCAGCAGCAGCCGCCGTGCCGCCACCGTCCCGCCTTCGGACAGGTCCAGCTGGAAGCCGTCCCCGTCCAGCACGTGGACGTCGGTGACCGTCCCCGTCCTTGTCTGTACCGCCGGGTAGGCGGCCAGTTCCTCGCGGCCGAGCTTGCGCAACTCGGCGGGTGGCGTGCCGTCCCTGGTGAGGAAGTTGTGCACGTTCTCGGCGGCGGCGTTGCGGCCCTCCCCGGCGTCGACCAGCAGCACCCTGCGGTGAACCCGTCCCAGGGCCAGCGCGGCGGCCATGCCGGCCGGGCCCCCTCCGACGGTGACGACGTCGTACATGTCCTGCCTCCATAAAGTGTGATCGCTTGACGTGGAGGCAAGTGTGCAAGTTAATGTCAACATGAAGTCAAGCGACTGGATGCAGATCGGAGAACTCGCGGACCAGTTCGGGCTCGCCCCGCATGTCCTGCGCCACTGGGAGGCCATGGGCCTGCTGGCCCCCGCCGCCAGGGTCAACGGCCGCCGCCGCTACACCCGCGATCATGTCGTACGCGTCCTGACGATCGTCCGTGCCAAGGCGGCGGGCATGAGCCTGGAGCAGATCCGGGAGGTCCTCACCGTCTCCGGCCAGGCCGAGCGCCATGCCCTCCTCCAGCGGCACCACGCGGAACTGGAGCATCGGCTCCAGGAGATATCGGCGTCCAAGGCGTTGATCGAGCACCTGATGCAGTGCACCGCGGACGACTTCACCCAATGCCCCGACTACCGGCGGATGGCGGAGAGCACGGCCGGGCTCCACAACCTCGACAAGGGCGGCTGCGCGATCTGAGAACACCGCCTCCGCCTCCCACCAGAGGCCGTTCAGTCGGGAGGTTCGATGGGATGCGTCGTCTGGGTGGGCTCCATCAGTTCGGTGGGCTGTGTGGGCTTGGTGGGCTGTGTGGGCTTGGTGGGCTGTGTGGGCTTGGGGAGCGCAGGCGAGCCGCATGATCCTGCTGGTTCTTCAACGCCAGCGCCAGGAACCGTTCGATCACGCCCAGTTCGGCCAGACTGAACTTGCCCAGCTCGATCCGGGCGTCACCCAGGACCGGCCCCCATATCTCCGCGGTCAATCGTTCGGCCCGCTCGGTCAGATGGACGAGGACGCGGCGGCGGTCGGCGGAGTCGCGGATGCGCTGGGCCAGGCCCGCTCGTTCCAGCCGGTCGATCACGGTGGTCATGGCACCTCCGGTCAGTCCCGCGGCGGTCGCCAGTTCGCTGGCCGTCAGCGGCCCTCGCGCACTCAACCGGCTCAGGCAGCGCAGATCGGTGCGGTTGACGCCCAGGCGGCGCGCGGCGCGTTCGTCCATGACGTCGGTGGCGTCCTGCAGATTCTGCACGGCCTTGGTGACGGCTTCGATCAAGCTTTGCTTTGACAATCTAACCCTTAGAAAACTAAAGTTTCTGCTGCCAGCATCTTACCTCCAAGGAGGACGAGCGAGCATGCCCGACGATCAACACCTCATCTTGCGCCCGGCGACCGCGCAAGACCTCACCGCCCTGCTCGCTCTCATGGACTCGATCCTCGGCTGGCTCGTCGCACGAGGCCGGACGGAGCAGTGGGGCGCCGTGCCGTTCAGCCAGATGCCGGGTTTCCCCGAAAGATTCACGGAGTGGACGTCGCAGGGCGCCATCACCGTGGCCGAGCGGGGCGGCAATCCCGTTGGGCTCCTGGCCCTCGCGCCCGCCGTCCCACCGCACATCCCGTCCGGATTACTTCCCCGGGGCGCCCTGTTCGTGCACGTCATCATGTCCGACCGCGGCCCCGCCGGCCAGGGCGTCGGCCAGGCCCTCCTCGCGGAAGCGTCCCGCCGCGCCGAAGCGCGCCAAGCTCCAGGTGTGGGGCTCGACCATTGGGCGGGAAACGCCGATCTCGACCGCGTCTACGACAAGCACGGATACGTCAAGGTGGGAGAGTACGAGGTGAATGACGACGGACGGACAGCGCTCAACAGCGTACGCATCCGCCATCTTCAACCTGCCTGACAAGCGTTTGATCGTGGCGGCCGGGCGGCTTGGTAGCCTCGGCGGATGACCGCGATCGGGCAGCTTTCTGTGGGCGTCACGGATGATGTGCGGGCCGGAGAATTCTGGCGCCAGGCGCTCGGATACGTGCGACGGCCGCCACGTTTCGAGGGCGACGACTGGATCGTCCTGGAGCCTCCGCCCGGCGTGGGCGGTGTCGCCCTTGCGATGGATGTGAGCGAGAGCCCCGCCGAAGAGTTTCCCCGGATACATCTCGATCTCAACGCGGGGGATCGCGATCTCGACGAGGAGGTTGATCGGCTGGTCGCCCTGGGTGCGCAGCGTGTCGACTGGCCGCACTATCCCGAGGACGCCCAGCCGGAGATCCCCCCGTACGTGGTGCTCGCCGACCCAGAGGGCAACCGGTTCTGCGTGGAAGGGCAGCGCCGCAGTCCCGCAACCCCATAGAAGGAAGTCGCCGTCATGTGACCCCGTCGGTAGTGGTGGCCCGCTACGCCCGCCATTGGTATTGCGGGCGCAGCATATGGACGGCTGGGGTTGAGGCGGTTGCAGGGGAGCCGGCCGTCGCGGTCTGTCGTCGCCAGCGGAAGACTGATTCTATCCTGTAGACCGTGGTGAATCGGGGACGATCGATGACGGGAGAGCTGCGCATCTCTCGCGCCAACGCGCGGTTCCAGCAGTGGCAGGCGCTGTTGGGCAACCGTGCCAAGCGGCAACGGGCCGGGGAGTTCCTGGTCCAGGGTGTGCGCCCGATCAGCCTCGCGGTCGAGCTCGGCTGGACGGTGCGGACGCTGATCTACGACGCCGACCGGCAGCCGTCGCAATGGGCGGCCCAGATGCTGAAGGCGTTCGGTGGTGAGCGGGTGGCCATGGCTCCCGACCTGCTGCGTGAGCTGGGCGGCAAGGACGAGGACGTGCCCGAGCTGGTGGCGGTGGTCGAGCTGCCGGGCGATGAGCTGTCCCGGATCCCGGTGGGGCCGTCGTTCCTGGGCGTGGTGTTCGACCGGCCGAACAGCCCTGGCAACATCGGGACGATGGCACGGTCGCTGGACGCGTTCGGCGGCGCGGGCCTGATCGTCACCGGGCACGCGGCGGACCCGTACGACCCGCGATCGGTGCGGGCCTCCACCGGGTCGCTGCTGGCGCTGCCGGTGGTCCGGGCCCACTCGCATCGGGAGGTGCTGGCGTGGGTTGAGGAGTTGCGGGCGCAGGGTCTGCCGCTGACGGTGGTGGGCACCGACGAGGGCGGCGCCGCCGACATCGCCGACCTGGACCTGACCGGCCCTACCCTGCTGGTCATCGGCAACGAGACCACCGGACTGAGTGCGGGATGGCGGCAGAGCTGCGACACGATGGCGCGCATCCCGATCGTCGGCTCGGCCAGCTCCCTGAACGCCGCCAACGCCGCGACCGTGGTGTTGTACGAGGCCGCCCGCCAGCGCAACCGCGGCGCGAGCGGCGCCTGATGGCCTACCGGCACGCGACCGTCCGGCAGGACTTCGAGCACCTGGCCAGCGGCTCGGTATTGCACTCGGCTCCCGGGTTTCCCGCCTTTCCTGTCCGGCTGGTCAGCGAGATCTTCCAGCGCGCGCTGGCACTGCGCGGCGGCGACCGGCCCGCCGTGGTGTGGGACCCGTGTTGCGGCAGCGGGTACCTGCTGACCGTCCTGGCGTTGCTGCACCGGCGCGAGATCGCCTCGGTGCTGGCCTCCGACCTCGACCCTGAGGCGATCTCCCTGGCCGAACGCAATCTCGGCCTGCTGAGCAGGACCGGCCTGACGGCTCGCGCCGCTGAACTCGACGAGCGGGCGGCCCGCTTCGACAGGCCGTCCCATGCCTCGGCGGCGCACGCCGCCCGCCGGATCGCCGCCGAGCTCGACGCTTCCGGAGGCGATGTGCCGTACGCGGTGCGCCAGGCCGATGTGTTCGACCCCGACCGGCTCCGGCGGGCACTTGACGGGCTCGCGCCCGACATCGTGATCACCGACGTCCCCTACGGCGAACAGACCCACTGGCAGGGGTCCGGGGCCACGACCGGAATCGCCGGAATGCTTTCCGCCCTGACGGCCGTGCTTCCCCGAGGCAGTGTGATCGCGGTGACGGTACGGGGCCGCAAAGTCCCTGTCGAGGGCGGACCACGTCCCCGCACCTCATTCAAGATCGGCACCAGGGCCGTCGCGCTGTTCCAGACCACGCCGCCCTCGGAGGAGACGACGCCGCCGACCGATCGCTAGCTCGTGAGCCCGCCACCCTGGGCGCTC
Organism: Nonomuraea sp. NPDC050404; assembly: GCF_040655495.1. NCBI lineage: Bacteria > Bacillati > Actinomycetota > Actinomycetes > Streptosporangiales > Streptosporangiaceae > Nonomuraea > Nonomuraea sp. NPDC050404. Next base: position 10,268 of record NZ_JBFAKB010000011.1, read on the forward strand.
CTTCATGTCGGGCAGTGCACGATGGTGAGTGACGAGGACGCGTGGCCTCCGGCAGAGTGTGCTGCCGATGTCGCCCCGCTGCCCACGGCCAGATCATTTAACCGTTCAGCGCGTCGCGTTGGGCGTCGCTCAGGCGGTCCGGCCTCGGGACGATGGTGTACGTCCCCTGCTCCGACCGCTGCACGGCGAGCGGGTCGGAGAGGACCGGACGCCGGCTGATCGCGTCCAGGGCGTCGGCCACCCGCTGGACATTCCAGCCCAGTGCCGTGGCGAGGTCGTCCGGGGTGAGCGGGCGGGCGGCGTGCACGAGTGCGGCGATCAGCGTCAGGGCGTCGGCCACGATCGCGTGGGTGAGGCCGCTGCCGTCCATCTGGTCGCTGAGGCGGGCGAAGAAGCGGCCCATCTTGCTCAGCCGGATCCCGGCGGCAGTGTCAGGGCCGAAGATGTCCGTTCCGCGCCGGGCGGCGGCCGCCACCTCGGCGTGCGCGCTGGCGTCCGTCTTCCACGCGCGGAACCAGACGTCGCCGTCGATCACGTACCGTTCGCGGCGACCGTCCGGGTCCTGGCCACGTCCGACCAGGTCGATCGATTCGAGGTAGCCGATGGCCTTGGACACCGAGGCCGGGCTGACCCGGAGCCGGCGTACGAGGTCGGCGGAGGTCAGGCTGGCGGAGTCGGAGGTGAGCAGGCAGACGAACACCCGGGAGGCCATCCGCGGCAGGCCGGTCCCGGCCAGCAGGGTCGCGTACTCCTCCACGAAGCGGCGCGCCGCCTCGGTCTGCCGGTCGTCGGGCTCGGGGCTCTTCATGCTCCTGTTGCGGCGGGCGCGTTGTTCGCCGGCCTGCTGGGCGCGGTCGGCCAGATAGCCGGCGAGCCCGCCGTTGCGCGCGATCTCGCGGGTGATCGTGGAGGTGGGCCTGCCGAGCCGTCTGCCCATCTCGGCGGTGCCCAGGCCGTCGGACAACCAGGTCTCGATCTGCCGACGGTCCTCGTGGGTCAGCCTGCTCCCGGGCACCGGACGTCTCCTCTCTGACACGTGCGTGCGTTTCTCCACAGTACATTGCAACGAAGCCGCAGCCCGAATTGCATTTATCGACATTGCCATTGCAACAATGCGTCGCTACCTCGCCGAATAGGGCCGATTTCAGTTGACCGACCATGAAACGCAACGTAGCCTTTCCTCGTCTGGAAAGGACATGCAGATGTTTGATGTCACGCGAGCACGAACGCGAATCACCGAACTCCTCGCCGAATACCGGATCCCGAGCGCCGCGCTCGGAATCCTCCACAACGGGGAGATCACTGACTTCGCGGCCGGCATCAAGAATGCGGCGACGCGTGAGCCCGCGACGACCGACACCATTTACCAGTGCGGCTCCATGACCAAGACGTGGACCGCCCTCGCCTTCATGCAATGCATAGACGAGGGCCGGGCCGCCCTGGACGAACCGGTGCGTACTTATCTGCCCGGATTCCGCGTCGCCGACCCCGAGGTGAGCGCCCGCCTCACACCCCGCCATCTCCTGAACCACACCAACGGCATCGAGGAGGTCTACGGCGATCCCGGCGAGGACGACGACGTGTACGAGCGCATGATCGCGAACATCGCCGGCGCGCCCCAGGTGCATCCCCTGGGCCACACCCACGGCTACAGCGCCGCCCTGGGTTACGCGATCCTCGCCCGCGTCATGGAGGTGATCGACGGCAAACGGTGGGACGACATCATGCGGGACCGCCTCTTCGACCCGCTCGGACTGACCGGCACGAGCACCTGGCAGGACCGGGTCGACCCGCGTCGCGCCGCGACCGGGCACCTGATCCGCTCCCTCGACGAGGGGCCCGTCGTCTCACCGCTGGCTCATCTGCCGCGTTCCTTCGGCCCCGGCGGAAACATCAGTTCGACGGCACGGGACGTGCTCACGATGGCGCACGTCTTCCTCGACGGCGGGAAGGCGCCGGACGGCACCAGAATCGTCTCGGCCGAGGCCGTCCGCGAAATGATGGAATCGCGCGTACCCGTCCCCGACCCTTATACGTTCGGGCCGGAATGGGCTCTCGGCCTGATCGTGTGCGACTGGCACGGCGAGACCGTCTACGCGCACGACGGCAGCACCATCGGCCAGAACGCCCGCCTGCGCATTCTGCCGGATTCGGGTCTCGCCCTCGTGCTGCTGACCAACGCCGGGCCGCGCGACAGCTTCTACAAGCGGGTGTTCAACGAGATCCTTCCCGAATTTGGCGCGCCCACGGTCCCTGACCTGCCGGAACCGGATCCGGCGCAGTCCCTCGACCTGGCGAGGTACGAAGGCGTCTACGAGCGGCCCGGCTCCCGCTACGAAGTCTCGGCGCAAGGCGGGCAACTGCGCCTCGACTTCACGGTGAATCCCGTGGAGGCGCAATTCGCCGGAATGCCGGAGCGCCTCACGTACGAGCTGCACGCGATCAGCGAGACGCATTTCCTGATGCCCCCGCAAAGCCCGCCGGAGGACCCGCAGACCGTCGCCATCTACGACTTCCAAGACGGAGTCGCGCAATACCTGCACACCAACTGCCGAGTAAGTCCGAGAACGAACAAGGAGAACCCGGGAATGCATGTCATGGCGGTTTCCACGATCACCGACAGCGGCGCGTACTGGAACGCGCTGAAGATGGCGCACGGGCAGTTGCCGCAGGGTGCCGCCTGGACCTTCGCGGTGGCCAGCACCGACGGGACCAAGGCGGTGAACATCATCGTGCACGACTCGCTCGACAGCGTCAGAACCCTCTTCGAGGGTCACGTCGCCCCCTTCGCCACGACGGAGTACTTCGAAGCCGACGCGGCCAACGCGGTCGGCCTCCCGGCGAACTAGCCGTCAAGCTGCCGCAGCAGGGTACGGGCGAAGGACTCCGCGGCCGTGTCGTCGTCAAGGCCGGCGGGCGACATGTGGCTCAGGAACGCGTGCTGGAAGCAGGCCCCGAGCAGCAGCCCGGCGGCGGCGGTGACGTCGGTTTCCGGCCGCAGCCGCCCGAGGTCCCGCTCGGCGCGCAGGTACGCGGCGACGAACTCGTTGGCCTTGTGCGGCCCGGCGCCCTGCTGCCGCAACTCCTCCTTGTGGGCGGCCAGCGTGGCCGGGTCGGCGAACATGGAGGCCAGCATCGGGAAGCCCGCGCCGTAGAAGGAGATCGCGGCCCGCGCCACGGCGGTGAGGTTGCCCGCGAGCGTTCCCGTGCCCGCCCTGCCCTGCAGCGCCTGGATCAGTTGCGTGAAGGCGGGGGAGCGTTCGCGCATCACCGCCACGAGCAGGTCGGCCTTGTTGGCGAAGTGTTTGTACAGGGCCGCCTCGGTGAACCCGGCGGCCTGCGCGATCTGGCGGGTGGTGACGTTGGCCAGGCCGCGTTCGGCCATCACGGTCGCCGCCGCGTCAAGGATCACATCTCTGGTGCCCATCTTCCTCCTTCTCCCGCTTGACGTAGTTAGTAATCACTCACTAACCTCCCCATCGTCAGTTAGCGAGCGTTTACTAGCTTTGGAGTGTAGATGAAGCTGACCATCTTCGGCGCTACCGGGGGCACCGGGCGGCACCTGGTGGATCAGGCTCTCGCCCTGGGCCATCACGTCACCGCGGTGGTACGCGACCCGGGCCGGTTGCCCCAGGCGGATCACCCCCGGCTCGAACCCGTGACCGCCGACGTGATGAACGCCGACGCCATCACTGCCACGGTGACCGGCAGGGACGCGGTGATCTCGGCCCTGGGACCCCGCCCGGGAACCACCGGATCGGTGTGCGCCGACGGCTCCCGCGCGATCATCACCGCGATGCGCGCCGCGGGCACCCGCCGCCTCATCGTCATCACCGCCAGCGGCCACGTCGTCGACCAGGGCGACGGACCGGCCAGCCGCCTGCTGGTCAAGCCGCTGCTGCGGCGCTTCCTCCGGGACGGGTTCGCCGACTTCGCCCGTACCGACGAGGCCGTCCGCACCAGCGGCCTGGACTGGACGATCATGCGGCCACCCCGGCTCACCGACGGCGAGCGCCGGCCGTACCGCACCTCGACCGACCGCAACGTGCGGGGCGGCATCACGATCGCCCGCGCGGACCTCGCCCACGCCACCCTCGGCGCCTTGACCGACCCGGCCACCGTCGGCCACGGCATCTCACTGGGGTACTGATCATGAAAAAGCGCATCGTCATCGGCCTGAGCCTGTTCCTGACCGTCCTGCTCGGCCTGACCGGCACGGTCGGCTATCTCACCTTCCTGCGCCCGCCCGCCAATCCGCCCGCCGACGCCTGCACCGGCAAGGCGGGGCAGCGCCCCCGGGTGGTGGCCGCCGGCGCCAGCATGACGCAGGGCGCGCTCGGCGCCGACTGGGTGGCCGCGCTGCGCGCCCGGCCCGAACTCGGCGGCTACGAGTTCGTCAACGCGGGCATCAACGGCAACACCACGGACGACCTGCGCCTGCGCATGGACACCGACGTCGTGGCCTGCCGGCCGGCCGCGGTCACGATCCTCATCGGCACCAACGACGTCCGCAACGAGGTCCGCTGCGGCAGTTCAGTGCCAACCTCGACGCGATCGTCGACCATCTCAAGGCCCGCACCACCGCCCGGATCGCGCTGGCGTCCCTGCCGCCGCTCGGCGAGGACCTGAACACTGAGATCAACCGGCGCCTCAACGCCTACAACACCGCGATCCGGCAGGCCGCCGCCCGGGCACAGGCCGGCTACCTGCCCTTGTACGAACGCGTGGTCGCCGGCCTGCCGGCGAGGCGCACTCCGTACGACTTCAGCTTTCCCCTCGCCCTCACCGTCGCCGCCCAGCACTATCTCCTGGGACGGAGCTGGGACGAGATCGCCCGCGCGGGAGGGCGCGAGATGCTCGTCGACCACGTTCACCTGAGCGACCGCGGCGGCACGATCGTCACCGACCTCGTCGGCCGATGGCTCGCGAACGAGCCCGGCGGCGCGTGAGACCTCAGACCCGGTCGAGAGGCCGGTGGGGTCCGGCCGGGAGCTCCACCCGGATCACGTCACCGGGACGGACGACGCCCCCCAGCTTGACCACGCTCATCACGCCGGCCCTGCGGACCACGTTCCCCGCCTCGTCCCGGCCGACGACCTCCTTGAGCAGGCCGCCCGCGAAACCGTCGATCTGCAGGCACGGGTTGCGCAGCCCGGTCAGCTCCACGACGGCCTCGTCGCCGATGCGCAGCAGCGTGCCGACCGGCAGGGCGAGCAGGTCGATGCCCTTGGTGGTGATGTTCTCGCCGAGGTCGCCCGCCTTGACGGTGAAACCCGCCTCGCCCAGTTCGGCGAACAGTTCCTCGTGCATGAGGTGCACCTGACGCAGGTTCGGCTGGGTCGGGTCCTGCGCGACCCGCGAGCGGTGCTTGACCGTCACCCCGGCATGCACGTCCCCCTCCACGCCGAGACCGGCGAGCAGGGTGACGCTGTCCCTGTTCGGCTTGGTGAAGGTGTATTCGCCACTGCTGCTGACCGCCACGACGGCACCGCTCATCCCGCTTGGCCCCCTCTTTGTGTGTTTGTCCGCTTGCAGCAGCCTACGTGTAGCAAAGTTCATGCGCCCGTGGACCTATCTGCATGGCCCACCCGGAGGAAACCGACTCAGGCTGGATGTAGGCAGACACATCGAGAGGGAGAAAGTTGAAGCGGAACCTGATCGCGTTACTCACCGCAATCATCGTGGGACTCGTGCTGCTGTCCAGCCCGGGTGCCGCCGCGCAGCAGCCCGGACTCGACCGGCGGGAACTGCGCCAGAGCCTGAACGCCGTGCACGAGGCGGGCATGTACGGCACGTACTCCCACGTGACCGACGGCCGTCAGAGCTGGAAGGGCGCCGCCGGCGTGGCCGACGTGGAGACGCGCCGCCCGGTGCGTCCGGACATGCGGCACCGGATCGGCAGCGTCACCAAGACCTTCACCGCGACGGCCGTCCTGCGGCAGGTCGGCCGCGGCGCGATCGAGCTCGACGCGCCCATCGGCCGCTACCTGCCCGACCTGGTGCCGGGCGAGCTCGGGCAGCGGATCACCGTACGCATGCTGCTCAACCACACCAGCCACCTCGCCGACTACGACAGCCTGATCTACACCTCGATCCAGAGCTTCGAGGACAACCGTTTCCGCACCTACCGGCCGCGGGAACTGGTGGACATGGCGCTCGGGGCCCCGGCGACCGGGCAGCCCGGGGTGCTGCCCGGCTCGTACTCCAACACCAACTACATCATCGCGGGCCTGCTGCTGGAGAAGGTGACGGGCGTCAGCGCCGAGCGGGCCATCACCGACCAGGTGATCCGCAAGGCCGGGCTGCGGCACACGTCGTTCCCGCGCACGCCGGTCATCCCGGGGCCGCACTCCAAGGCCTACCTGTCGCTGTACGGGCTGATCGACCCGCCCAAGGACTTCAGCGTCTACGACAACTCCGCGCCCTGGACGGCGGGCGGCCTCGTCTCGACGATGGAGGACGTCAACCGGTTCTACCGGGCGCTGCTGCGCGGCGAACTGCTCGATGCGGGGCTGCTCGCCGAGATGCGGAAGGTCGTGCCCGTCGCACCGGGCGCGGGCGTCACCGACACGTTCGACTACGGCCTGGGCATCTACCCGGTCGATCTGCCGTGCGGCCGGTTCTGGGGGCACAGCGGAGGCGTCATCGGCATGCTCACCGAGGCGTACACCGGCCCGGACGGCGAGCGTCAGGTCTCCATCGGCTTCAACCTCGTCGGATACCAGCGGCTCGACGAGAACGGCAACATCCTGCCGAGCCCCATCGATGAGGCGATCCTCCGGCATATCGAGCTCGCGGCCTGCGGGACGGCCGGCCTGTCCATGACCGAGGCGAAGCGGCCATTCGCCTTCGACAGGATCCAGATCCCCCGGCGCTGACCACCCATGATCGCCACGGAGCACGGCTCCGTGGCGATCACGACGCCGTCACGCGCCCGACGACGTCAGCCGCTCAGCGCCGTCACGCGCCCGGCGCGCGGTTGAACAGGCGCGCCCCGCCGAACAGGCAGAGCAGGGCCAGGCCCAGAGTGACCGCGACGCCGAGGGCGACGGTGGTGTTGGCGTAGTGGCCGAGGAACGCCTCGCGTACGGCGTCCACCGTGTAACGCAGCGGCACCACCCGCGAGACCACGTCCAGCCAGCCGGGAGCCAGGCTCATCGGCAGCAGCAACCCGGACAGCAACATGAGCGGCATGCCGGCGGTGTTGGCGATGGCGGCGAACTCGGGCGGCGTGGCGATGTTCATGGCCAGCCCGTACGACAGCGCCGACAGCGCCCCCGCGAGCACACCGACGAACGCCAGCCCGATCACCACGCCCGCCAGCGGCGCGCGCAGCCCGAGCACCAGGCCGAGCAGGACCAGCAGCACCGACTGGGCCAGCAGTTGCACGACGTCGCACAGCGTGCGGCCGAGCAGCAGAGCCAGCGGGTGCACCGGCGTGACCCGCATGCGGTCGATGATGCCGAGGTTGCGGTCCATCAGCAGGCCGAGGCCGACGAAGGTGCCGCCGAGCAGGGCGAGCTGGATCAGCACGCCGGGCACCAGCATCTGCCAGGAGGAGCCGCCGGTGCCGAAGTCGAGTCTGGTCAGCAGGGGGCCGAACAGCGCCAGGAACAGCAGCGGCTGCAGCATGCCGAACAGCAGGTTGGTCTTGGAGCGAAGCGTGGCGCGCAGGTAGCGGCCGAAGACGACGCCGGTGTCGTGCAGCAAGTTCATCAGGAGATCCAGTGGTCAGACGGCGAGTGGTTCGTCGGTCTCGGTGCGGCCGGTGATGGCGAGGAAGGCGTCCTGGAGGCTCGCGCCGGGGTCGCCGGTGTAGCGGTCCTTGAGGCCGGCGGGGGTGCCTTCCGCGACGACCGTGCCGGCGTCGACGACCACGATGCGGTCGGCGAGCGCGTCGGCCTCGTCCAGGTAGTGCGTGGTCAGGAACACGGTGGTGCCGTGCTCGGCCCTGATGCGGCGCACCAGCGCCCACAGGTCGGCCCGGCTGCCGGGGTCGAGGCCGGTGGTGGGCTCGTCGAGGAAGAGCACTTCCGGCCGGTTGACCAGGCCGAGCGCGATCTCCAGGCGCCGCCGCTGGCCGCCGGACAGCGCGGCGGTGGGCCGGTCCATGAGGTCGTCGAGTGCCAGGTCGCGGGCCAGTTCCGCGGCCCGCGCGGCGGCCTCGGGCTTGGACAGGCGGTGCAGCCTGCCCTGGGTGATGAGCTCCTCGCGTACGCCGCAGGCCGGGTCCAGGCCACCGGACTGGGCGACGTAACCGATCCGCCTGCGCACCCCGGCCGGGTCGCGCAGCAGGTCGTGCCCGGCGATCTCGACCGTGCCGCCGGTGGGTGGCAGGAGGGTGACGAGCATGCGCAGTGTGGTGGTCTTGCCCGCGCCGTTGGGGCCGAGGAAGCCGAGGATCTCACCGCGTTGGACGGTCAGGTCGATGCCTCGTACGGCGTGCACGGGCCCGCTTTTCAAGGTGTACGTCCGGGTCAGGCCCCGGGCGCGGATGACTTCGATGGACATGCCGGGAAGGAAACCACAGCCCGCTGCAAAAATGCAATCGACTTAAAGTTTGCAGTAGACTTCAGGAATGACGGAAGGACTTCGGGAGCGCAAGAAGCGCCAGACCCGGCAGCGCATCTCCGACGTGGCCATCGGCCTGTTCGTGGAGCGCGGCTTCGACAACGTGACGATCGCCGAGGTCGCCGCCGCCGCGGAGGTGTCGGTGAACACCGTCTACAACTACTTCCAGGCCAAGGAGGACCTGGTCCTGTCGCCCGACGAGGGCTCCGCGCAGCGCCTGGCCGCCATCGTGCGGGAGCGCGCCCCCGGCGAGTCGGCGGCCGGGGCCGTGCTGGCGCGGCTGCGCCGCGAGGTGCGCGGGCGGGAGCGCCAGGTGGGCCTGAGCTCGGGTTTCGGGCGGGTGCTCGACATGATGCGGGCCGCGCCCACGCTGACCGCCCGGCTGCAGGACCTGGGCGCCCAGATGACCGACGCGCTGGAGGCGGTGCTGGCCGAGGAGGGCGGCACGGGCCGGGACGATCCGCTGGTGCGCGTGGTGGCCTGGCACATCGGCTGCCTGCACTCGCTGGTGCTGGCCGAGATCGGCCGGCGCACGGCGGCGGGGGAGCGGCCCGACGCCATCGCCGGGGCCGTGCTGGAACTCATGGACGCCGCCGAGAGCGTGCTCGGCGAGCACGTCCTGGGCTACGCCGTACGAAAGGACTGACTCCGTGTTCAGAGTGACGATGAGTGGCAAGTTCAAGGGGCTCGACGACGCCGGCCGGGAGGTCGTGCGGGCGGCGGCCGGCGCCGGCTACACCGAGGCGGGCACGTTCACCCACGACCAGAGCGTGTCGGTGTTCACGTTCCGCTGCCAGGTGCCCGCCGGGCCCGACGACGGGGAGGACGAGGCGACCCTGGCGGCGATGGCGGCGCTGGAGGCGTACGGGCAGCCGCATGAGATCCTGCGTATCGCGGTTACCGACATGCGCGACATCAAGATTCGGAACCGGAGAAAAATCTAGAAAGCCAGCTGAAACCATCCAGTGCGTCCGGACACGTACGAGGTGCCAGCCCACCGGATGAAAGAGACAGCGTGGACCATCATGAGAGAAACCGGCGCTTCGAGGCGGACCGGTACGTGCGGGACGGCGTCATGAGCGCCGACGGGCAGGCGTTGCTGCTGGTCGGGCCCAAGCCCGGCGAGAAGTCCACGCCGCCGGCGGCCACCTCCTGCTGATGGCCCCTTGTCTCGCATGTGGGATATAGTCCCGAATGTGAGACAACTGGACGACGTGGACGCGCGGCTCGCCGACCGGCTGGCGGAGTTGCGCGTCGAGCGGAACTGGTCACTGGATGACCTGGCGAGCCGTGCGGGCATCAGCCGTTCGACGTTGTCGCGGCTGGAACGCGGCGAGATCAGCCCCACGGCGGCCCTGCTCGGCAGGTTGTGCGCGGTCTACGAGCGCACGATGTCACGCCTGCTGGCCGAGGTGGAGTCCGAGCCGCCGCAGCTCATGACGGCCACGGCGCAGCCGGTGTGGCGGGACGAGGAGTCGGGGTTCGTGCGCCGCTCGGTATCCCCGCCCCATCCGGGGCTGCGCGGCGAGGTCGTCGAAGGGCGGCTGCGGCCGGGCGCCGACATCGGCTACGACACGCCGCCGGTGGCGGGGCTGGAGCAGCACATCTGGGTGCTGGACGGCGCGGTGGAGATCACCGCCAACGGCCACACGCACACCGTGCGGGCCGGGGAATGCCTGCGCTTCCGGTTGTGGGGGCGCTCGCGTTTCCGCTGCCCCGGCCCCGATCCGGTCCGCTACGTCCTCCTCGTCGTCCTGCCCTGACCAGCGAAGGAACCCGCCTCCATGCACACCATCGCCCGCCTGTCCGCCGGGGACTTCGCACACTGCGTCAAGGAGCTCGCCGACCTGCTGGTCGACGCCGTGGCCGACGGGGCCTCCGTGGGCTTCGTGGCGCCTTTCGACCACGAGGCCGCCGCCGCGTGGTGGCGGGCGCAGGCCCCGGCGGTCGCCGCGGGCAGCTTCCTCGTGTGGGGCTGCCGCGTGGACGGGGCCATGGTCGCCACCATCGGCCTGGTGCTCCCGGCCAAGCCCAACTCCCGCCACCGCGCCGAGGTCGTCAAGCTGATGGTGCACCGCGACGCCCGGGGCAGGGGCCTGTCGCGGGCCCTGCTGGCCACGGCCGAGCGGGCGGCCCTGGACCTGGGGGCCGACCTGCTGATGCTGGACACCGAGACCGGCAGCACGGCCGAGCGCGTCTACCTGACCGGCGGCTGGACCCGCTACGGCATCGTCCCGGAGTACGCCGCCTCCCCGGACGGCGTCCTGCGCGACTGCAGCTTCTTCTTCAAGCGCCTGGACGCCACCGCCTCTGCCTGAGTCCATCGCGGCCGGATGTCACAGGCTCTGCGTGAGCTCGTCGAGCTCGGCCAGGCGCCCGGCGGGGGCCAGGCGCGCGGCGGTGGCGACGAGCAGCAGTTCGGTGACGGCGATCTCGTGGGCGAGCGGCGCGATCGGGCCCGCCGCCTCGCGCGGCAGGCCGACCAGCACCTCCGCCTCGGCCGCCAGCGGCGACTGCCAGGCGTCGGTGACCAGCACCAGGCGCGCGCCCCGCGCGCGGGCCGCCCGGACGAAACGGGCGGTGCCGGGGGAGTAGCGGCGGAAGTCGTAGGCCACGATCACGTCCGATTCCCCCAGGTCGAGCACGGTACGGGCGCGCTCCTGCACCGAGTCGGGCACGCGGTGCGCGCCGGGGCGCAGGCTGGCGAGCTGCCGGATCAGGTATTCGGCGGCCAGTTCGCTGAGGGGGCCGCCCAGCGCCCACACGGTTCCCGCGCCGGCCAGCAGCGCGGCCACCTGGTGGCAGAGCGGCTCGGGGACGGCCGCCAGGGTGCCGTCGAGCCCCGCACGCAGGTCGTCGGCGGCCCGTCCCAGTTCGGAATGGGCGTCGCCGGCGACGAACTCCTGCAGGCGGGACCGGTCGCGTGCCCCGTCGCGCACCGCCGCCTGGAAGTCGGCGAAGCCGCCGTACCCCAGGCGGTCGAACAGCCGCGAGGCCGTCGGCGGGCTCACCCCGGCCCGTTCGGCCAGCGCCCGCAGTGAGCTCAGCGCCGCGAACGGATGGTCGTCGAGCAGCACCCGCACCACGGCCCGCTCCGCGGGCGGCAACTCGGGGTAGGCGGCGCTGAGACGGGCCACGATCGGATCGGTTTCCACACTGACAAATGTTACATCACCCACTATTTCGCGAAATGTAAGAAACAAATGTTACGGTTCGGGCATGACAACGTGGCATGGCCTGATCGACAGCCCCTACCGGCGCTGGTTGCCGGTCACCGACGAGACCCCGTCCATCTCGCTCAACGAGGGCAACACCCCGCTGCTGCGCTCGGCGCACCTGTCCGGCCTCACCGGCTGCGAGGTCTGGCTCAAGGTCGAGGGCGCCAACCCGACCGGCTCGTTCAAGGACCGCGGCATGACGGTGGCGATCAGCCGCGCGGCCGAAGCCGGCGCGCAGGCCGTCATCTGCGCCTCCACCGGCAACACCAGCGCCTCGGCCGCCGCCTACGCCGCCCGCGCCGGGCTGACCGCCGCCGTGCTGGTGCCCAGGGGTGGCGTCCCGCTGGGCAAGCTGAGCCAGTCCGTACGGTACGGCGCCGAGATCATCGAGATCGACGGCACCTTCGACGACTGCCTGCGCGTGGCCCGCGAACTGGCCGCCCACCACCCGATCGCCCTGGTCAACTCGGTGAACAACGAGCTGCGCCTGGCCGGGCAGCGCACCGTGGCCTACGAGATCGTGGACGCCCTCGGCCGGGCGCCCGACGTGCACTGCCTGCCGGTCGGCAACGGCGGCAACATCACCGCCGTGTGGGGCGGTTACCGTGAGTACCACGAGGCAGGGCTGTCGGACACGCTGCCGCGCCTGTGGGGCTTCCAGGCGGCCGGCGCGGCCCCCTTCGTGCACGGCGGGCCCATCGCCGCGCCGGTCACGGCGGCCACCGCGATCAACATCGGCCATCCGGCCACCTGGGACGGCGCCATCGCCGCCCGCGACGAGTCCGGCGGGCTGATCGGCGCGGTGAGCGACGAGCAGATCTTCGCCGCGTACCGGATGCTGGCCCGCCGCGACGGCGTCTTCGCCGAGCCCGCCTCGGCCGCCGGGGTGGCGGGGCTGCTCGACCGGCACGCCAAGGGCGAGCTGGAGCCCGGCCTGCGCGTCGTGATCACACTCAGCGGCAACGGCCTGAAGGACCTCGACGCGTCGATGCGCGACGGCTACACCCCGACCGAGACCTCCTCCGCCACCGCCGACGTGGCCCGCGCGCTGAGGCTGGCCGCCTGACCTACCTGCGACAATCACAAAGAGTAGCCATATGGCGACGTTATGTGATTCACGTCACGGGCACGAATATCGCGACAAAGCCGAAGAGGCGGCCGATACGGCTATTTGCCGTCCCCTCCATTGGCGGTCCGGCGATCCCCCTTGCGAGAGGAACGCCTCCGTGCCCACGACCAGACCGCTCTCCGTCCTGCGACGCGCCGGCGCCGCCGCCCTGCTGCTCACCGCCGGGGCGGCCGCGCCCGTGTACAAGCCCGACACCGTCTCCTGCCACCCCCACCTGAGACCCGCCCACACCTACCAGGCCAACCGGCAGACCTTCACCACCGACGACGTGGGACGTCCCGTCGAAGCCCGCGCCGACCAGCTCGTGGACAGATCCGCCCCGCGCGGCGGCTGCCAGGGCACGGTGGGTAACTGGGGCGGGGAGGGCGACTGGAACGGCGGCCACCTCATCGCCGCCTCCTTCAACGGCGTCAGCATGCGCTACAACCTGGTCCCCATGCGGGGCAGGCAGATCAACCAGGGCCTGATGAAACGCGTCGAGGACGGCGCCAGGAACTGCCTGGAGCGCACCGGCCCGGTGCGCGATTACCGGGTCCGCCTGCGCTATCCCGACCGTACGACGCTCGTACCGGACCACATCGAGATCAGCCTGTCCCCCAAGGGCGCGCCCCGGCAGGCCGCCTTCGCCTTCCCGAACCGCACACTGACCGCGAAAGACCTGCGCGAACGGCAGGATGGCATCACCAGGACCTTCCAGGAGGCCCGCTGCGGCAGCGATCGCCCGTAACAGAGGTATCGATCGCTGGCAGATGATCGGGGGCAAAGTTGTGGGATACCTCCATCCCTGGGCGATACCGTTCTGGTGTGGGATCGACCGCATGAAGGATGATGGGAAACAGCGCAGGCTCCCGACGCAGACGCTGGCGAGGGTGGCCGTGTTCGCGGCGCTCATCGCGGTCCTCGGCCTGCCCGGCCAGCTGACCGTCTTCGGCAACGTGGTCCCGATCACGCTGCAGACGCTGGGCGTGATGCTCGCCGGGGCGATCCTCGGCTCGTGGCGGGCGGCGCTGGCCGTCCTCGTGCTGCTCGTCCTGGTGGCCGTGGGGTTGCCGCTGCTGGCCGGCGGCCGGGGCGGGCTCGGTGTGTTCGTCGGTCCGTCGGCCGGATACCTGGCCGGCTGGTTGTTCGGCGCGGCGGCCACCGGCTGGCTCGTCGAGCGGGCCGGGCGCGACCCGGGCCTGATCAGCCTGTTCGTGGCGTGTGTGGTGGGCGGCATCGGGGTGGTCTACCTGTTCGGCGTGCCCGTGCAGTCGATGATCACCGGGGTGTCGCTCGGGCAGGCGGCCTGGCTCAGCCTGGGCTTCCTGCCGGGTGACCTGATCAAGGCGGTGCTGGCGGCCGCCGTGGTCAGGGGCACGCAGCGCGCCTACCCGGACGCGGTGCCCGCCGTGCACGCCGAACGTATGCGCGCGGCCCGGGAGCGTTGACCCTTCCATGCCTGTTGCGCGACATGTGATGACGCACGCCGCCGAGCGCCCCTCGCGGCTCGCGGTGCGCGGGCCGGCGGCCGAGCTCACCTACGCCGAGCTCGCCGACAAGGTCAACGGTGCGGCCCGGCACCTGCTGCGGCGGGGCCTGCGGCCCGGCGCGCTGGTCGCGATCGGCCTGGCCGACCCCGCCGACCTGCTCACCGCCGTGCTGGCGGCCGACCTGGCGGGGGCGACGCCGCTGGTCGGCGACCATGCCTGGGATCGCGGGCGCTGGGGTCAGGTGATGAGCCCGCTGAGCGCCGATGTTCACGTGGACGGGCCGCTGCCGTACGTGGCGGGCCCCGCCGTACGAGGCCGTGCCCGGCCCGGCGATCTGGCCTGGGCCTGCTTCAGCTCCGGCAGCACCGGCAGGCCCCGCGCCATCGTGCGCACCCGCGCCTCCTGGACCGGCTCCTACCCGCACCTGGGCGAGCTGACCGGCCTCGGGCCCGACGACGTCGTGCTGGTGCCCGGCCCGCTGGTCTCCTCCCTGTACGCCTTCGCCGCCCTGCACACCCTGGCCATCGGCGCGACCGCCGTCGTGCCGGGACGCTGGCTGGGCGGGGAAACGCTGGCCGCCCACCTGGCCGGCGCCACCGCCGTGCACGTGGTGCCGCACCGGCTGCCCGACGTGCTGCGGCGGCCGGGAAGGCTGCGCGTGGCCGTGGTCGGCGGCGCGGCCCTGGCCACGGACGCACGGGAGGCGGCGGCCCGCGCCGGGGTGCGCGTGGTGTCGTACTACGGGGCCACCGAGTTGTCGTTCGTGGCCGTGGACGTGGACGGGGGCGGGCTGCGTCCCTTTCCCGGCGTCGAGATCGAGGTCCGCGCGGCGGAGCCGTTCGGCGAGGTGTGGGCGCGCTCGCCGTGGCTGGCCGAGGGTTATCTGGGGGGTGCGGCCGGGCCGTTGCGCCGTGACGGTGACGGTTGGGTGACCGTGGGCGACGTGGCGGAGCCGTACCGGGTAGGACAGGTGCTGCGGCTGCGCGGGCGCGGCGGCGGCGCGATCCAGACCGGCGGCGCGACCGTCGTGCCCGAGGACGTCGAGGAGGTGCTCAGGAAGGTGCCCGGGGTGGGCGACATCGTGGTGATCGGGTCGCCGCATCCGTCCCTGGGCTCCGTGGTGACGGCGATCGTCGAGGCGGAGCCGGCGCCGCCGCGCGCCGTGCTGGAGGCGATGGCCAGGGGCGGGCTGGACGCGGCGCAGCGGCCCCGCCGCTGGTACGCGGTGCCGAGCCTGCCGCGTACCCCGACGGGCAAGCCGGCGCGTGCGCTGGTGGCGGCGCGGCTGGCGGACGGCGATCCGGGGATCAGGCGGCTGGTCTGACATGAGTGACACACCTGTGGTGGTGGCGGCCCTGCGCACGCCCATCGGCACGGCCGGGCACGCCTACAAGGAACTGACCGTGGACCGGCTGGCCGCCCCCGTGATCGCGGCCGTCGCCGCCGGCCTGCCCGCTGATCGCGTGGATGACGTGGTGCTGGGCAACTGCATGGGGCCCGGCGGCAACGTGGCGCGCGTGTCGGCGCTGGCCGCCGGGCTGGGGCACGGGGTGCCCGGGGTGACGGTGGACCGGCAGTGCGGCAGCGGCCTGGCCGCGATCCTGGTGGCCGGGCAGGCGGTGCGCGCGGGGGAGATGGATCTGGTGATCGCGGGCGGGGCGGAGAGCGCCTCGACCGCGCCGCTGCGTACGCTCCGGGGGGCCGCGACGCCGTACGAGCGGGCGGCCTTCGCCCCCGACGGCCATCCCGACCCCGACATGGGCCCGGCGGCGGAGGCGCTGGCGGCGGCGTACGGCATCGATCGTGAACGGCAGGACGCCTACGCCTGCTGCAGCCACGCCCGCGCGGTGGCCGCCGGGCGGGCGGGGCGGTTCGAGGCGGAGATCGTCCCGGTCGGCGGCAGGTCGGAGGACCAGCGCCCGCGCCCGCTGCGGGCGGCGTCGCTGGCCCGGCTGCCTGCGGCGTTCGTGGCGGAAGGTACAGTGACGGCCGGTAATTCCTCCCCGGTCAGCGACGGCGCGGCGGCCGTGGCCATCGTGCCCGAGCGGCTGCGCGCGGGACGGCCGGGGATGCGGCTGGTCGCCGGGGCCGTCGTCGGGTGCGATCCCGCGCTGCCCGGGTGGGGGCCGGTGCCCGCGATCAGGCGGGTGTTGTCACGTACGGGGGTGGACTTGGAGCGGGTCGCGGCGGTGGAGATCGTGGAGGCGTTCGCGGCGCAGGTGCTGGCGGTGACCGACGCGCTCGGGCTGGACCCGCTGGGCGCCGACGACGGGCGGGTGTGCCCGGACGGCGGCGCGCTGGCCCTGGGCCACCCGTGGGGCGCCACCGGCGCGGTCGTGGTGACCAGGCTGTTCAGCAGGCTCGTACGCGCCGCCGCCCCGCCGGGGACGCTGGGCCTGGCGGCGGCCGCGGTCGGCGGCGGGCTGGGCGTGGCCGCGCTGTTCGAGGTGGCGTGAGATGACGATCGAGTTCGCGGACGTGCACGTCCGCCTCGGGCAGCGCGACGTGTTGCGCGGCATCACCGCCGCCCTGCCCGAGCGGCGGGTCGGCGTGGTCGGCGCCAACGGCTCCGGCAAGAGCACGCTGGCCCGCCTGATCAACGGCCTGGCGCTGCCCACCTCGGGCAGCGTCACCGTGCTCGGCCTGGACACCCGCAAGAACGCCGCCAAGATCAGGCGCGGCGTCGGGTTCCTGTTCACCGACCCGGACGCGCAGATCGTGATGCCCACGGTGGCCGAGGACGTGGCCTTCTCGCTGCGCCGCAAGGGCCTGTCGCGCGAGGAGGTCGAGCGGCGCGTGACGGAGGTCCTGTCCAGGTACGGCCTGGCCGGCCACGCCGACCACCCCGCGCACCACCTGTCGGGCGGCCAGAAACAGCTTCTGGCGCTGTGCGCGATCATGGTGCTGGAGCCGGACATCCTGGTCATGGACGAGCCGACCACGCTGCTCGACCTGCGCCACTCGCGCGAGGTCGCCGCCCTGCTGCGCGAGATGCCGCAGCAGGTGCTGGTGGTCACCCACGACCTGCCGCTGCTGGACGACTTCGACCGGGTGCTGGTGCTGGACGAGGGCCGCGTGGTCGCCGACGGCACCCCTCAGGAGGCCATCGGCCACTACAGAAAACTCATGGCGTGAACAGCCTGACCGGCGCCTACGTGCCCGGCACCTCGTTCCTGCACCGCCTGCCGGCCGGCGTCAAGCTGGCCGCGCTCGCCCTGGCCTGCACGGGGCTGGTGCTGCTGCGCCCGCCATGGGCGCTGGCCGTGGCCGGGGTCGCGGTGGCCGCCCTGTACGCGCTGGCGCGGGTGGGCGTGGCGGCGGCGTGGGCGCAGGTCAAGCCGGTGCGCTGGTTCGCGGTGGCGCTGTTCGTGATGCAGCTGATCTTCGCCGACCTGGACTCGGCGATCGCCACGACGCTGCGGGTGGTGCTGGCGGTGGCGCTGGCCGGGCTGGTCACGCTCACGACCCGGGCCGCGGCCATGATGGCGGCGCTGGAGCGCTGCCTGTCGCCGGTCAGGTTCCTGGGGCTGGATCCGTTCCGGTTGTCGTTGTTGTTGTCGCTGACCGTGCGGAGCGTGCCGGTCGTGGCCTCGCTGGCCACCCGCGTACGGGAGGCGCAGCGGGCCAGGGGGGTCGAGCGCAGCCTGCGGGCCTTCGCCGTGCCGCTGGTGGTCAGCTCGTTGCGGCACGCCGACGCGCTCGGGGAGGCGATGAGCGCCCGCGGCCTGGACGACTGACCGCGGCCTTCAGCTTTCCCCGCGCGGTCCTTCCCCCATCAGGTCGCGCAGGCTCTCCTCGACGGTACGGCCGGCGAGCCGCTCCAGCCGGGTGATGACCGCCCGCACGTCGTCGGCCACGTCGTCGGCCACGTCGCCGGTCGCGAGGTCGCGCAGCAGGGCGGCGGCCGGATCCGTCAGGTCCCGGCCGAGCCGGTTGCCCGGATCGGCGAGCAGGGCGGCGACGGCGCTCAGCGTCTGGGTCGCGCGAGCGCGCAGCCGCTCGTCGGCGAGGACGGCGGCCAGGAGCGGGATCTGCGCGCGGTCGAACAGGGCGATCCACGCGCGGCCCGCCGCGGTGGTGGCCAGGAAGTCGTCGCGCACGCGGACGAGTCGGTCGAACGCCCCGGCCGGCTGTGCGGCCCCGAGCAGGTCGATGGCGCAGATGCACTGCTGGATGAAGGCCAGCAGCCCGGACTCGGCCTCGTCCTTGACGGGCTCGGGATTGGCCGGGTGGAAGGAGTCGCGGGCATTGCCCATCCAGGGGCCGGTCTCGATCGTGTACCCGTAGACCTTGCCCAGCGCGGGCCGGGCGATGTGGCGGCTGTAGGCGTAGTCGCTCTGCGTCCCGGTGGTGGGGTAGAGGTCGAAGCCGGTCTGGTTCGCGTAGACGTGCCCGCGTACGTCGGCGATGGCGTCCACGATCCGTTGTCCGACGGTCCGGAACCGGAACTGGTCCTGCGCGGGCATGTACTCCGCGTAGCCGCTGTCGGCGAGGGGCTGGCAGGTGCCCGTGGGCAGGGTGGTGAACCGTTTGGCCGGGTCGGTGGTCTGGGTCGCGGCGTGTCCCCAGGGGTGCAGTACGAGCTCGGAGTAGGAGTGCACGTCGGCGAAGCAGTGGATCCTGAAGGAGTCGAGCAGGTGCTTGACGTTGCGGGTCTCGGGCTCGCTGAAGGCGGCGGAGCCGGCGTAGATGTCGGTGCAGGGCCGGCACGAGGTCTGGCCCTGGGCGACGCCCCACAGCAGGTCGGCGTTGCGGTTGAGGTCGACGCCGTCACACGTGGTGCCCGGGTTGTCGCGGCGGTTCTTGCGCCACATGTCGTCCACGGTCAGCACGTGGGTGCGGCCGTCCGGGTTGACGCACGGCAGGAGGTAGACGTCCAGGGCCCGGAGCATCAGCTGCAGGTCGGCGGCCGGCCATCGCCTCGCGCCGAGGACCACGTCGGTGCCGTTGACGGTGGCGGCGACCAGGTCCACGGCCAGTTCGATGAGGAGGTCGGGGTTCATCAGCTCGCGGGCGTGCGTACCGCCGATGAGCAGCACCCCGCGCCGTTCGCCGGTGGCGTCGGCGGAGCGCAGCCGCAGCGCGTGGATCGTCCGGCCCTTGATGGAGGGGTTCGGTAACCGCACCAGGGTGCAGAGGGCCGGATGCTGGGCGGCGAGCTGGGCGGCCAGTGCGTCGATCTGCTCGACGGTCCGGTACATCAGGTCGCTCCGCCCGGCGGTGGGATGCGCTCGCGCAGCCGGGCCGACGCGGCGTCGTCCGACATGAGGAGCGTGGGATCGAGGGGCCGGACGGGCACGGCGGCCTGCAGCCGCACCTCCAGTCCGAGCTCCAGCAGGCGCACGCAGTCGTTCAGGTCGACCAGCATGCGGACGTCGTCGGTGGGGTCGGGCACCCGGTCCAGATCGAGGTCGGCCACCATCCTGGCGGTGTCGGCGGCGAGATCGTCTTTCGGGTGAACGGTCGCCTCGAACCTAAATCCATCGGTCATGACTCAACGTACGCTCGGGGTGCGTACCGGTCAACGCTCTATTTCAGCCTTGACTTATATAAGCACGTACTGAAACACTGCGGGGCGTGCACGCATTCGACGTCCTCGGCGATCCGGTCCGCCGCCGGATCCTGGAGCTGCTCGCCGGCGGTGAGCGCAGCTCCGGAGAGGTCACCGCCGCCATCCGGCAGGAGTTCGGGATCTCCCAGCCGGCCGTCTCCCAGCACCTGCGGGTGTTGCGCGACAACGGCTTCGCCAGCGTGCGGGCCGAAGGCACCCGGCGGCTTTACGTCGTGGAGCCGGGGCCGCTGCAGGAGGTCGATCTCTGGCTGGAGCGCTTCCGGGGTTTCTGGAACCAGCGCCTGGACGCGCTGGGCACGGAACTGGCCCGCGGCAAGCGCGAACGCCGCATGAAGAACGAGAGGGAGGAAACCCCATGACATTCGTTGACGATCTCAACCAGGCGCACCGCGAACTGCTCGACGGGACCCGCAAGACCGTGACGCTGCGGCGTCACTACGACGCCGAGGTGGACGACGTCTGGCAGGCCTGCACCGACGGCGACCGGCTCAGCCGCTGGTTCCTGCCCGTCTCCGGCGACCTCAAGCTGGGCGGGAAGTACCAGCTCGAAGGCAACGCGGGCGGGGAGATCCTGCGCTGCGAGCCGCCGAGCCTGCTGCGGGTGAGCTGGCTCTACGGCCCTGACCCCGGCTTCTCGGAGGTCGAGGTACGCCTGAGCGCCAAGGACGGCGGCACCCTGTTCGAGCTGATCCACACGGCCGAGGTGCCGCCGGAGTTCTGGTCGCAGTTCGGCCCCGGCGCGGTCGGCGTGGGCTGGGACCTGTCGCTGCTGGGCCTGGGCCTGCACCTGCGCGGCGGCGAGAAGCCCGACGACGCCGACTTCATCCACACCGAGGAGGGCCGGGACTTCGTCTTCGCCAGCGCCCGCGCCTGGGGAGAGGTGTACGAGGCCGCCGGCGCCACCCCCGAGCAGGCCGCCGCCATCGTCGCCGCGAACACCGCCTTCTACACCTCGGAGGAGGGGGAAGGCTCCTGACGCCGCAGGATCTCCGCCAGCGCGGTCACGATCCGCTGCTCGGCCGGCTGCTTGACCACGCCGAGCCCGGCCAGCGTCCGCACCACCGGCACGTCGTCCAGCGACAGGACGCCCAGCAGGATGTGCTCGGTGCCGAGGAAGTCGTGCCCCAGCCGCAGTGACTCGCGCGTGGCCAGGTCCAGCGCCTTCTTGCTCTGCGCCGAGAACGGCGTCAGCTGGCCGTGCCGCCCGCCGCCGGGGCCGAGCTCGGCGGCGACCGCGTCCCTGACGTTCCGCAACGGGACGCCCAGCGCCACCATGGTCGTGGCGGCCAGCGCCTCGGGCTCGTGCAGCAGCCCCAGCACCAGGTGGCCGACCTCGATGTGGCCGTGCCCGCCCGCACGGGCCTCCTCCTGCGCGTGCACGACGGCGCTGCGTGCGCGGTCGGTGTAGCGGGCGAAGGTCTGCAGATCGACGTCGAGCGAGCTGCCGCCGTTCTTGGGCACGAAGCGCTTCTGCGCCGCCTGCTTGGTGACGCCCATGCTGCGGCCGATGTCGGTCCAGGAGGCGCCGGAGCGTCTGGCCTGGTCGACGAAGTGGCCGATGAGGTGGTCGGCCACCTCGCCGATGTGCTCGGCCAGCGTGACGGCGTCGGTGAGCTGGTTGAGCGGGTCGTTGTCGGGGTTGCGGCTCTTGATCGCGGTGATGAGGTCGTCAAGGCGTACGGTCTTTTCCATGCGTCAACCATAAGTTGACGCATGGGCACCGTCAACCCTTGGTTGACGACTCATCGTGAGCGGAGCCTTCCGTCGCGGGTGCATGGAGTCCCTCGGTGATCTGCCGGAGTGTGGCGGTGTAGGTCCGGAAGGCGTCGCGCCCCTCGTCGGTCAGCGCCAGCCAGGTCCGGGGGCGTTTGCCGACGAAGACCTTCGTCACCCGTACGTAGCCCGCGTTCTCCAGCGTCAGGATGTGTTTGGACAACAACGAGTCGCTGACCTCGATCGTGTCCTTCAGGAAGCGGAACTCGACCGTCTCCGTCGCCGCGAGCATCGCCATGATCGACAGCCGCACCGGAGCGTGGATGATGTCGTCGAGCCCGTGCCGTGGATGGCTCATCGGTCACCGGCTGCGCGGTGAATGCGTAGCGCGCCGTACAGCAGGGGCGCGGACGCGGCCAGCGCGACCAGCACGTCGGCCACCAGCCACAGCGGGCCAGGCTGCTGCGGGCGCAGGAGTCCGTTATAGAGCGCCCCGAGCACGGTCGCCCCCACGAATGTCGCGGCGATGGGGGAGGAGAGCCGGAACTGCAGCCGGTTGTAGGCCCGCTGACGGGAGATGTAGACCATGCCGGCCACGCTCAGGGCGAGCAGGCCCAGCATCGCGTAGTTCCTGGCCGTGTCCGTGCCGAGGAACGTGATCAGCCAGAAGACGGTGACCCCGAGCCACATCCCCACATAGAAGCGCGCGCCCCACTTGCTGGACTGGCGGACGGCGTCCTGCGCGCGGTCCATCTCACGAAGGGCGGCTTCCGCTGACATCCGGTCGTGATCCGACATGAATTTCCTCCTGCTCATTTTGTTTACTCTCACGAGAGTACTCAACTCTCGTTCAAGTGTCTAGGGGTGACCGGGCAGTTTCTGTGAGCTTGCGCTTTTCAGGCCGGCGTGAAGGACCACCCGCTGTCCACCGGCGACGGCCGGACTCCCCGATCGGGAGCCCGGCGCGGTGAACTTCTGGCGAAGTAGCGGGCGCGGTCCGGCCGGCAGCCCGCCCATGGCGTCATCGTTATCCTGGGTTGTCAAGAAAAACAGCCGGTTGACCAGCCGAGACAGCTGTGTCCCTGGGGATCCGCCGCATAAGCTCCAGCCATGGCGGCCCCTACCCGCCGGGGAGGTGTCTGGAGATGCTGGATGAGCAGGAGATGGCGGCGCTCGCGGCACTGTTGCGGGACCTGGCCGACCAGGTCGGGGACGACCGGCTGAGCAATGATGCCCGGCGGATGGCCAGGGCGCTGCGTGAGCGCCTCGCCGGCGGCGGACGGGACGGGGTGGTGCCCGGTGAGAGCGCCGAGGCCCGCCAGGACAAGGCGGCTGCCCGGGAGCAGGCGGCCGAGCGGCGCGACCATGCCGCCGATCTGCGTGATCTGACGGCCGAGCAGCGTGACAGCGCCGCCGTCGAGCGGGGCGTGCAGGCGCAGCAGGGCCGAACGGCGGCTGAGGCTGCTGATCGGGCCTTCCACGACGTGTTGTGGGAGGCCGAACTGCGTGATCAAGCCGGCGGCCGGCGAGAGGACACCGGCGAGCCGGATGGCGACCGGGGCTTCGGCGTACTGGAACAACAATGGCACGACGCCCGCGAACAGGGCCGCAAGGATCGTGCGGCGCTGCGCCAGGAATGGGGGACGGTACGCCGGGAGCGGGCGGCGGCCCAGGCCGATGAGGAGGCCGCTCATCAGGATCGGCTGCAGGCGCGGGTGGACCGCCAGGCGGCCGCGGCCGATCGGGCCGCTGCCGGGCATGATCGGGAGGCGGTCGTGGCCGATCGGGAGCAGGCCGACATCGAACACCAGCTGGTGAGGCTGCCCCTGCCGGAGGCCGGCGACGCGAGCTGGGGCGGCTGGCAGGCCGAGTTCCTCGCAGGAGTGCGCGACACCCGCGAGGACGTGGCGGCCAGTATCCGGCGCGCCAGGCAGATCCGCGAGAAGGCGGCGGCGAACTGCCGCCGGGCCAGACACCTGAAGCAGAACATCGAGCTCGCGAACGATCGCTCGGCCGAGACCTGAGAACCGGGCTGGGAGCACCTGCCCGGCTACCCGGCCCGGTGGATGGTGGTCTTGGCCACCGCGCGGGTCTCGTCGGCGCTCTCCTTGCGGCGCCCGGCGTCTGCCGGAACGGACGGCGCCGCCCAGCGCTTCTTGGACTGGCACCACAAAACGGGCGTCCCGCTGGCTCACCCCGAGGGTGTTGTATCGTGGACGGGTTCCTGTGCCGAGGCGTCGGTGGCAGTGACCGGATCTCCTGCTCCATCTGCGTCGATCTTGAGGTGACGTCCTATTAACCAGGCCATGTAGTCGTCCGCGTTCCCCACGTGCTGCTTTGTCGCACGTGTCCGGGGGCGGACGTCGCGCCGGCCTGAGTTGCGTCACCCTTCCCCGCAGTTTCCTTCCCGGGTGCAGCTCTGCCATCTGCCCCGGGTTTCGTGTTCTCCGGCCCCGGTACGGCTGCCGGCAGGGCCCCCCGATTTCTTTGGATCAGGAGTCCCCTGTCGTGTCTTCCTCCGCGCTCGGCAACGAGCCGCACCACACCACCCAGCCCCCGGCACCTGGGCTGTCGAAGATGGGCCTGGCGGCCTGGATCGCCCTCCTGGTGCTGCTGGGCGCCGAGCTGATGGACATGATCGACCAGTCGGTCGTCCTGACCGCCCTGCCCGCGATCCAGGAGTCGACCGGCGCCGGACCGGACGCGGTGCAGTGGCTGACCACCGGCTACTCACTGCCCATCGCCCTCGGGCTGATCACCGGCGGACGCCTCGGCGACCTCTACGGCAGACGCAGGATCCTGCTCATCGGCACCGCCGTGTTCACCACGGCCTCGCTGCTGTGCGGCCTGGCCACCGGGCCGGGCGCGCTGATCGCCGCCCGCGCGCTCCAGGGCCTGGGAGCGGCCCTGATGATCCCGCAGATCCTGGCCACCCTCCATGTCACCTTCGAGGGACAGAACCGCAGCAAGGTGTTCGGTCTGTACGGGGCCGTCATGTCACTCGCCAACGTCCTGGGCCCGGTGATGGGCGGCCTGCTGACCCAGGCAGACCTGTTCGGGCTGTCCTGGCGGCCGATCTTCCTGGTCAACGTGCCCGTCGGCCTCGCCGTCATCCTCCTGGGACGCAGGTACATCCCCGAGTCGACCGCTCGGAAGGCCGACCGGCTCGACCTGACCGGCGTGCTGCTGTCCGCGCCGGCCATCGTCCTGATCGTCTTCCCGCTCACCGAGGGGCACCTCCATCACTGGCCGCTGTGGTGCTTCGCCCTGCTCACCGCGGGCCTCCTCATCCTCGGCGTCTTCCTGCGCCACCAGCAGCGCAAGCAGGGCAACGCCCCACTCGTGCCCCTGTCCCTCTTCCGGAGCCGGCAGTTCTCCGGCGGCATGGCCGCGCAGCTGATGCACGGCCTGCTGTGCGGGCTGTTCTTCATGACCTGGACCCTCTACCTCCAGCACGGGCTGGGCATGAGCCCCTTCCACGCGGCCCTGGCCTTCGTGCTGCTCTCCCTCGGAGAGCTGGCCGGCGCGACGGTCGCGGCGAAGAGCGCCGGGCGCTTCGCCCGCCGCCTGCCCCAGGCCGGAGCCCTCATCACGCTCGCCTCGATGGCCGCCTACGGGCTCCAGGCCGACGCAGGCCAGGCCGGCCTGACCCTGCCGGCGATGACCGCCCCGGTGGTACTGATCGGCTTCGGCCTCGGCATGGTGGGCGGCCCGCTCGCCGACATGTCGCTGGCCAGGATCCCGCATCAGGCCGCCGGGGCCGCCTCGGGCCTGTTCAACGCCGTCATGCACCTGGGCATCGCCCTCGGTACCGCGCTGACCGTCCTGCTGTTCTTCACCACCACCGGCGGCTCACCCGACGCCGGACTCAACCGCGACGCGTTCATCACCGTGCTGTGGTGGGTCGGCAGCCCCCTCGCCCTGATGTGGGCCCTCATGTTCTGCCTGCCCAAACAGGCCGACTGAGCCACTCATCCGATTCGCGCAAGTTCGGGCCCTGGGCGCCTCGAAGGAAAGATCCCGATCGTGCAAATCGGGATCAGGGCTCCAGCACGACCCGGTAGCGGGCCCGTCCTTCGCGCAGCCGGCGCACCGCGAGGCCGGCCTGCTCCAGCGACAGGCGTTCGAGGCGCGGCCGGACGTCGTTGGCGGCCGCGAACAAGCTGCTACATCGCCGGCCTGATGACGGGGCGGGCTGGGGTGGGTCGGGCGGCACCGGGGAGAGGTCAGGCCCAGGCTGACTCGGAGACCTCGCGCCACTTGGCGTCGGAGTCGGCCTGGGCGGCGCCGGCGGCGTCCCAGTACTACAGGGCGTCGCGCCCGAGCAGGATCCGGGTGGGCGCGTCGTCGCGGCCGGCGAGGTCGCCGATGATCTGCGCGATCCGGGCCGGGTCGGCGGAGTTGGCGGCGGCGCCCTCGCCGTACTGGCCCGCCGGCAGGTGCCCGAGCTCGGTGAGCGCAGCGAGCAACTGGCCGCATCGGTGATCATGGTGATCGGCGCCGTGTGGACGCACGCCCGGCCCTCGGCGGCCATGCTCGCCGCCTACGCGGCCGACCCGACGCTGGCCGCGATGAAGATGGACTTCGCCCCCGCCCTGCGGGCGCTGGTGACCACCCTGATAGCCGGCACCCTGGCCTGAGGGCCGACCCCGGCCGTGGCGACCATGGCGATCGGCGCAGGCCCATCCCGCCGGTGATGAGCACGCCGGGCAGCACGATGCCGGTGAGCAGCCCGCCGGCGCGCGATCCCACCGCCCCGCCCAGCCGCCGTCGCCTCGTGTGACCGCACGGTCAGGCAAATCTGACTTGGCGGTGCGTGCTGCCTCTGCCGGCAGGGGTAGAAGCAGAACTTGGAGTCCGGCTGCCCCAGACCCCGGCGGTCTCTCATCCTTGTCCAGCGAAAGACCGTGAGCGTGGTGGCCAGCCGACCCTCTTGCTTTCTGCTCGCCGATGGCGTCGGCGCGGTGTGTCGCCATGCCGCCGGCCGGCGCCGAGGCCCAGTTGACGGACATGCGCCGTCTCCCCTCCCGGGCGCGACCCCGTGGCGGGCATTGTGGCGGGCATTGTGGTGGGCATTGTGGCGGGCACGCTTGGGTCGTCGGCGACCTGCCGATGTGAGGGTGGTGGAACATGACCATTTGGTCCGTTTTTTCCCACAGTGACCGGCACGCGTTGCTGGCCTGCGACTTCACCCTCGACGAACTGGCCGGCCTGCGGGACGCGGTGGCCGGGCAGGCCGCGCGGGCCGGACTGGTCGGCGCGCGTGGAGACGATTTCGTGCTGGCCGTGCACGAGGGCGCGGTCAATGCCGTTGACCATGGCGGCGGGTCCGGCCGGGTGCGGCTGTGGCGTACCCGGACGTTGTTGTGCTGTCAGATCAGCGACGACGGGCCGGGGCTGCCGGCATACCGCAGATGGGCGCGGCTGCGCGGGCCGATCGGCCGTCGGCCGGAACCCCGCGAGACCGGCGGGCGCGGCCTGTGGCTGATCGGCCGGTTGGCCGATGACAGCAGCCTGTCCAGTGGCCCTCACGGCACGATCGTGCAGCTGGCCTTCCTGTTGCCGCACTGATCAGGCCACCGCGGGGCGCCGGACTGCCGGGTCAGGGGCCCTGCGCGGATGGGGGAGCGGGACTGCCGCCCGCGTCCGGCGGCGGGTCGGCGGTGCGCGCCACCACGGCCTGGGCCAGCTCGGTCAGGTTCAGGCGGTGGCTGCGGGCGTGCCGGCGCAGCAACGCGAAGGCATCTTCCAGGGGCAGCGTGTGCCGCTCGCCGAGCATGCCCTTGGCCTGCTCGATGACCACCCGGCTGGACAGCGCGCGCTGCAGCTGCTCGGACAACATCTGGCCCTCGCGGATGGCGCGTTCCTGCAACAGGCCGATGGTGGCGATGTCGGCCATCGCCTGCGCCAGCGCGGCGGTGCCGGCATCCAGCTCGCCGGGCTCGGCGCGGAACAGGTTCATCGCGCCGATGACCTGGCCGCGCAGCCGCATCGGCAGCGCGCTGACCGCGCGAAAACCCGCCCGGTCCGCTTGTTCGGCGAACTGCGGCCAGGGCGTGGCCGGCGGGCTGGTCAGGTCGGCGCAGTGCACCGCCCGGCCGGTGCGGAAGCAGTCCAGGCACGGCCCTTGGTCGTTTTGCAGCTGGAACAGCTCCAGCAGCCGGGTCTGCTCGCTGGAGGCGCCCATCAGTCGCAGGTGGTCGTGCTGATCGGTGAGCAGCAGGCCGGCGGCGTTCACGCCGAGCAGGCCGACGCACCGCTCGGCGAGGCTGTGCATGAACTCGATGATGTCGAACCCGGTTACCAGCGTGTCGGCCAGGGCGATGAACGCCTCGGCCACCTGGCGTTCCGGGCCGCGAGCCACGGAACTTTCCACCTTCGGCAGCCTACGCCGCCCTCCCGCCGTGAAGTAGAGGGGGGAATGGTCGGCCCGCCGTACCTCAGCCGCCGGCCGGGGAGAACCGCAGCCTGTGCGCGACCACCCGGCGCGCCACCTCGGTCAGCGGCTCGTCGGCGGCCAGCGCGTACGCACGCAGCCGCAGCAGCGCCTGCTCCACGGTGCAGTCGGCCTGGATCGCGACGATGCCGCTGGCCTGGTGGATCTGCGGGCCCAGCGCCAGCGCCGCGACGGCCAGCACCTCGCCGTCGCCGTCCATGGTGACCATGCTCAGCAGCAGGGCCAGCGCCGCCGAGGCGAAAAGCCCGGCCCGCGCCTGTTCGGCCTCATCCAGCATCCGCGGCCGGTCCTGGCACAACACCAATATCCCGGCCACGACCGTGCCGGCCAGCAACGGGAAGGCGAACACCGCGCGCACCCGCGCGGCCTGCCCCAGGGTGGTGAACAGGGGCCAGCGCGCCTGTGCCTCCACCGTGAGCAGGTCGGCCACCAGCACCGGCCGGCGCTCGCTGACCGCGTCCACGCACGGCCCGTCCCCGCTGGTCAGCTCCGCCTCCGCCAGACCGCGGCTCAGCTCACCGACCACGTGCACCGGCTCCAGCCGCAGCCCGGGTACGCCGCTGACCGCCGACAACCCGGCCCCGCTCACCCGCAGCGCCCGTACGCACGCCACGCAGGCGTCCTGCACCGCGACCGTGCCATGGCGGTCCGCCGCGGCTTCGCCGATCAGCGTCCAGACCCGCAGCGCTCGTTCATCGCTCACCGGCCATGACCACCCGCCTCGCAACCCTCGCATCCCGAGGACGCGTACTCCCCTCACCCTACGCCCGCCCGGAGCGGCCCGCAGAGCGTGCGACGGCTTCCCCCGCCCTGATCCGGCCTGCCGCCCGGAGGAAGGACCGGCTTACCCGCCGGATAGGGTGAGCGATCACTTACCTGTCTTGTCCTGGAGGGAGCAGACCCGTGAGGATCACGGTCTTCGGAGCGACCGGCGGCACCGGCCTGGAGCTCCTGCGGCAGGGGCTGGACCTGGCCCACGAGGTCACCGCCGTCGTACGCGACGCCGCCCGCCTGCCCGCCGAACTGCGCGACCGTCTCGACGTCGTCGAGGCCGACGTGATGGACCCCGAGGCCATCGCGCCGGCCGTACGGGGCCGCGACGCGGTGCTGAGCGCGATGGGCGCCCGCGACAGCGGCCCCACCACCGTGCACTCGGCCAGCACCGCCGCCATCCTGGCCGCCATGGACGGGGCGGGCTGCCGCCGTCTGCTGCTGGTCAGCGCCGGCGGCCTGGAGGCGGACGCGGGCGACGGCCCCTTCACCCGGTACGTGCTCAAGCCCTTCCTCATCCAGCGCCTGTTCCGCCACTCCTACGCCGACCTGGCCAGGGCGGAGGGGCTGCTGCGGGCCAGCGGCGCCGACTGGACGATCGTGCGGCCGGCGCGCCTGACCGACGCGGGCCGGACGAACCGCTACCGCACGGCCAGGGACCTCGCCGTGCGGGGCGGGCTGAGCACGACCCGCGCCGACCTGGCCGACTGCATGCTGGCGTTGATGGGCGACCGCGCCTCCATCCGGCACGTCATCTCCGTCGCCTCCTGACGCCCCGAAAGGCAGAAGAAATTCAAAACTCTTCACCCCGCTTACTGGACAATCCTCGCGCGCTATGGCCAAGCGAATAGTCGATGGCCGGAGAGAAAGAGACGTTCATCTCGTTGCGCGAAGCGGGGTTTCATGCCCTTGCCCATGCGTTTGACTCGCTGAGCTGGGGTTATGCAAAATTGGTGGGTGGTCTCGGCCGGTGAAGGCAGCCGTTTCGACTTTCCGGGGGATTCGGGCGACTTAAGGCAGGCCGTTAGAGTCCACTTCATGGAATGGGATTTCAAGGCGGCCGAAGATCTCGCGGCCGCATTGCGTACCGGTGAAGTGAGCTCGGTCGAACTGACCGAGGGGGCGATCGCCCGTATCGAGCGGGACGACGAGGCGATCAACGCGATCTGCGTGCCGGACTTCGACCGTGCGCGGGCCGCCGCACACCAGGCCGACCGGGCCCGCGCGCGTGGTGAGGACCGGCCGCTGCTCGGCATCCCGGTGAC
The DNA here is from genome assembly GCF_040655495.1 of Nonomuraea sp. NPDC050404. Lineage (NCBI taxonomy): Bacteria > Bacillati > Actinomycetota > Actinomycetes > Streptosporangiales > Streptosporangiaceae > Nonomuraea > Nonomuraea sp. NPDC050404. The sequence goes on from NZ_JBFAKB010000011.1 coordinate 40,433, forward strand.
GGTCAAGGAGTCGTACAACATCGCAGGCCTGCCCACGACCTGGGGCATGCCGGCGCACCGGGACTACATGCCGGCCGAGGACGCCGTACAGGTGTCGCGGCTCAAGGCCGCGGGCGCGGTGGTGCTCGGCAAGACCAATGTGCCGCTGGGGCTGCAGGACATCCAGAGCTTCAACGAGATCTACGGCACCACCGCCAACCCGTGGGACCACGGGCGCACGGCGGGCGGATCCTCCGGCGGGTCGGCGGCGGCCCTGGCGTCCGGGTTCGGCGCGCTGTCCATCGGCTCCGACCTCGCCGGCTCGCTGCGCACCCCCGCGCATTTCTGCGGCGTGTACGCCCACAAGCCGACGCTCGGACTGGCGGCCACCCGCGGTATGGTCGCGCCGTCGGAACCGGCATGGCCGGTCGACCTCGACCTCGCCGTCGTCGGCCCGATGGCGCGCACCGCCCGCGACCTCACGCTCCTGCTCGACGTCATGGCCGGACCGGACCCGCTGACGCACGGCATGGCGCACCGTCTGGCGCTGCCGCCCGCCCGTCACGAACGGCTGCGCGACTTCCGGGTCCTGATCCTCGACGAGCATCCGCTCCTGCCGACCGGCTCCGCCGTGCGGGCGGGCGTGAACCGGGTGGCCGCCGCGCTCGCCGATGGCGGCGCCCGCGTCGAACGGCACAGTCCGCTGCTGCCCGATCTGGCCGAAGCCGCGACGCTCTACATGCGGTTGCTGATCTCCGGCTCCGTCGCGCGTTTTCCCATCGATTCGTACGAGCGGCTACGGACCCGCGCCGCCGCACTGAGCGCGGACGACCAGAGCCTTGACGCCGTACGGCAGCGCGCCCTGGTCTTCAGCCACCGCGACTGGATGGAGGCGGACAACCGCCGTGAGGCCCACCGCCACGGCTGGCGGCAGTTGTTCGCCGAGTTCGACGCCGTGGTGTGCCCGATCACGCCGACACCCGCGTTCCCGCACGACCACAGCCCCAATCCCATGGAGCGGCGGCTCGACATCGACGGCGCCGGGTACCCGTACTTCGACCAGCTCGCCTGGGCCGGCCTGGCCACCATGCCCGGCCTGCCCGCCACCGCCATACCCGCGGATCGGTCCCCCGAGGGCCTGCCGGTCGGCGTGCAGCTCATCGGCCCGATGTTCGAGGACCGCACCCCGCTGCGGCTGGCCGAACTGCTCGAGCAGCGGATCGGCGGCTTCCGGGCACCGAACTAGCCTGTTCCCCGTTCTTCAAGCGGCTTCGGAACGGGGGAAGAACGGCAGCTCGATGCTGACCCGATCGGCGGCGGCGAGGATCTGCGAGGCGTCGTCCACCGGCGGATGGATGTACTGGTTGACCAGCTTCTTGATGTCCGCGCCCGCCGCCCCCGAGGCCATCACCCTGCGGTCCCAGCCCCGGGTGAAGACCGCGCCGGCGCCGCCCAGGTCCAGGCAGGTGACGTACGGGCCGGGGGTGAAGTCGCGCGGCGGCACGCCGAGCAGGTCGGCCGCCGCGTTGTACCCGGCGACCTTGCCGAGCGGGGTGGCGTGCTGGCACGCCTGCATGACCGTGTGCTCGGCGTCGAACGCCGCCGCGGCGGTGTCCCCGGCGGCGAACACGCCGGGGAGGGCGCGCAGGTGGCGGTCCACCGGCACCCGGCCGAGGTGGTCGAGTCCGGCTTCGGCGGAGATCTGCCGGGTGAGCTCGCTGGCCCGCATGCCCGCCGACCAGACCACCACGTCCGCCTCGGCCCGGGTTCCGTCGGAGAGCAGGGCGTACCCGTCGCCCACCTCCGTCACCGTCGTCCCGAGGCGGCGTTCGATGCCCAGCTCGTCCAGCGCCGCCTCGATCTCCTCGCGCGGGCCGGGACCGAGTTGCGCGCCGACCACCCGCGAGCGGTCCACCAGCAGCACCCGGCCGCGTGCGGCCAGCGCGGTCGCCGCCTCCAGGCCGGTGAATCCGGCGCCGACGACCACGGCGGAGTAGCCCTCCCGGTCGCGCAGGTGGTCGGTGAGCCGCCGGGCTCCGTCCAGGGTGTCGATGTCGAAGAGCCGTTCGGCGCCGGGCAGGGCGCGGGGGCGCGCCAGCTTGCTGCCCGCCGCCAGCACCAGGCGGTCGTAGGCGATCTCCTCGCCACCGGCCACCACCACCCGGCGGCCGGTGTCGATCGTGCTCACCGAGGCCCGCAGGTGCTCGACGCCGATCGGTCCGAGGATTCTGCGGAGGTCCACCTTGGCCTGGTCGGGTTCCGGCTCGTACAGGCGGGGCCGGAGCACCAGGTGCTCGTTCGGCGCGATGAGCGTGATGCGCAGGTCAGCGCCTGCGCGAGCCGACGCGGCCCGGGCGGCTGCGGCGTCTCCGTGGCGCCGCGCCGCTTCCGCTTCGGTTTCCGCTTTCGCGCGGGCCAGGGCCGCCCCCGCCGCGCTCCACACGCCCGCGAAACCGCCTCCGATGATCACAACGTGTGCCATGTCCTGCCCTCTCAGTCTCGCCCCCGGTCAACATGGGGGGTCCGACAGGGAGACACGCGGGCGGGGGCAGATGTGACCGGGATTCGGCGGCCGACGGTCACACGCCGACTGTGCCCGGAACTCGGCGGACGGTGGCCACACGGCGACGCCTGCGGGGACGCCTGCGGGGAGCCGGCGCAGGCTGTCGCGCAGCGCCCCCGGGTCCCGGGCATGGGCGGAGGTCCGGCGGGGCGGCAGGGCCGCGCCGGACCTCCCGCTCACTCAGCCGGCGTGTTTGAGCGCCCAGTCCAGGGCGTGGTCGGCGATCTCCTCCCAGCCCTTCTCGGCGGGCATGAGGTGCGCCCGGCCCGGATACTCGACCACCTCGGTGAGCGTGCCGGCCGCCTTGTAGTGCTTGGCGTTGGACCGCTGGATCTTGGGCGGCATGAGGTTGTCGTGCTCGCCGGCGATGAACAGCAGCGGCTTGCGCTGGTCGTTGTGGTAGTTGACCCAGTTGTCGTCCTTGCCCGGGTGGATGTTGGCCAGAGCGCTGCCCCAGAAGATGTGCCCGGAGGCCGGGATGTGGTAGCGCTCGTAGGTGGCGCGAGCCTCCTCCTCGGGGAAGGTGTTGGTGAAGGCGTAACGCCACTGGTCGTAGGTGAAGCCGACCGCCTTGTGCCGGTTGGCCGGGTTCTTCAGCACCGGGAAGGTGGCCTTGATCTGCGACAGCGGGATCACCTGCACGCCTTCGGTCGGTGCGGAGTTGATGGCCACCCCGGCGGCCCCGAAGCCGTGGTCGAGCAGGATCTGGGTGAACACGCCCCCGGCGGAGTGGCCCATGATGATCGGCGGGTTCTCCAGACCGCGAATCAACGTCTCCAGGGACTCGATGATCTGCGGCACGGTGACCCGCTCGATCGGCGAGGGGTCGGCGTTGAGCGCTTCCACCTCGACCTCGAAGCCGGGGTAGGCGGGGGCCAGGACACGGAAGCCCCTGGCCTCGTAGCGGGTGATCCAGTGCTCCCAGCTCCGTGGGGTGACCCAGAAGCCGTGGATCAGGACGATCGTGTCGGGTTTCATGGCTGCTCCTAATCGGGTGGCCAGATGGGCGGGATCACCTTGCAGGCCGCTGCCGGTCACCTCCGCCCCTTCCGCCGGACCCTGAGCGTATGAGGCGGCCATCGCCCTGACCAGGGTCCCCGCCCCGGGTGAGCGGCGCGTCCTGGCCGCTCCCGGGGCGGTTCCGGTCAGGTGAGCAGGGCCGAGGGGTCGCGTTCCGGCGGGCCCGACGGGCACCACTCGCCCTCGCGCAGCGTGAAGGGGTACCAGCGGCCGTCGCGGCCGTAGCGCAGTTGCAGGGGGCCGAGGGTCCAGCGGTTGCGCCACGCCTCCACCCGTGGCGGGCTCTCGCCCTCCCAGCCGGACTCCAGCAGCGCCTGCGCCCTGGCCAGGTCGCGGCGGGGCGGGGTCCAGGCGCGTTCGAGGGCGTCCAGGCCGTCGGCGCCGCCGTACCGCCACGCCTGGACGGCCTGCTCGGGGCCGGTGGCGAGGTCGTGGTCGGCGGCCAGCCTGATGTGGTCCTGGTGTTCGGTCAGGTCCGGCAGTTCGCCGCGCAGCAGCAGGTCGCGGGCCCGGGCGGCGGCCGAGGCGGCCAGCACGGCCAGGGCCGCGACGTCCACAGCGGCGTTCGTGGAAAGGGACGGTTCCAGGGCGGGTGGGGTGTAGGCGACGTCGTACGGGGGCGGCCCGGGCAGCGGCGGCACCCCCACCGCATACGCCGGCACGACCGGCACCCCGGCCGGTTCGGCGGCGGGGGCCTGGCGTAGCTGGAGGGCGTCGATGAGGTCGCGCTCGCCGCGTCCGCGCATCAGCAGCAGCACGAACGGGTCGGCGTCCAGCAGCCACGACGCCTGATAGCACAGGGCGGCGGCGTGCTCGCACGGGTGCCCCCAGTCGGGGCAGGGACATTCGGGCTCCAGGTCGCCGACGGCGGGCAACAGCGGCACGGCGGCGTCCTCGGCGGCCTCGACCAGTTCGTGCGGCATGTCCCGGTCGAGCAGCGCGGCGATGTGCCCGGCCTTGGCGGCCACCTGATCCAGGAAGCGTTCCCAGGCGGCTTCGGTGAGCTGCTCGACGCGGACCACGACGTCGTACTCGGTCTCGGCGACGGCGGCGATGCGGCCGGGGCTGACGGTGATGGGGCCGAGCCGGCCGGTCTTGGCGTACGCGCGGCCCTTGCGCAGCAGGTTGTGGTCCAGGGAGGTGTCCTCCATGGCCTGCACCCAGGCGCGTCCCCACCAGGAGGTGGCGAAACGGGCGCCGGCGCGCTGGCGGGGGAAGGCGGCGAATCCGCGGGCGTCGGTCATCGGGGCTCCAGGGGGGTCATCGCAGCTCCACCAGGGCGGCGAGTTCGGCGTCGGTCAGCTCGGTGAGCGCCGCCTCGCCCGAGGCCAGCACGGCGTCGGCGAGCGAACGCTTGGCGACCAGCATCTCGGCGATGCGGTCCTCGATCGTGCCCTCGGCGATGAGGCGGTGCACCTGCACGGGCCTGGTCTGGCCGATGCGGTAGGCGCGGTCGGTGGCCTGGTCCTCCACGGCCGGGTTCCACCAGCGGTCGTAGTGGATGACGTGGTCGGCGCGGGTGAGGTTCAGCCCGGTGCCGGCGGCCTTGAGCGACAGCAGGAACACCGGGACGCGGCCGTCCTGGAAGCGCTGGACCATCTCCTCGCGGCGGGGCACGGGGGTGCCGCCGTGCAGGAGCTGGGTGGTCACGCCGCGCTCGGCCAGGTGGCGTTCCAGCAGGCGGGCCATGGCGACGTACTGGGTGAAGACCAGCACGGCGCCGTCCTCGGCCACGATGGTGTCGATCAGCTCGTCGAGCAGTTCGAGCTTGCCCGAGCGGCCGGGCAGGCGCGGGCCGCTCTCGTGCAGATACTGGGCGGGGTGGTTGCAGATCTGTTTGAGGCCGGTCAGCAGCTTGACGATCAGGCCGCGCCTGGCCATGCCGCTCGCGGAGGCGATCTGGGTCATGATCTCGCGTACGACGGCCTCGTACAGGCCGGCCTGCTCGGTGGTGAGCGCGACGGGCCGGTCGGTCTCGGTCTTGGGCGGCAGTTCGGGGGCGATGCCGGGGTCGCTCTTGCGGCGGCGCAGCAGGAACGGCCCGACCAGCCGCGACAGCCGCCCGGCCGTCTCGCCGTCGCCGGACTCGACGGGTTTGGCCCACCGCGACCTGAACCTGGCCAGCGGGCCGAGCAGGCCCGGCGTGGTCCAGTCGAGGATGGCCCACAGCTCCGACAGGTTGTTCTCCACGGGGGTGCCGGTCAGGGCGACGCGGGCGGCGGCGGGGATCTCGCGCAGCGCCTTGGCGGTGCCGGAGGCGGGGTTCTTGACGTGCTGCGCCTCGTCGGCGACCAGCAGCCCCCACGGGTGGGCGGCCAGGCGGGCCGCGTCCAGGCGCATGGTGGCGTACGTGGTGAGCACGAAGCCCTCGGCGGCCGGTTCGCGGCTGCTGCCGTGGTAGCGGCGTACCGGCACCCCCGGCGCGAACCTGGTGATCTCGCGCTCCCAGTTGCCCAGCAGCGAGGCGGGACAGACCACGAGCGCGGGCCCGGCCCCCTCGGCGGCGCGGTGCAGCTGCAGCGCGATCAGCGTGATCGTCTTGCCCAGGCCCATGTCGTCGGCCAGGCAGGCGCCCAAACCGAGCGAGGTCATCCTGGCCAGCCAGCGCAGCCCGGCGAGCTGGTAGTCGCGCAGGGTGGCGGCCAGGCCCGGCGGCGGGCCGACGTCGGCGGGCTCGGCCAGGCGTTCGCGCAGGTCCCGCAGCCAGGCGGTGGGCTCGACGGGCACCTGCTCGCCCTCGACCTCGACCGTGCCGGTCAGCGCGGCGCCGAGGGCCTCGATGCCGGTCAGCGGCTTGAGGTCGCGCCGGCGGGCCTTGCGGGCCAGGTCGGGGTCGATGAGCAGCCACTGGTCGCGCAGCCGTACGACGGGGCGGTGGGCCTCGGCGAGGCGGTCCATCTCCTCGGCGGTCAGGCGTTCGCCGCCGAGGGCGAGCTGCCAGTCGAAGCTGGTCAGGTGCTGGCCGCCGAGGAAGGAGGGCAGGTCGGAGGGTGCGGCGTCGCGCTCGCCGACGACGGCGCGGGCGCTGAGGCCGCGTACGAGGGACTTGGGCCAGTGCACGTCCACGCCGGCGGCGGCCAGCCGGTCGGCGGCGCCGGCCAGGAGGTCTTCGACGTCGGCGTCGGTGAGGGTGAGCTCGTCGGGCACGGCGCTGTCGAGCAGCCGTTCCAGGCGGGGCCAGGCGCGGGCGGCGCGGCGTACGGCGAGGGTGGCCTCGATCCTGGCGCGGGCACCGAGGCCGGGGTCGCGGCCCTGCCACAGGTCGGCCGCGTCCACGACGAGGGAGGGGTCGGCCAGGCTGTGGAACTGGGCGACGGCACGGAACTCGGTGTCGGGGCCGCCCTCCCCGAACTCCGCCTCCAGGCGCAGCGACAGCCGCACGCCGGCGTCGAGCCCGGCCGAGACCTCCTCGGCCCAGCGGCGTAGGTGGGGGACCTTGACGGGTTTGACGGCGGCGAAGGCGGTGGTGCCGGTGGCGCGCACGGCGCCGGGGGAGCGCGGCATGGCGTCGGCCACGGCGTCCAGGAAGGCGCGCAGCAGGGTCTCGGCGTCCGGCAGCAGCAGGTCGTCGGGGGCCGGTGCGGGGTCGAGGGGGATGGCGCGGGCGGTGGCGGGCATGGCGGCGGCCAGTTCGCGTACGCGCTGGGCGTCGGCGGCGTCCAGCGGCCCCGCGCGCCACGAGTCGTGCCCGCCCGGCGTCACCCCCGGCAGGATGCGGCCCCGGGTCACGAGTTGCAGCGCGATGAGCGCCGCCGCGCCCCAGAAACGGGCGGCTGGGTGGGCCGCCGGATCCATCCGGGCTCTGGCCAGCGCGGCGACCGCGTCGGCGATCGGGACGAGGGTGGCTGCCGCGGGCCGGACGATGATCCGGCCGTCGTGTTCTTCGGCTATCGTGACCCGCCCGTCGCCGCCGGGACCTCCGCCGGGACCTCTGTCGGTGTTGAGGAAGGCGATGTGCCCTGACCTGGGTGGGTCGCCGGGTTGGAACACTGCCGCATGCCGTACCAGATCCGTTGAAGAGCTCACGGCCGTACAGTGTACGGTACATGGGGGGTGTGGTTTACCACAGTGCTATATCGGGCAGTAGCTTCATTCCGCATTTTCCAGGATCTTCCATAGCCTTGATCTCATGACTGATTGGCTGGTTGGACTAATGGAGAGCCTCGGGGCACCCGGGGCGGGTCTCGCGATCGCGCTGGAGAACCTGTTCCCGCCCCTGCCCAGCGAGGTGATCCTGCCGCTCGCCGGCTTCACCGCGAGCCAGGGCGAGATGGACCTGGTCGAGGTGCTCATCTTCACCACGCTGGGCTCCGTGATCGGAGCGCTGGCGTTGTACTGGGTCGGCGCCCTGCTCGGGCGCGAACGCACGCTGGCCATCGCCGGTAAGCTCCCCCTCATCAAGCTCTCCGACATCGAGAAGACGGAGGCGTTCTTCCACCGTCACGGCGGTAAGACCGTCTTCTTCGGCCGGATGATCCCCATCTTCCGCAGCCTCATCTCCATCCCCGCGGGGGTGGAACGGATGCCGCTGCCCATGTTCACGCTGCTCACGACCGCCGGAAGCCTCATCTGGAACACCATCTTCGTGATGGCCGGCTACCTGCTCGGCGAGCAGTGGCACCTGGTGGAGACCTACGTCGGCGTCGGCAGCAAGGTGGTGCTCGGCCTGGTGGTGCTCGCGGTCGTGATCTTCGTCGTGGTTCGTCTGGCCGAGCGGCGCAAGGGGAGGCATGCGCACCGCCGCTGAGGGGCTGCGCCTGGCCGGCGCGGTGGCGCTGGGCGCACTCACCGCACTGGTCGACCTGGTGTACCTGCTGCTCACCCTGCCCTTCCTGGGCAACCCGAACGTGCGGGCCTCCGCCCGGCGGCTGGCCCGCCTGGAGGCCCGCCGCCTGCGCCTGGACCTGACGGCGCTGGACGCGCTGGCGGAGGGGCGCGGCCACCGGGCGACCGGGTACCTGGCCGCGCGGGCGCCCGTCGGGGTGCTGGGCGGCCTGGTGCTCACGGTGCTGGGGTTCGGGATCTGGACCGGGGTGCGCTTCACGCTCGCCTGGGGGCAGGGCCTGCCGTACGACGGGATGGCGCCCTCGGCGCCGCTGGCCGCCTACCTGGGCATCACCGGCGTCGTGGCGCTGTTCCTGGTCCTGTCCGGCCTGGTCGGGGTGCACGCGCTGGAACGCCTGCTGGCGCTGCGCATGCTCGGCCCCGACCCCACCGAGGCGCTGCAGCGCCGCATCACCGAACTGGCGGAGAGCCGGGCCGGGATCGTCGCCGCCGTGGACTCCGAGCGGCGCAGGATCGAGCGTGACCTGCACGACGGGCTGCAGCAGCGGCTGGTGGCGCTGTCGATGCTGATCGGCCGCTCCCGGCGCGGCCGGCCGGAACTGCTGGAACAGGCCCACGAGGAGGCCCAGCGGGCGCTGGCCGAGCTGCGCGAGGTGGCCTGGCGCGCCTACCCGAGCGGGCTGGACTCGCTCGGCCTGGCCGAGGCGCTGGCCGGGGTGGCGGAACGCTCCGGCGTGCCGGTCAGGGTGGATTGCCGGCTCCAGGGGCGGCCGCCGATGGCGGTGGAGACGGCGGCCTACTTCGTGGTGTGCGAGGCGGTGACGAACGCGGCCAAACACTCCGGCGCCACGCTCATCACGGTCGAGGTGCACGAGGAGGACGCGGCGGTGCTCGTACGGGTGCGCGACGACGGCGTGGGCGGCGCCCGCGCGAGCGGGAGCGGCCTGTCGGGGCTGGCCGGGCGGGCTGCGGCCTTGGACGGCAGCTTCGCGGTGGACAGCCCGGCCGGCGGGCCCACGACGATCACGGCGGTGCTGCCGTGCGGGTGATCCTCGCCGAGGACTCCACGCTGCTGCGCGAGGGCCTGGTACGGCTGCTGCTGGAGGAGGGCCACCAGGTGCCCGCCGCCGTCAGCGACGGGCAGGCACTGGTCGCGGCGGTGGCCGAGCACGAGCCGGACATCGTGGTGGTGGACGTGCGCATGCCGCCGACCCACACCGACGAAGGGCTGCGGGCGGCGCTGGAGATCCGGCGCCGCTGGCCGGCGGTCAAGGTGCTGGTCCTGTCGCAGTACGTCGAGAAACGCTACGCCACCGAGCTGATCAGCTCCGACGTCGAAGGCGTGGGCTACCTGCTGAAGGACCGGGTCGGGCAGGTCGGCGACTTCCTGGACGCGCTGGAGCGGGTGGGCGCGGGCGGGGCGGCGTTCGACCCGGAGGTGGTGCGGCAGTTGCTGGCGCGTACGACGCAGGTGGACCCGCTGGCCCGGTTGACGGCGCGCGAGCGTGAGGTGCTGGAACGCATGGCCCAGGGGCTGACCAACGCCTCGATCGCGCAGGCGCTGCACGTGTCGCAGAGCGCGGTGGAGAAGCACGTCAACTCCCTGTTCGACAAGCTGAACCTGTCGCACGCGTCCGGCTACAGCCGCCGGGTGCTGGCCGTCCTGCACTTCCTGGAGTCCTGAGACCCGCAGGTTTTACAGCAGGCACCTGGCCAGGGCCCGGGGCTCCCACGTGCGCATGTTGGAGTGGTCGGAGGCGAGCCCGCGGGTCAGGTGGCCCAGTTCGTGCAGCAGGATCACCGCGCGCCAGCCGTCGTCGTTCAGCCTGACGCCCGAGCCGCGGTGGAAGTCCGTGGCCGCCTGCGCCGACAGCCACGGGCGGAAGAGGTAGATGGTGCCGCCGGTGCCCCTTCCGGCCGCGCTCGCCGGGCTTCCCGGGCGTTCGCTGTTGGTGCGATCGGTGTAGTTGAGGATGCGCCGGTCTTCGACCAGGGCGGCGAAGACGGTGGATGCGCGGCCCGCGCGGCCGCTCACGGCGTCGTCGCATTCGCGCCTGTTCTCCAGCGCCCAGCCGGTGAGGTTGATCGCGGCGCGGATCTTCGGCCCCCACGGGCCCGGCTCGTCCTGGACGGCGGGGGCGGCGTCCAGGACGGAATCGTAGTCCCCGGGAGAATCTTCGGCAGTGGGCTCTTCGACGGTGGGCTCCTCCTCCGGCTCTGTGCCGCCGGTCTCCTCCCAGACGGGTTCGGATCCCTCGTCGGGGCAGACGATCTCCTGTTCCGGTTCGCACCGATCGGCCAGGGCGGGGTGGACGGCCAGGAAGCCGCCGCCGATGACGGTGACGGCGGCGGCGATCGCCAGCGGGCGCCTGCGCCGGGCGAGGCGGGAGATGGGGTTCATGGTCGGCTCCTCATCGGTCGCGTGACTCTGCGACCTGGATAGACCGGCCCACGATGACCCACCAGGCGTGGCGCGATGACCCCCGTTGATTACCGGCCACGGCCGGGCATTGAACCCCTCTACGGGAGGTTCTCGTACAGCAGCGACAGCGGCTCGTCAGGATCCGGGCGCTGCAGTTCGGTGGCGGTGCGGCCGAGGAAGCGGGTGAGTGAGCGGGCCAGGTGCGGCTGGTCGTAGTATCCGAGCCGGTGCACCACCTCCAGCGCCGGCACGCCCTCCGCGAGCAGCACGGCCGCCTGCCGGGCGCGCTCGATCTGCCGGATCGCCCCCTGCGTCAGCCCGGTCGCGGCGACCACGCGGCGCTGCACCGAGCGGGCGCTCGGTTTGGGCACGTCATCGCCCGCGACCACGTCGCTCACCAGCGGGTCGCGCACCAGGATCCCGGCGCGCACGATATGTTCCACGAAGTCCTCGGCGTTGCCGTAGTCCGGCAGCTCCCACTCCTGGCCGCGCAGCACCAGCAGGTCCGAGGTGGCGTGCCGGGCCAGTACGGCCGAGTCGACCAGGCGCGGGACCGGCAGGTGGGGCATGGACGTGCCATGGGCGAAGACGATGCCGAACGTGCGCCCCTCGGGGATGTACCCCACCGTGGTCGGCCTGGTCTCCGGCCCCCGGATCGCGGCGTGCACGCGCCCGCGATCCTCCCAGATCACCAGCTCCCAGTTCGGGTTCGCGACCGAACGCATCCGCGCGGCCGTGATGGCGCCCTCACTGCGGTAGACCCGCTCGATGTACGGCGAGTCCGACGTCCGGTTCTCGTTCTCCAGCGCCATCGCACCTCCTTTGGCCAGTGTCATCATCTTCGCGTCATCATCTTCGCGCCACATGTCAGGCGAACGCGCCACCCGAGAGGAAGGCCCGGAATGGGCGGGGCCCGAGGCGGGCATGACCAGGGACGGGATGATCAACGCGTACCGGAGACGATGGAGGATCGGTGACGTTACCTTCGGACGGCCACGTGCACAGCGAGTGGTCCTGGGACACTCCGGTGGGCGCGATGGAGCGTTCCTGCGCGCGGGCGCGGGAGCTCGGGCTGCCGTCGATCGCCTTCACCGAGCACGTGGATCACACGGTCTGGTCCGTCACCCCCGACGTCCTCGGCGACGCGCACCTGGCGTCCTTCACCTCCGGAGGGCTGCTGACCCCTCCGGCGTTCGACGCGAGCGGCTATCTGGAGGCGATCGAGAGGTGCCGCGAACGTTTCCCCGACCTGCGCATCTTGAGCGGGATGGAGGTGGGCGAGCCGCACTGGCACGCCGAGGCCGTGGCCAAACTGCTCGGCGCGGGACGTTTCGATCGGGTGCTCGGCTCCCTGCACTGCCTGCCGTTCCCCTCAGGTGATGGCTTCGCCGAACCACCCGGCCAGTACGGGCGGCGGGCCGCGGCCGAGGTCGTGCGGGAGTATCTGGCCGAGATCGTCACGCTCGTCGCGCAGAGCGAGGTGTTCGCCGTGCTGGCCCACATCGACTACCCGGTGCGGTCCTGGCCGGAGCGGACGGCCGGGCCGTTCGAGCCGCGGGCTTTTGAGGAGGAGTTCCGGGCCGCGCTGCGGGCGACCGCCCGCTCCGGCCGGGTCCTGGAGATCAACACGAGGCTGCCGCTGGATCCGGCCATCCTGCGGTGGTGGCACGAGGAGGGCGGGGAGGCGGTCGCGTTCGGCAGCGACGCCCACGCGCCCGACCTGGTCGCCCACGGATTCCGGGAGGCGGCGGCCATGGCCGGGGCCTGCGGATTCCGGCCGGGGAGCGATCCGTACGACTTCTGGGCCCGCACGGACTGACCCGCGGGTGTCTTACCGCGTCGGCCACGGGCTCGTGCAGCCGCAGGCCGGTGCCCCGCACGGACTGACCCGCGGGTGTCTTACGCACCTCGAAGTGCCTGCTTCCCGCCGGGAAGTTACCCACCCATACTGAAGTAAGGAGCCATCAGGCACCACCTGTCCCGACACGCAAAGGCAGAGGCATGAGCACGTTCCCCACTTCGCTTCCCGGCGGCACCTGGACCCTGGGCGACCTGACCGTCACCCGGTTCGGCTACGGTGCCATGCAGCTCGCCGGTCCCGGAGTGATGGGCCCGCCGGCCGACCGCGACGGCGCGCTCGCCGTCCTGCGCGAGGCCGTCGAGCTCGGCATCACCCATATCGACACCAGCGACGCCTACGGGCCGCGCGTCACCAACCAGCTGATCCGCGAGGCGCTGCACCCGTACCCCGGCTCGCTGCACATCGTGACCAAGGTCGGCGCGATCCGCGACCGGGACGGCGGCTGGCCCCCGGCCCGGCGGCCGCAGGACGTGCGCGACGCCGTGCGCGAGAACCTCCGGGCCCTCGGCCTCGACGTGCTCGACCTGGTCAATCTCCGGCTCGGCGACGCCCGGGGGCCCCGGGCCGGCTCGCTCGCCGAGCCGTTCGAGACGCTCGCCGAACTCCGGCGGCAGGGGCTGATCCGGCACCTCGGAGTGAGCAACGCGACGCCGGAACAGGTCGCCGAGGCGCAGGCGATCGCGCCGATCGTGTGCGTGCAGAACCTCTACAACCTCGCCCACCGCCACGACGACGGGCTGATCGACGAACTCGCCGGGAAGGGCATCGCCTACGTGCCGTTCTTCCCGCTCGGCGGCTTCAGCCCGCTGCAGTCCTCGGCGCTCTCGGCGGTGGCCGCCCGGCTGGAGGCGACGCCGATGTCCGTCGCCCTGGCCTGGTTGCTGCGCCGCTCGCCGAACATCCTGCTCATCCCCGGCACCTCCTCGGTGGCGCACCTGCGCGAGAACGTGGCCGGCGCGGGACTCTCCCTCTCCGATGAGGACCTCGCGGAACTGGACAAGATCGGCAGCTAGGCGCCCGGCGGGCACTGCGGCCTCGCCCCGGATCCGCTCCGGCAACGATGCGCGGGCAGTCCCTGGGCCGCCATGATCAGCCTCCTGCTCGCGGCGAACGCGGCCTGCCTCTTCTCCTCGAGCGTGTCGCCGGGGCCGCCCTGGCGCAGGACCACGCCGAGGATCAGCCGGTCGCGGTCCCCGGCGGCGGGGCGGGCGGCCCACAGCAGCGCTCCGCCCGCCGGCGTGCTGGTGCCGGTCTTGAGGCCGACCACGCCGCGCAGCCCGAGCAGCTTGTTGCCGTTGACGATCGTGCCCGGGACGCCGGGGACGGTGGTCTTGCGGGTGGCGACGATGTCACGCAGCACCGGGTTCTTCATGGCCTGCGCGGCCAGTTTGAGCTGATCCGCCGCCGTGCTGACCGTGGTGGGTTCGTACCCGCTCGCCCCGGTGTAGGTGGTGTGGCGCATGCCCAGTTTGGCGGCGGTGGCGTTCATCTTGCGGACGAAGTCCCGCTCCGAGCCGGCGTCCCAGCGGGCCAGCAGCCGTGCGGCGTTGTTGCCCGAGGGGATGAGCATCAGTTCGAGAAGCTGCCGTTCGGTGAAGCTCTGGCCCGCGGTGATCGGCACCGTGGACTCGTCCCGGTTGCCCGACTCGAGCGCCGCCTGCCGGTCGACCCGGATGGACGGTCCCGCGGCGTTCCCGCCGAGCGGGTGGTCGCCGAGGATCACCAGGGCGGTCATCACCTTGGTGAGGCTCGCGATCGGCACGGGCCGCTGCTCGCCGTGCACGCTGAGGCCGTCCGCCCGCCCGGTGAACTCGACCGCCGCCTGCCCCTTCGCCGGCCAGGGCAGATCCGCCGGCCGGGACGGTTCCGGCGGCCGGGCCACGGCGGCCGGCGCCGGCCCGGAGTCCGGCGGCAACGGTGGCTGGGCCTGCTCGCCTGCGCCGGTCATCCAGCCTCCGGCGGCGGCGAGTACGGCGATGCCGAGCACCCTCGTGGTGGGAGAAATGATGCGTGGTTGGTCCATGACGACAACGATTGGCGCCGGATGTGCGCGCGTTGTCCGCCACATGTCACCGTTTGTCGACGACGTCGGGCGACGGGCGTCGGTGCGACCGTGAACGCGGCGTGGACGAGGGCGACCCGCGTTTGAACGTGCACCTGATGGCCGCCACCATCGGCCGGCCGGTCTGCACCGGTCAATGACGATGCAGCGTCAGGCGGGCCCGGCCGTCCCCGGCGACCGTCAGCTCGGCCTGGCCGCCGATCGGGATGGTGGCGAAGGGGTTGGTGTGGCCGATGTCGATGTTGCCCAGCACCGGAACCCCGGCCAGGGACGGCTGGACGCCCACGATGTGGTCCAGGAGGTCGCGGGTCATCCCCGTGGCCTTCTGGAAACGCCCGATCGCCAGCCCCCGCACGCCCGCGGCGTCGGGCAGTTGCAGCAGCGAGGTCAGGTTCCTGGAGAAGGTCGCCGGATGCGATTCGTAGTCGTCCTCCAGCAGGAGGATCGCGCCGTCCAGGGACGGCATGAAGGCCGTGCCCCGCAGCAGGCCGAGCGTGGCGAGGTTGCCGCCGACGATCCTGCCCCGCGCGCTGCCCGGCCGCAGCGGCCACCATCCGTCGTTGTCGTTCGGCTCGCGTTTGTCCTGGTCGAGGAACCACAGGTCGTCGGTCCACACCTCCGCCGCGGCCAGTTCGACCGGCTCGGCGCCGAAGGTGACGTCGGTGAACCAGCGCAGCGTCCGCTCGAAGTGGTCGCGCATCCCGAACGAGGACCAGTGCGGCCCCGAGTACGTCACCAGCCCGCTCCTGGCCAGGATGGCGTTCTGCAGGGCGGTGATGTCGGAGTACCCGCAGAAGATCTTCGGGTTGGCCCGGATCAGCTCCCAGTCCAGGTACGGCAGCAGCTCGTTGCCGTTGAAGCCGCCGATGACCGTCAGGATCGCCGCCACCGACGGGTCCGCGAACGCCTCGTGCAGGTCCGCGACCCGGGAGGCGATGGCGGAGGAGTCGAAGGCGTCGCGTTCGTCGACGTGACGGCCGTAGGACAGGGTCAGGCCCAGCTCGGCGAAGCGGGCGTCGATGACGGCGGTGTGGTCGTGCTCGGTCACCATCGCGCGGGACATGGCGGGCGCCACCACGCGTACGACGTCGCCGCGCTTCAGCTTCGGCGGGAAGATGAGCTCCATCGTCGGAGGGTATCGGCCCGAGCCGCCCGGGTCCTCCGCATTTTTCGCCGGCGCGAGGCGAAGATCACCCACCCGAAGCCAGGTCGCCGTTGCTCGTAGGTGCGCAGCCGGCGACGAGGGGTGCGGACATGAGTGGTTGCTCATGATGCCCGCGTGGTGTGGCATGGGCGCTCATGGCCGGACCGTTGCATAGTGAGGGCATGGACCGATCTTTGCGCGTCGCGGTCATCGGCGACCGGGACCCGGCTTTTCCCCCGCACGCGGCCACCGACGACGCCCTGCGTCACGCCGCCGCGTACCTCGGGATCGGAGTGGACATCCGCTGGCTGGCCACCGAACCGCTCGAATCCGACCTGGCCGAGGTCAAGGCCGCCGACGTCCTGTGGTGCGCGCCCGGCAGCCCTTACCGCAGCCTGCGCGGCGCCCTGGCCGCGCTCCGGCACGGCCGCGAGCACAGCGTGCCGACCCTGGGGACGTGCGGCGGCTGCCAGCACATGATCATCGAGTACGCCCGCCACGTGCTCGGCCACGACGACGCGCAACACGCGGAGTACGACCCCTACGCCTCCACCCTCTTCGTGTCGGAACTGGCCTGCTCGCTGGCCGGCCGGACCATGCCCGTCACCCTGGCCCCCGGCACCCGGGTCGCCGCACTGTATGGGCGGAGCGAGGTCGAAGAGGAGTACTACTGCAACTTCGGCCTCGATCCCGGCAGGCAGCACACGCTGCACGACGGCGGCTTCCGCGTCACCGGGGTTGACGGTGACGGCGAGGCCCGGGTGCTGGAGATCCCCGGCCACCCCTACTACGTGGCCACCCTGTTCGTGCCGCAGGCCCGCTCACGCCCCGAGGCTCCGCACCCGCTGGTCGTCGGCCTGCTGCGGGCGGCGCTGTGACCTTCACCCAGCTGAGGATCCTGCAGGCGGTCGCACGCACCGGCAACATGACCCGGGCCGCCGGGGAACTGGCCACCACGCAGTCCGCCGTCAGCCACGCGCTGCGCGCCCTGGAGAACGAGTTCGGGGTCGTGCTGCTGGTACGCGGCAACCACGGGGTGAGCCTGACGGCGGCCGGGCGTGCCGTGTGCCGCCGCGCCACCCTCATCCTCACCCAGGTGGAAGCGCTGGAGCAGGAGGTGGCCGCGGCCCGGGAGGATGAGCGCGGCAGCCTGCGCGTCGGTGCCATCCCCAGCGCCAATGCCGGGCTGCTGCCGCCGATCCTGCGGCGGTTCAAGGAGGCGCGCCCGCAGGTACGGCTCACGGTGATGGAGGGCTCGGACGACGAGGTGCTGGAGTGGCTCGAAACGGGAGCGGCGGACATCGCGACCGTGTCAGCCGGGGTGGCGGGCACACCGGCCAGCACACTGGCTGGCACCCCGGCGGGCACACTGGCCGGCACGGCCGCCCTCCCCGGAGGGCTGACTGCGCGACCGCTCGCCAGCGACCGCATGCTGGCCGTCCTGCCCAGTGGTCACGAACTGGGCGTCCGCGACTCGGTGCCGGTGGCCGAACTGTCCAGGAGCCCGTTCATCATGTCCACGGGTGGTTGTGAACCGCTGATCACGGCACTCGCGCGGTCGGCGGGGGCGAGCCTGAAGTGCCACTACCGGGTGCGTGACACCAACAGCATCCTCGCCATGGTCGCCGAAGGGCTCGGGGTGAGCATCATCCCCGAGTTGTCGCTGCCCGCCCATCTTCCGGGCGTGCACGCGATCCCGCTGGACCCGGCGGCTGAGCGGACCATCCTGCTCGCCTTGCCCGCCGACCCCCTCCCCACGGCCACCGCCTTCGCCGAATCGGCCATCACCCTCATGTCCCAGGGTGTGGCGCGGCCATAGGGGGTGGGAGGTTGCGTAGCCAGCGCAGGACCGTCGCGCGTTTCGGGTCGGACAGGTCGCGGGTGACCGGCATGTGGTTCGGGTCGGTGATCTCGCGTGACAGGGCCAGGAGCATCGCGGCCCGCCACCGCCGTACGGCGTCGAGGTCGGCGAGGTCCACCAGGTGTTCGCCCATGATCGGGTAGTGGCGGGCGTAGGGGGCGAGGATCCGCTGGACCTCGCGTTCCAGATGCTCTTGTGCCGGCGGGGTGTAGGCGTCGCGTACGTGGGCGATGACGACGTCCAGGTCCGGGTCGAGGCCGGAGCCGTACAGGTCGAGGTCGCCTCCCGGGGTCCGGCGGGGGCTGTAGGCGATCGTCTCGACGATGCCGTCGAGGCCGCGGCGCGGGTTGCCCGGGTCGCCGGCCGCCGGCGTCACGATGGCCGTGCCGTCGGGCCCGGTCTGCACCGATTCGGGCACAGTGAGGACGGAGCGTGAGCCGCGCACGGGTTCGAGGTGGATGGTCAGGCCGCCGGCGGGCCGGCCACGGCGGCGGGCGTGCAGGGTGACGGCGGCCGACGTGCCGGCCTCGACGCGGTGCACGAAGTCGTCCGCCCTGACGTACAGGCCGTCCCTGCTCTCCCTGGAGATGACGCGTCGCCGCCCGCGCGGCAGGGGGGTGAGCAGCGCCAGGGGACGGTGTTCGAGCGCGGCGGCCGTCTGCGGGGTGAGCGGGAAGGAGACGATGCCCGCGGGCGGGAGGGCCGGCAGCAGGTCGGCCGTGCCGATGTGCAGGACGTTCGCATCGTCCAGGACGTCTCCGGTACGGACGTGCTCGCCGGGCAGGACGGCCACGCCGATCCGGGCCGCCAGGGGATGCACGGTGCCGGCGACGGCCGGGGGCGCGGCGAACGGGAAGGCGTTGCCGAGGTCGAGCACCAGGCGGTTGCCCGTCACGACGGCCACGGCCCGGCCGAAGGAGAGGTCGGGGGCCAGGTTGCCCAGGTCCAGACGGCGTCCGGCCACGAAGGACAGGGGCTCGCCCGGCCGCCACGGACCGATGCATCCGCTCAGCCGGCCGGTCGCGAAGGCGGCGCTGCCGCTCCGGGCGGAGAAGCCGTACAGGTTGAGGCCGATCGACAGCCGCTCCGGCGAGGTCTCCCGCAACTCGGCGAGCAGGGGGACGGTGCGGGCGGCGGGGCCGTACCGGAGATCTTCCAGGACGGAGGTGAAGGTCGCGCCCAGCATCGCGTCGCCCCCGGCCCCGCCGCGCGGCCACAGGTCGCGGAAGGCGGCGGGCCGGTAGCGGCCGGACAGCAGCGTCCGGCCGTCCGGCCCGGCGAGCCGGACGGTCAGCCCCCAGATCTCGCTGGACACCTGCCAGTCCGGGTCGAGGTCGACGAGCTTGGCCGCGACCTGGTCGGGGCTGGTGAGCACGGCCAGGCCGGTGAGGGACCCGGTGGGCAGCGGCGGGGCCGCCCGCTCGCGCCGGCCGCCGGTGACCACGCATTCGAGCAGGTCGAACGCGCCGCTGCCGTACGGGTTCCAGCCCGGTCCCGGCGGGTCGGCGGTGCCGAAGGAGGCGGGGTCGTTGTTCATGGTCGGGGTGTCGCTGAGGAAGCGGCCCGCGAAGGTGATGCGCGGGGTTTCGAGGTAGCTCACGTGCTCGCCGTCCTGTCCGGGCGGTCGGCCGGCGGGACGGTCAGGAGGGGGCGGTAGGTGGCGATGTCGGCGTCCTCGCCCACGGGGCGGCCCTCGGCCTCGATCCAGGCGTGGGCACTGAAGGGCGGGGTGCGGACTCCGGTGCGCCAGGTGGGCCAGGTGCCGCGCAACCGGCAGAGCAGGGCGGCGGCCAGGGATCGGGGCAGGCAGTAGGTGCCGGCGCAGCGGGTGCTGGTGGCCGTCACGGTCTGGCGGGCCCGCAGCGCCTGTTCGTAGGCGGCCGGTCGGGCGCCGCGGCGCAGCAGGGTGAGGACGGCGACGATGCGGCGCGGGGGCTGGCGGGCCAGCAGGCGGGCGGCGGTGACGGCCAGGTGGGCGGCGGCTCGTTCGGGCAGGCCCGGCCGGTAGGACGAGCGGATCGGGACCTGGCTCACGACACCTCACGATCGTCGATGTCGACGTGGATGCCGATATCGATTCCGGCGTCCATTCCGGCGTCGGCGCCGACAGTGGCGGCGTGGGGGTGGGTGTGGGCGCGGGTTTGGGCGTCGAGGTTGGTCTCAGCGCTGGGGTCGGTGCTGGTGTCAGTGTTCGTGCGGGTGTCGGTGATGAGGCGGGCGCGGGTGAGGTCGTCGAGCAGGGCGGTGATGTCGGTCGCGGCCTGTTCGGCGGTGACGGGGCGGCTGGCTGCGAGCATGTCCGCCACCCGCGCCACGGATACGCCGTCGAGCAGCGCGCGCAGGATGGCGCCGGCGGTGGCGTTGAGCTGGAAGTAGCGGCCGGTGCCGGTGTCCAGCAGGACCAGGCCGTCGTCGGTGTCGCAGGCGGCGACGTCAGGGTGCAGGAGCGGCGGCATCGGTGGGATGGGTTGCGGCGTCGGGGGCATCGCGGCGCTCCTTGCCCTTGGGGTGCTGGTGAAGGCAGGCGGGTACGGGGTGAGCGGCCAGGTCGCGCAGCCACGCCTCGGCGCCGAGGGTGGCCTCCACGACGTCGCATCCGGCGCGGGCCAGTCCCGGGCTGAGCAGCGTGCGGCGCAGCGCGCCGGGGTCGGCCAGGCCGGCGGCGACCAGGTGCGAGTCGCCGGCCCACGCGGCCAGTTCGCGCTGCTGGGCGCGCATGCCCGCGTACCAGTCCAGCTCGCAGCTGTCCTTGGTGGTGCGCCGCAGGATCTCCTCGGGCACCAGGCCGCGCATCGCCGCCGCCAGCAGCGGCTTGTACGACCACGCGGCCCCCGCCTCATGGGCCCGTACGGCCAGGCAGGCGTCCAGCACTTCGTCGTCGCAGAACGGCGAGTCGAGGGCGTAGGTGTGCCGGATGCAGGCGGCGGAGCGGGCCGCCTGGCGGGCCTGGTGCCGCCAGGCGTGGGCGCCCGGCTCGTCCGCCAGCGGCTCGGCCCGGGAGGCGGTGGTGAGCAGCAGGTCGGCGACGAGATCGGTGGCCGGATGGCACCAGGAGGGCAGGTACGGCGACGGCCCCCAGGGGCTGGGCACCGGCCTCACCGCGCCGTCCTGGAGGGCGGCCGCGTGGAGGACGGCCGTGTGGGAGGCGGCCGTGTCGGAGGTGCCGGCGTCGGAGGCAGCGGCGTGGGGGGTGCCGGCGTGGGGGGTGGCGCGCAGCTGGTCGGCCAGGCTGCGCAGCCAGGCGGGATAGCCGGGCGCGGGCAGCAACATCCGGGCGGTGCCGGGCAGGCTCCAGCGACGCCCGGCCCGGTGGGCGGCGGCGTGCCTCAGCGCGAGCAGCGGGCGGCGGCGCGCCAGCGCGGTCAGGTAACCGGCCGGCGCCACGACCAGGTGGTCGCCGCCGTGTCCGCTCAGCCGGCGGGTGGCGCCGTGACGGGCCAGCTCGCCGGAGATGTGGTCCTGGTGGGCCAGGTCGCGCAGGGCCGGGCCCGGCTCGTCGCCGGGGTCGCGGCGCTCGGCCAGCCCCGACCACATGGCGGGCAGCCGTCCGGCGGGGAAGGTGAGATGGGTCAGCCCGGGCAGGTGGCCGGCCGCCAGGGCCGCGTACCGGATGTCCTGATTGTCGGCTCCGCTCCAGTGCAGGGTGGCCGCCACCACCCGTGCTCCCGCGCGTACGGCCAGGAAGCACAGGGAGGTGGAGTCCATGCCGCCGGACAGGTCGGCGCCCCACACCTGCCCGGGCCGGATCCGGGCCGCCACCGCCCGCAGCAGCGCCTCCCGCAGCCCGGCGGCGCCCTCCTCCAGCGGCAGCGTCCCGGCGCCTGTCGGCCCGGCCGCCGTCTGGAGCCGGTGGCCGCCGTGGCGGTCCAGCAGGACGGCCTGACCCGGAGGCACGAGGTGTATGCCCTGCCACATCGGGGCGTCGCCGAGCGGGTGGGGCAGGGCGGCGCCGAGCAGGCGGGCGGCCAGGTGCGCGCGTTCCACGGCCGCGCCGGTCAGCCAGGCCAGGACGTGGGCGCGATCGGCCAGGACCGTCACGCCGCCGGCGCGGGCCAGGTACAGCCGCCGGGCGCCCGCCCGGTCGCCGCGCGCGTACACCCGCCCGTCCAGGCTGGCCAGCACGTGGAAGCTCCCGGCCACCCCGCTCAGCAGCCGTTCCGGCCCGCACCGCGGATCAAGGCCCGGCAGGTCGGCCGTGTAAGGGTCACTCGCGCAAGAGTCGGCCGCGTAAGGGTCACTCGCGCAAGGGCCGGACACGGCGAACCGGTCATTGCCGCGGGTGGTCACGCGCATGTCGTCCCCGGCCGGCCAGCAGCCGATCAGCCACGGGCGTCCCGAGGCGTGCGTGAGGTGGTGGCAGGCGCGCGGCAGCAGCCGCCGGGCGACGGCGGACGCCGGCTGGCAGTCGGGCAGGACCACCAGCCAGCGTCCGGTGCAGGGGCCGGTACTCAATCGCGGTAGGTCCAGGTGCCTTCGCCGGAGACGCGCTGGCCGCCGAGCGTGTGGTCGGCGAAGTCGCCGATCTCCTGGACGAGGGGCGGCTCGTACACGTCCGCGGGCTGGGTGAGGCTGTTCATGGTGGGTCCCTTCTCCGTGACTCCTTCGGGGGTGTGGACGGCGGGCGCGTTCCCGGGCCTGCCGCATCTGTCTGTCGTACCGCCCGCCGGGCCGACGCTGACAGTAGCCGAATGGACACTCTTGGTATCCGTTTCGGGCCGGCCGTCCGGCGCCGTCTCTCCATGTCGTGCTGGCATCGTCGCAGGGTGCCGGGTGAGGATGTCGGTGAGCGGATCTTTCGGCCGACCGATGGAGGAATTTTGGTAATGCCCGTGTACGCGGCCGTCGCCGTCCACGTCCCCGCACCGCCGGAGCGGGTGTTCGAGCTGATCACCGACTGGCCCCGGCACCAGGACTGGATGTTCATGACCACCGCCCGCCGGACGGGCGAGCACACCCTGGAGGCCTACACCGGGATGTGGCCGTTCGGTTTCCTGGACACGATGACGATCACGCACTGGGAGCCGCCCGCGCTGATGCGGGTCGAGCACACCGGCCGCGTCGTGCGCGGCCGGGGCGCGATCCGGGTGACCCCGCGGCCGGGCGGCAGCCGCGTGGTGTGGGCCGAGGAGCTGCTGCTGCCGTTCGGTGTCCTGGGTCAGGCCGCCTGGCCGCTGGCCCGTCCGCTCACGCTGGCCCTGGCCCGCCGCTCCCTGCACAGGCTCGCCGCCCTGCTGTCCGACGGCCGATCGGCCACGGCACCCGCGTAGACGGGCACGCTCCGCTAGCCCGCAGGGGAGGCGTCGGCCTTGATGGCGCCCGCGCGGGCGGCGGCGACGGCGGCGTCGGCCGCGCGTTCGGCGTCGCGTTCGGTCACGGGCTCGTGGGTGATGAACAGCCGGTAGTAGATGGGGGCGACGGCCATCCTGATCACGTCGGCGACGTCCGTGCCGGCCGGCACCTCGCCCCGCTCGATCGCCCGCCGTACCGCCTGGGCCGCCTGCTCGTGGCGGGCCACGAAGAAGCCGTGCAGGGAGTGCGCGGCGGCGCCGCCCTGTACGGCGGCGGTCACGAACGCGGAGGAGATGGGGCCGGCGACGGGGTCGGCGAAGCCGCTCTGCACCAGGCGGGCGATCCCGCGCAGGTCCTCGGCCAGGGAGCCGGTGTCGGGCATCGGCCACGGCTCCTCCCGCGCGATCTCCAGCGCGTCGGCGATCAGCCCTTCGGCGTTCTTCCAGCGGCGGTACACGGTGGTCTTGTGCACGCCCGAGCGGGCGGCGACGTTGTCCACCGTCAGCCCGTGGTAGCCGTGTTCGGCCAGTTCGGCGAGCGTGGCCTGCCGTACGGCGTCGCGTACGCGGGCACTGCGACCGCCGGGACGCTTGTCCAAAGTCTACTCCAGTTGCGTTAGTCTCCGCGGCCGTGTTAGCTTAAAGCTACACGAGTTGCGATTGGAGTCGCGTCCTGACCACACAGCTTTCCCTCCGGGGAGTGTCGAAGTCCTACGGACAGCGCCGGGTCCTCGACCACATCACCTTCAGCATCCGCCCCGGCGAGCGGGCGGGCATCGTGGGCGAGAACGGCAGCGGCAAGTCCACCCTGCTGCGGCTGATCGCCGGGATGGAGCGGCCGGACGACGGCGAGGTGACGGTGTCGGCCGCCGGCGGCGTCGGCTACCTGGGCCAGACCCTCGACCTGCCCGGCGGCCACACCGTCCGGCAGGCCATCGACGCCGCTCTGGCCGGGCTGCGCGCGCTGGAGCGCGGCATGCAGGAGGCCGCCGAGGCCCAGGACATGGACGCCTACGGCGACCTGCTGACCGCGTTCGAGGCCAGGGGCGGTTACGAGGCCGACGCCCGCGTGGACAAGGCGATGCACGGCCTGGGCCTGGCCGGGATCGAACGCTCGCGCGTGCTCTCGACCCTGTCCGGCGGCGAGCAGGCCCGCCTGGGCCTGGCCTGCGTGCTGGCCGCCTCGCCGGAGATCCTGCTGCTCGACGAGCCGACCAACCACCTGGACGAGGCGGCGCTGACCTGGCTGGAGGGCCGCCTGGCCGAACACCGGGGCACGGTGGTGGCCGTCTCGCACGACCGCATCTTCCTGGACCGGGTGGCCACCACGATCCTGGAGGTCGAGGGCGGCACGATGACCAGGTTCGGCGGCGGCTACACCGGGTTCCTGGCCGGCAAGGCGGCCGCCCGGCAGCGCTGGGAACAGGCATACGCCGACTGGCAGGAGGAGATCCGGCAGGTCAAGGAGTTCGCCGCGACCACCGCGCACCGGGTCGCCGCGGGCCGGGACATGAAGGACAACAACAAGATGGCCTACGACCGCAACGCGGGCCGGGTGCAGAGTTCGGTCGCCTCGCGGGTGCGCCAGGCCGCCGAACGCCTGCGCCGCCTGGAGGAGGACCCGGTCCCGAAGCCGCCCAGGCCGCTGCGCTTCCGCGGCACGTTCGCGCCCGCCGGCCGGCGTACGGGCACGCTCGTGGAATCCGGCGGCCTGCGCGTCGAGGCGGGCCGGCGGCTGCTGATCCACGGCCCCAACGGGGCCGGGAAGTCGACGCTGCTGGCCGCGCTCGCCGCCGAGGCGGGCGACCGGGCCGGATACCTCCCGCAGGAGGTCACCTTCGACCCGGACAAAACGGTCATGGAGACGTATGGCGGGCCGCCCATGGCGCTGATGGCCACCGGCCTGCTGCGCCCGTCGGCGCTGGAGCTCAAGGTCGGCGTCCTGTCGGTCGGGCAGCAGCGGCGCCTGGCGCTGGCCATGCTGCTGGCCGGGGAGTACGACCTGCTGCTGCTCGACGAGCCGACCAACCACCTGTCGCTCACCCTGGTCGAGGAGCTCGAACAGGCCCTCGACGGCTACGGCGGGGCGCTCGTCGTCGTCACGCACGACCGGGCGCTGCGGCGCCGCTTCACCGGCACACACATCTCACTCACGGGGGTTCACGCATGTTGATCAATGGTTCGCCGTACGGCGTCGTCACCGGTCCCGACGGCGCGCTGTGGAGCACGCTGGTCCACCAGGGACAAATCGTCCGGGCCGTGCCAGGCGGGGACATCACGACCTTCCAGCTCGACCCCGCCGACGGCCAGCCCACCGTGATCGTCACGGGCGGCGACGGGGCGCTGTGGTTCACCGAGTTCATCGGCGGCCGGATCGGCCGCATCACCACCGGCGGCGCCGTCACCGCCTTCGAGGTCGCCTCGCCGTACGGGCTGACCACCGGCCCGGACGGCGCCATGTGGTTCACCCAGTTGCAGGGTGACCGGATCGGCCGGATCGGCCCGGACGGCGAGATCACCCTGTACCCGCTGCCCACCGAGGGCGCGATGCCGTCGATGATCGCGGCGGGGCCCGACGGGGCGCTGTGGTTCACCCTCAACCAGGGCAACGCGATCGGCCGCATCACCACCGACGGCCGGGTGAGCACGTACGAGCTGCCCACACCCGCAGCAGGACCGGTCGGCCTGTGCGCGGGCCCTGACGAGGCGCTGTGGTTCGTGGAGATCGCCGCGGGCCAGATCGGCCGCATCGACACCCACGGCGAGATCACCGAGTTCCCGCTGCCCGACCGCGCCGCCAAGCCGCACGCCATCGTCGGCGGCCGGGACGGCGCCCTGTGGTTCACCGAATGGGGCGCCGGCAAGCTGGGCCGCATCACCACCGGCGGCGAGATCACCGAGTACCCGCTGCGGGGCTCCGAGCCGCACGGGCTCACGGTCGGGCCCGACGGCGCGATCTGGACCGCGATGGAGTCCGGCGCCCTGGAGAGGGCCTATGCGGGCCGATCATGAACAGGAAGCGCCGAGGGACGGTGACGGGCGACCGCCGCCGCGAACGCCGAGATCACCGCATGCGGCCGCCGCCCGTCCCCGGCCAGCTCCGGCTGGAACAACGTGGCCAGGAAGAACGGATGCCCGGGCAGCTCGGCCACCCGCACACCCCCGCCGTCGCGGTCATCGTCGCCGTGGCCGGAGAACACCATCCCGTGCCCGGCCAGGAGCTGCCTGTAGTCCTCGTTGAGGCCGTAGGAGCAGACGTAGGACTCCACGGTGACGGGCGCCCCGACGATCTGCTCGATCCGGCTGCCGGGCGACAGCCGTACGCGGCCTTCGTGCCCGGCCAGCGAGCACGACAGCGGCGTCATCAGCAGGTTTCGCGCGCCCGGCTCGTTCTCGGCGTGCGCCACGTCCAGCCCGCACACGTGCCGCGCGAACTCCAGCAGCATGTGCTGGAAGCCCGCGCACGTCCCCAGGAACGGGATGCGCCGCTCCCGCGCCACCCGCACCGCCTCCACGGCGCCCGCCGCATCCCGGTACGGGCTGCCGGGCAGCAACCAGATCCCGTCGAACCGTTCGAGACCGGCGACGTCGCCGGCGACGTCACCGGTGGGCATCCAGTACGGGTCGAGCGCCACGCCGTCCCGCACCCGCAGGGCTTCCATCAGCGCCGGGATCCGCGTATGGGAGCGGACGGCGGGGGAGCGGTCTCCCACAAGGGCGATTCTCATGCCACCATCGTGACCGGCGCCCCCGGTTAAGCGCCAACGATGGATCCTGCACCCACGATAAGCATCGCTGATGGACCCGCACCTGCTGACCACCTTCGTGACCGTCGCCCGGCACGGCTCCTTCTCCGCCGCGGCCGCCGAACTCGGCTACACCCAGTCGGCGATCTCCCAGCAGATCGCCGCCCTGGAGAGCGACCTGGGCCTGCCGCTGCTGCGCCGCCGCCCCGTCGAGCCCACCCCGGCCGGCCGGCGGCTGCTGGAGCACGCCGGGCCGCTGCTGCTGCGCCTGCGGGCCGCCCGCGCCGACGTGCTGCGCGCCGCCGCCCCAGCCCGCCACCTGCTGCGGCTGGCCGCCACGCCGCTGGCCCTGTCCGCGGAGGTGGCCGGGCGGCTGGCGCGGGCGCGGGCCGCAGAACCTCGGCTGGAGGTGCGCCTGCGTACGTGCCGGCCCGGGCAGGCGGCGGCCCTGGTCGCCGAGGGGCACGCCGACCTGGGGCTGACCGACGGCATCGTCGCGCCGAGCGACCCGCTGCGGCTGCCGCCCGACACCGGCCCGATGACGGCCACCGGCGTCGCCGAGCAGGACCTGGTGGTGGCGCTGCCCGCCGATCACCCGCTGACCGGCCGCACGGGCGTGCGGCTGGCGGACCTGGTGGACGCGCGCTGGCTGGACACGCCGCTGTGCCCGCTGGCGCGGCTGCGCGACCTGGCCGGGGAGGGATTCCCGGCGGGGCTCGCCTACGACGGGGACGACGTACACACCGTGCTCAACCTGGTCGCGGCCGGCCACGGCCTCATCGTCCTGCCCGCCCGCGCCCTCACGCCCCCCGTCATGCCGATATCTGTCGTACCGGTGCCGGTGACCGCGCCCCGGCTGGTGCACCGGGTGGAACTGCTGCACGCCACCCTCCCCCCGGGCCCGGCCGCCGACGTCGCCGCCGCACTGACCGGATAAGCAGCCACTACCCCCGGGTACGCCCCGAGTCAACGCCCCCGTCCTGGCCGGAAACGGACCGTTGACTGCGGTATGCCCGGAGAGTTTCATCAAGGGTGCGAGCGCCACATATGGCCAGCTCACGCACCACCGCGCGCCCCTTTATCCCCCACGAGGCCGTACACCAAAAGGCCTGCAAGGAGGCCGCCATGGCCCGCGACAGCATCGAACAGAAGTTCACCAACCTGTTCAACTGGTTCGACCACACCGGCGACGGCCGGCTCACCCGCGAGGACTTCGAGCGCCTGGGCGAGACATTCGCCGCCGTCGCGCCCGAGGGCGACACCCGCAACAGGAACGCGCTGCGCGAGGCGTTCATGCTCTGGTGGGAAGTCCTGAACGAGGCCGGCGCCCCCGACGCCCGCCAGCGCGTCGGACTGCGGCCGTTCATCACCGCCATGCGCACCCACATCGCCCCCGACGCCAAAACCGTCGAACGCATCGTGATGCCCATCATCGACGCCCTCATGAACGCCCTGGACACCGACAAGAGCGGCATGCTCACCGCGGATGAGTACGTCCGCATGTACGAGGCGCTCGGCATCGACCCGGCCACCTCCCGGCCCGCCTTCCAGCGCCTGGACCGCAACGGCAGCGGCACCATCACCCACGAGGAGTTCCGCACGGCCATCGAGGAGTTCTACCTCAGCGCCGACCCCGACGCGCCCGGCAACTGGCTGCTCGGCTCACCCCTGCCCGGCGGCTGACCGGCCCTCCCTGCGCGGTGGCACCGGTACGAGACGGTGCCACCCCAGGGTGCCCACCAGGGTGTGCGGCCGGTCATCGACGGACGCGCCCGGGCGTGCCTTCCCGCGAACGTGGACGCATCCGCCACCACAGCGCGAAAGGACCCGACATGACCGGCACCCCCGCCATCGGCCGCTTACCCTCCACCGGCCGCCGGAAGAGGCCATGGGCCGCCACACTCGTGACCCTGCTCGGCGCCTTCGTCACCGTCCTGGCCACGTCCGGCCCCGCCCGCGCCGACCTGCTGACCAAGCTGCCGCAGAACGCCAGCGGCCTGGAGCAGACCTTCTCCCCGGCCCTGGACTACGACACCGACGGCTGCTACTCCACCGCCGCCGTCACCTCGCCCTACCGCACCAACCCCGGCACCCCCCTGAGCAGCGCGAGCCTGACCGGCCCCTGCCGCAACGCCGACCGGCTGCAGGAGTCCAACCAGTACGCCCGCTCCAAGTGCAACAACGGCTGGTGCGCGATCATGTACGCCAGCTACTTCGAAAAAGACCAGTCCACCTACTGGCCGACCGGGCACGTACACGACTGGGAGCACGTCATCGTGTGGGTCAGCAACAACCAGGCCCGGTACGTCTCGGCCTCGGCCCACGGCAACTGGAACACCCAGCCCGCCTCGAACGTGCGCTTCGACCCCAGCGGCACCCACCCGAAGATCGTCTACCACAAGGACGGCGGCAGCACGCACGCCTTCCGCTTCGCCAACCCCAGCGACGACGCCATCGAGAACCACACCGGCGGCTGGTTCTACCCGCGCCTGATCGGCTGGAACGGCTACCCCGGCGTCTCCGGCGGTGACGTGAGCTTCCGCAACACCTTCGTCTACCACACCGACTTCGGCAGCGCCCACCTCGAGATCGGCACCGAATCCATGCAGTACCAGCTCAACCGCGCCAAGCCGGGCGGCATCCCCTTCGACCCGTACGGCTCCTGGTTCTGAAACCCCCAGCCGATGACCTGGCCGGCAGCCGCTGCCCGCCAGGTCATCGCCGTGCGTCCCTCAGGCGCGGGGTCCCTCAGGCGCGGGGTCCCTCAGGCGCGGGGTCCCTCAGATGTGCGTCCCTCAGGCGTGCCAGTCGCCGACCCCGCCCGGCACCGGCGCCGCCGGATCGTAGGGCTCACGGGTGAAGATGAAGGTGTTGAGGTCGAGATGATCGGCCGCCACCCGCAACGTCTCCCCGGCGTAGTACCCGTCCAGCCCCAGCCACGTCCCGTCCTGCCGCGGCACGAACCGCGAGGCCCGCCCGCCCGCGCCGATCGGCTCCAGCGACAGGCCCCGCTCGGGCAGCAACCGCAGCGCGTACGGCTTGGGCCCCCAATGCCACAACCCGGTCAGCGCCAGCAGATCCGGGTCCGCCGCCATCGGCCGCCACTCATCCGGCAGGCCCGGCTCGTACTCCTCCAGGATGTCCAGCAGGTCGGTCAGCAGCGCGGGGCTCGTCCCGGTGGTGGTGTTGGCCATGAACAGCACCCCCACCCCGTCGGCGGCGTCCGCCCACACGGTGGCCAGGAAGCCGGGCATCGACCCGGTGTGCCCGGCCAGGCGCCGCCCGCCGCTCCTGGACAACTGCAACCCCAGCCCGAACCCGCTGCTCCAGGTGTCGCCGTCGTCCACCCCCGCGGGCTCGCGCATCTCGGCCAGCGTGTCGGGGCAGAGCACGCCGCCGGTGTCGCCGGCCAGGAACGCCGCCCAGCGGGACAGGTCATGCGGCGTGGACCACAACTGCCCGGCCGGGCCCATGCCGTCGGCGTCGTGCTCGGGCTCGGCCAGCACCACGTCGGCGTAGGGGTGCACGGCGTACCCGATGGCGTGCGGGGCACGCGGCCGCGCGGTGGTGCCGCGCATGCCGAGCGGACCGAGCACCTCGGCGCGCAGCGCGTCCAGCCACGTGGTGCCGCGCAGCCGGGCCACCATCTCACCGAGCACGGCGAAACCCACGTTGGAGTAGTGGAAGCGCCGCCCCGGCCGGTGCTTGAGCTCCTCTTCGCCGAGCCGGGCCAGCAGGTCCCCGGCGGGAATTCCGGCGGTACGCTCCCACCAGGCGGTGGGCGGCTCGGCCGTCAGCCCGGCGGTGTGCGACAACAACTGGGCGATCGTCAGGTGACCCAGCGGCGTGCCCGGCAGGTGC
Source organism: Nonomuraea sp. NPDC050404 (assembly GCF_040655495.1). Classification (NCBI taxonomy): domain Bacteria; kingdom Bacillati; phylum Actinomycetota; class Actinomycetes; order Streptosporangiales; family Streptosporangiaceae; genus Nonomuraea; species Nonomuraea sp. NPDC050404. The sequence continues at coordinate 71,025 of NZ_JBFAKB010000011.1, forward strand.
CGCTCCAGCGGATCGGTCAGCGCCAGCACACCCTCATCACGCAGCCGCATCACCAGCACGGCGACCATGCTCTTGGTGATCGACCCGATGCGGTACTGGGTGGCGGCGGTCGGCTCCCCGTCGCCCACGCGGCCCCGCCCGCCGAACCATGCCAGCCTTCCGTCGCGGACGATCGCGGCCGTCAGCGACGGCACCCTGCACCTGGCCTGTTCGACGGCCAGCCGGCGCAGCAGCGCGCGCGCCGTTCTGTGTCCCACCTGCGTCATGACCGACAAGGGTAGCCGCTGGACCGGCACCGGCCCGATCCCTGGTACGGGCCCGCTTCCCGCCGGGACACCGCCCGCGGGGGACTTCCGGCGGGCGGTCTCAGGTCATCATCCCTGATCGTCTCCGGTCATCTGATCGTCTCCGGTCATCGGGAGGGGGCGTGGTCGAAGGTGTCGAGGATGAGCGCGGTGGCGTCCAGGTCGCGGGTGGTGCGCCCGAGCCAGGGCATCTCGGCGGCGCCCGGCCAGGTGTGGCCGCCGCCGTCGATCGTGTACAGGCGCAGCGTGGTGCCGCCGGGGCAGGTCTTCCAGTCGCGCAGGCGTACCTGGCCGGGCAGGGCGGCGATGGTGCGGCCGGTGCAGCCGAGCCGGTCGGCCCAGCCGGCCGCGGCCCGCTCCACGGGGTCGAGCACGATCAGGTCGGCGAGCGTGCGCAGGTCGCCGGTGGCGTCACGCAGGGGGTGGCCACCCCGGTACGGAACGACGCGGTCGTCGGTGCCGTGAAAGGCCACGATGCTGGTGGCAGCGGTGGTCGTGGTGGCAGCGGCGGTTGCAGTGCTGCCCGGCGCGGTGGTTGCGACCGTGGCGGTGGTCGTGGTGCGAGGAGTCGTGGTGCTGGGGGTGCTGGGGGTCGTGGGGGAGTCCTGCGGGCAAGGGCGGGCGATGTTGAGCCCGGCCACCGCCGCCACCGCGGCCAGCCGGCCGTCCAGGGCGCAGATCAGGGAGGTCGCCATCGCGGCCCCGTAGGACATGCCGGCGGCGAACTCCCGCCGCGTCTCGACGCACAGGCCGCGTTCCAGGTGGTCCAGCAGCGCGGCCAGGAAACCGGCGTCGTCGGGCCCGGTGGTGCCCGGCAGCGTCCAGCCCATCCGGCCTTTCGCGGCCTGCGGGGTCGCCACGATGTACCCTCGGCGGGCGCCGGCCTCGGGCAGCCGGCCGTAGGCGGCCTGGCGGGCGGCGGAGGAGTTCAGGCCGTGCAGGTCCAGGATGACCGGGTGGGGGCCGTCGCCGCGGGGCAGCGACAGCAGGAAACGGCGCTCGATCCCGCCGAAGCCGAGCCGGTGTGTACCCGCCCGCAACTGCTCGGCGGCCGCGCAGCCGCTGGTGGGGGCCGCCCGTACGGCCGGGCCCGGCGGGACAGGAGGCGCGGCGCAGCGGGGGGCCGCCAGCAGCACGACCGCCAGCAGCAGCCTCACGCGTGTGGGCATCGTGCGCCTCCCGCCGGTCCTCCCTCTGGCAGTGTGCGCGACGGCGGGACGGCACGCGAGCCTTTCGCCCGTGTCGCCACCACCGGAGCCGGAACCGAGCCACAGGAACCGAGCCGCAGGAACCGGGCCGCAGGAACCGGGCCGCAGGAACCGGGCCGCCGGGGACGGGCCGCCGGGGACGGGCCGCAGGAAACGAGCTGCGGGGACACGGCCGCAGGGGACGGGCCGCAGGCGGGATGCCTGCGGCCCGTCCCCTGCTCTGCGTCGCTATCTGCGGCGGCCGGCGTCGCTGCGGGTCTTGCGCCAGTGGAAGCCGCCGGGCAGGTTGACCGACACCGTACGGCGCCCGTCGGCCCCGCGGGTCACCCGGAACAGCCGGTTGCCCCAGCTGTGCCCCACACCGCGGCGGGACAGGTTCAGCCGGAACGGGCCGAACTTGATCGACTTTCTGTAGCTCCAGCCCATATCGCCTTTCCTCCATCGAGTTCGCGAGAAAGACCTTCCGCTACCCCGCGAAGGCGCGATATATCGGGTTTGGTCAAGATTGCGGCAACAGAGTCCCCGGCAGCGCACCCGCCCGTACGATTCCGATCATTTATCGCTTCCCCGCTACTCTGACCCCACAGCGGCGGCGAGGGGGAGGGGCGGGACGGTGACCCAGGACGCGGCCCAGACCGGCGGCACCGAACTGTCGTGCGTCCTGGAACGCGTCACGTTCGCTTCGGAGGAGACCGGCTACACCATCGCCCGCGTCGCCACCGAACGCACCGGCGCCGACCTGCTGACCGTCGTCGGCCCGCTGCTCGGCGCCCAGGTCGGCGAGTCGCTGCGGCTGCGCGGCCGCTGGACCTCCCACCCGCGCTACGGCCGCCAGTTCGAGGTGTGGTCCTACACCACCGTGCTGCCGGCCACCGTCCAGGGCATCCGCCGCTACCTCGGCTCCGGCCTCATCAAGGGCATCGGCCCCAAGATGGCCGAACGCATCGTCGACCACTTCGGCACCGACACCCTCGAGGTGATCGAGCAGGAGCCCGCCCGCCTGACCGAAGTGCCCGGCCTCGGCCCCAAACGCACCAAGATGATCGCCGCCGCCTGGGAGGAACAGAAGATCATCAAAGAGGTGATGATCTTCCTGCAGGGCGTCGGCGTCTCCACCTCCATCGCCGTGCGCATCTTCAAGCAGTACGGCGACACCTCCATCTCCGTCGTCCGCACCCAGCCGTACAAACTCGCCGACGACGTGTGGGGAATCGGCTTCAAGACCGCCGACACCATCGCCCAGGCCGTCGGCATCCCCCACGACAGCCCGGAACGCGTCAAGGCCGGCCTGCGCTACACCCTGTCCCAGGCCGCCGACGACGGCCACTGCTACCTGCCCGCCCCCAACCTCGTCGGCGACGCCGTCAAGATCCTCGACGTGCCCGCCGACCTGGTCGCCACCTGCCTGGAAGACCTCGTCGCCGACGAAGGCGTCATCCGCGAGAACGTACCCGCAGGCGAGGCCCTCCTGCCCGCCGTCTACCTGCCGCCCTTCCACCGCGCCGAGACCGCGCTCGCCTCCGGCCTGCTCACCCTCCTGCACGGCGGCCACGACCGCCTCAAAACCTTCACCGACGTCGACTGGGAACGCGCCGAGACCTGGCTGCACGGCCAGACCGGCGCCGAACTGGCCGCCGAGCAGCGCCAGGCCGTCCGCCTGGCGCTGACCGAGAAGGTCGCCGTCCTGACCGGCGGCCCCGGCTGCGGCAAAAGCTTCACCGTACGCTCCATCGTGCTGCTGGCCCGCGCCAAACGCGCCAAGGTTATCCTGGCCGCCCCCACCGGCCGCGCCGCCAAACGCCTGGCCGAACTGACCGGCCACGAGGCCACCACCGTGCACCGCCTGCTGCAGCTGCGGCCCGGCGGCGAGGCCACCTTCGACCGCGACAACCCCCTGGACGCCGACCTCGTCGTCGTCGACGAAGCCTCCATGCTCGACCTGCTGCTGGCCAACAAACTCGTCAAGGCCGTCGCCCCCGGCGCCCACCTGCTCTTCGTCGGCGACGTCGACCAGCTGCCCTCCGTCGGCGCCGGCGAGGTGCTCAAAGACCTGCTGGCCGCCGACGACATCCCGCGCGTGCGCCTGACCCAGATCTTCCGCCAGGCCCAGGAGTCCGGCGTCGTCGTCAACGCCCACCGCGTCAACACCGGCCGCCACCCCGTCCTGGAAGGCATGAACGACTTCTTCCTGTTCCCCTGCGAGGAACCCGAGGAGATCGCCGCGCTCACCGTCGACGTCGTCGCCCGCCGCATCCCGCGCCGCTTCCGCCTCGACCCCCGCCGCGACGTACAGGTCCTGGCCCCCATGCACCGCGGCGCCGCCGGCGCCGGCGCCCTCAACTCCGCCCTGCAGGAAGCCCTCACCCCCGCCCGCGAAGGCCAGCCCGAACGACGGTACGGCGGCCGCGTCTACCGCATCGGCGACAAAGTCACCCAGCTGCGCAACAACTACGACAAAGGCGCCGCCGGGGTGTTCAACGGCACCGTCGGCATCGTCACCGACATCCGGCCCGACGAGCACAAACTCACCGTCCTGACCGATGAGGACGAGTCGGTCGACTACGCCTTCGACGAACTCGACGAACTCGCCCACGCCTACGCCGTCTCCATCCACCGCTCCCAGGGCAGCGAGTACCCCGCCGTCGTCATCCCCCTGGCCACCAGCGCCTGGATGATGCTGCAACGCAACCTGCTCTACACCGCCATCACCCGCGCCAAGAAACTCGTCGTGATCGTCGGCTCACGCCGCGCACTGGCCCAGGCCGTCCGCACCAAGGGCGCCGGCCGCCGCCACACCGGCCTGACCCACCGGCTGACCCGCCGCTGACAGGCACGTATTCAAGAAGTAATGGAAATGAGATCGAACTCTCCCAAACGATTCCGCGTCTTACATGCGGGAGCATTAAAGTTTTTGTGGTGCCTTGAGGTGCCCTGGGGAGAGGACAGAGTTGAACGTTGCGCCTGCTTGGAGGAAGCCCGCCGCCGCGCTCTCGCTGCTCACCGCGGCGACCCTGACGGCATCCTGCTCCGGCGGCCCCGCCGCCGCGCCGCCGGAAGACCCGCAGGCCACCACCACCGCCACCCCCCAGGCTCCCACCGTCAAGATCACCCCTGAAGAGGGCGCCGCCAAGGTCAGCCCGGAGAAGAAGGTCGTCGTCAGCGCCGCCGGCGCCCCCCTCGAAACCGTCACCGTCGAAGCCGACGGCGAACAACTCCAGGGCAAGTTCAACACCGACAAGACCCGCTGGATCTCCAGGACCGCACTGAAGCCCTCCACCAGCTACAACGTCTCGGCCACCGCCGGCGTCACCACCGCCACCAGCACCTTCACCACCGCCAAACCCGAACGCGAACTGCGGGTGGCCGACGTCACCCCCAACGCCAAGGGCGAGAAGATCGGCGTCGGCGCGCCCATCATCGTCACCTTCAACCAGCCCGTCACCAGCAAGGCGACCATCGAACGCGCCCTGAAGGTCGAAGCGGAAAAGCCCGTCAAGGGCGCCTGGCGCTGGATCAACGACACCGTCGTCATCTACCGCACCGCCAAATACTGGCCCGCCCACCAGAAGGTCACCTTCAACGCCGACATCACCGGCATCAAGGCCGGCAAGGGCCTGTACGGGGTCAAGGACTACACCGCCGACCTCGAAATCGGCGCCAAGCAGATCAGCAAGATCGACACCCGCAAGAAGATGATGTACGTCTACAAGGACGGCAAGCGCGTGCAGACCATGCGCATCAGCGCCGGCATGGCCACCACCCGCGAGTACACCACCACCTCCGGCGTGCACCTCACCATGGAACGTGGCAGCCCCGTCCGCATGATCTCGCCCGGCCGCAAGAAGGGCGACCCCGGCTACTACGACATCATGATCGACCACGCCGTGCGCATCTCCAACTCCGGCGAATACGTGCACGCCAAGAACAACGTCTGGGCCCAGGGCGTCCGCAACGTCAGCCACGGCTGCATCAACGCCCGCCCCGACCAGGCCAAATGGTTCTACGAACGCGTCCAGCGCGGCGACGTCGTCGACATCGTGGGCACCGACCGCGCGCTGGAATGGAACAACGGCTGGGGCTACTGGCAGATGTCGTTCTCGCAGTGGAAGAAAGGCAGCGCCCTGAAGGGCGACAGCACGCCATGACGCACACCACCCCAGACAGCACACCCGACGCGCCCGGCATCCCTGCCCAGCCCGGCACACAGGGCTCCGGCAACGGCACGCCCGGCCCGGGCAACGGGAATGGCAGCGGGAACGGGAACGGCACCCGTATCCGCGCCGGCCGCGACGGCGACGTCCCCGTCGTCCTGGCCATGTTCGACTCCGCCGTCGCCTGGCTCACCGCCCAGGGACGCACCGGCCAATGGGGCACCCGCCCCTTCACCGGCGACGCCAAACGCACCGAGCAGGTCGCCTCCTGGCTGGCGGGCGGCGGCATGCGCATCGCCGAACACGACGGCCGGCCCGCCAGCTGCATCTCCGTCGGCCCCGCCCACGCCTACGTCACCCCCGCCACCGAACCGGAACTGTACGTCCAGGCCCTGGTGATCGACCGCCGCCACGCCGGCCACGGCGTCGGGCGCACCCTGCTCGACTGGGCCGCCGGCGAAGCCCGCGCCCGCGGCGCCGGCCTGCTGCGCGTCGACTGCTACGCCGGCGACGACGGCCGCCTGGTCGCCTACTACGAAAGCTGCGGCTTCACCCGCCTGGCCCCCTTCACCGTGGGGGAGTGGCCCGGCATGCTCCTGCAACGCCGCCTCTGACCCCCCACCCCACCGCCGCGCTCGAAACCCCGGCGGGGACCTACGCCCGTACCCGGCTCGCCCTCGACTCCAGGTAACGCTGCTCGGCGATGCTGGCCGTCGCCTTCGCCGCACGCCGGTAATGCTCGTACGCCCCCGCCCGGTCCCCGCTCTTCTCCAGCAGATGCGCCCGCACCGACAACAACCGGTGATGCCCCGCCACCCGATCGTCGCCGTCCAGCCCCGCCAGCAGCGCCAGCCCCGCCGCCGGCCCCTCGATCTCGGCCAGCGCGATCGCCCGGTTGAGCGTCACCATCGGATTGGGCGCGATCCGCTCCAGGATCAGATACAGCGCGTGCACCTGCCGCCAATGCGTCTCCCCGGCGGTCGCCGCGTCCGCGTGCGTCGCCGCGATGGCGGCCTGCAACTGGTACGGCCCCAGCTGCGTACCCGCCAGCGACGCCTTCACCAGCCCCGTGCCCTCCTCGATCAGATCCCGGTCCCACCTGCTCCGGTCCTGCTCATCCAGCGGCACCAGATCACCCGCCGCCGTCGTACGGGCCGCCCGGCGGGCATCGGTCAGCAACATCAGCGCCAGCAGCCCCGTCACCTCTCCATCATCGGGCAGCTGCGCGTGCACCATCCTGGTCAGCCGGATCGCCTCCCGCGCCAGATCGGCACGGTGCAGCTCACTGCCCGACGACGCCGTGTACCCCTCGTTGAAGATCAGATACAGCACGTGCAGCACCACCCGCAGCCGCTCCTCGCGCTCGGCCCCGGCGGGCAGCGTGAACGAACTGCCCGCCGCCCTGATCCGCTGCTTGGCCCGGCTGATCCTGGCCGCCATCGTCGCCTCCGGCACCAGGAACGCGCGAGCGATCTCAGCGGTCGTCAGACCGCCCACCGCCCGCAGCGTCAACGCCGTCGCCGAAGCCGCGCTCAGCGTCGGATGACAACACAGAAACAGCAGCACCAGCGTGTCATCGGCGTCCGGAACCTCCTCCGGCGCCACCTGCCCCGCCGTCGCCGACTCCCGCTCCCGCCGCGCGTGATCGCTGCGCACCTGGTCGATGAACCGGCGCGAGGCCACCGTCACCAGCCAGCCACGCGGATTGCCCGGCACCCCCTCGGCCGGCCACTGCACCGCGGCGGCCAGCACCGCCTCCTGCACGGCGTCCTCACAGCCCTCGAACTGGCCGTGCCGCCGCACCAGCACGCCGAGGACCTGCGGCGTGAGCTCACGCAGCAGGTCCTCGATCGCCGTCGCCGTCACGTCGCCGTCACGCCTTCGTACACTGCCTTCGTCACGTCGCCCTCGTCACGCCGTCAGTCACCGCCGTCAGTCACGTCGCCGGTTACGTCGTCGGTCATGTAGCCGTCACGCCGGCAGCGGCCCGTCATCGGCGCCGTGCGAGAACATCACCTGACGCACCTCCACCGCCAGCCCCTCGATCGCCGCGTCCGGGATCTGCGCCGCCAGCTCCACCGCCCGCGCCTTGTCCTCACAGTCGACCAGGTAGAAGCCGCCCAGGTACTCCTTCGACTCCAGGAACGGGCCGTCGCTCACCACCGGCTGCCCGTTACGCACCGACACCACCGCCGCCTGCGACGGGTCGACCAGCGCCTGGGTGTTGATCAGCTCACCGGACTCCCGCAGCGCCTCGATGAACCGGCCGTGCCCCTCGCCGATCGCCGCCTTCTCCTCATCGGTCAGCGCCTCGAGCACCGCCGGGTTGATGTGCATGCTGATCAGGAACTTCATCGCCTACTCCTCGTGAATCGACGGAGGACCCGGCCGGGCCCTTCCACCTGCTGGTCGGAGCGGCCGCCGCCGTCTTGACATCCCCCGGCCAGAACTTTCGCACAACTTTCCCGCCCGATGTCAAGACGGCCCCGGCCGCTCCGACCACCCGCGAAACACCCGCACATCACCATCACAGGAGTCACCCCTATGCGCCCCTCCCGCGCCTGGCTCGGACTGACCGTCCTGGCCGCGCCGACCCTGCTCGTCGCCATGGACATGACCGCGCTGTTCCTCGCCCTCCCGCGGCTCAGCGCCGACCTCGGCGCCACCGCCGTCCAGCAGTTGTGGATCAGCGACGCCTACGGCTTCATGGTCGCCGGCCTCGTCATCACCATGGGCACCCTCGGGGACCGGATCGGCCGCCGCAGGCTGCTGCTGATCGGCGCGGCCGCGTTCGCGATCCTGTCCGTCGTCGCCGCCCACGCCACCAGCCCGCTGATGCTCATCATCGCCCGCGCGCTGCTCGGCGTCGCCGGCGCCACCCTGATGCCCTCCACCCTCGCCCTGATCACCACCATGTTCCCCGACGAACGCCGCCGCGGCCACGCCATCGCGATCTGGGCGACCTGCCAGTTCACCGGCGGCGCCCTGGGACCCGTCCTGGCCGGATTCCTGCTGCAGCACTTCTCCTGGAGCTCGGTGTTCCTGGCCGCCGTACCGCCCATGGCCCTGCTGCTCCTGGCCGGACCGGCACTGCTGCCCGAATACCGCAGCGACCGGGCCGGCCGGCTCGACCCCGCCGGCGTCACCCTCTCCCTCACGGCCGTCCTGCTCACCGTCTACGGCATCAAGCAACTCAGCGTCGCCGGCGCGCCACTCCTGCCGGCCGCCGCCCTCCTGACCGGCACCGCCCTGGCCACCCTCTTCGTACGCCGCCAGCTACGCCTGCCCGAACCCCTGCTGGACCTGCGGCTGCTGCGCAACCGCCCGTTCACGGCCGTCCTGATCGCCCTGCTGCTCGCCGGCATCGCCATGGCCGGCACCGGCCTGCTGGTCACCCAGTACCTGCAGAGCGTCCTGGGCCACTCACCGCTCGCCTCGGCCATCCTGTTCGCCCCCATGGGCCTGGGCGTCGCGGCCGGCACCCTGACCGCACCGGCCCTGGCCCGCCGCACCGGCCGGACCACCGCGATCGCCGGCGGCCTGACCGCCTCCGCCCTGGGCAGCCTCCTGCTGCTCACCGCCGGCGGCCCCGCCACCCTGCCCCTCGTGATCACCGGCATCACCGTCCTCGCGCTCGGCACCGGCCCCCTGTTCGCCCTCGGCACCGGCCTGATCGTCGGATCCGTACCACCGCACCGCGCCGGCTCGGCCGCCTCGATGTCGGAGACCGGCAACTACTTCGGCGGCTCACTCGGCTTCGCCCTGCTCGGCGTGCTGGCCGCCGCCATCTACCGCAGCCGGATGAACGGCACCTCCGACTCCCTGCCCGCCGCGCTCGAAACCGCCCGCCACCTCCCGGCCGACCAGGCCGCGCACCTCGTGCACGCCGCACGCGCCGCGTTCACCGCCGGCCTGCACGTCACCGGCGTCATCTCCGCCCTCCTGTTCGCCGGCCTGGCCGCCCTGTTCCTCTCCACCCGCCCGGAACGCGACCGAGACGGGACGAACCCCGCGGCCCGGCGCCAACACCTGCGTCAAACCAGCTGATCCCGTAGCATGCCGCCTCAACGGGCCCGGACACCCCCTCGAAGCCCCGGACCGCGCGACCAGAGGAGCTGACGCTCAGATGACGACAGAGCGACCGACGCCCACCCAGGACGACGTGCTCGGCTACTTCGACACGCTGTCGAACTGGGGACGATGGGGCGACGACGACCAGCTCGGCACCCTCAACCACATCACCGACGACGTCCGCCTGGCGGCCGCGCGGGCCGTACGCCACGGCAGAAGCGTCTCATGCGCCTGGGAGGTCGCCGTACCGCAGGACATGGAGCGCGCGACCACGACCTGCCCGTGCACCGCCGACATGCCCGGCGCCGAGAACATGCCGGTGCCCGCCTTCCACGCCGACCGCCGCTGGGGCTTCTCCACCGAACGACTCGGCTTCACCTTCCACGGCAACACCCTCACCCACATCGACTCGCCGTGCCACATCTACTGGGACGGCACCATGTACAACGGACGGCCGCACACACTGGTCGACACCTCCACAGGATCGTCGTGGGCGGCCGTCACCGCGGCGGCCCACGGGATCATCACCCGCGGCGTCCTGCTCGACGTCGCGGCCGTCCGCGACGTGCCCTGGCTCGAACCGGGACAGGGCGTCCACCCCGACGACCTCGAAGAGGCAGAACGCCGCCAGGGCGTGCGGGTAGGACCCGGCGACGCGGTACTCCTGCGCACCGGCCACGGCCGCGCCCGCCACGAGAACGGCCCGGCCACCGGTTTCACACAGGCCGGCTGGCACGCCTCCTGCCTGCCATGGCTGCACGAACGCCAGGTCGCCCTCATCGGCGCCGACACCCCCCAGGACGTCCAGCCCTCAGGCTACGAAGACGTGCTCATGCCCGTGCACGCCGTCAGCCTCGTCGCCATGGGCCTATGGATGCTCGACAACTGCGACCTGGAAGCATGCGCGGGTACGGCGGCCGAACTCGGCCAATGGGACTTCCACCTCGCGATCGCGCCGGTCCGCTTCGCCGGCACCTCCGGCAGCCCCGTCAACCCGATCGCCACCTTCTGACCACCTTCTGACCACGCCTCACCAGGCGGTGTTGCAGCCCGGCACCGCCCGGTGATCACACCAGAGCCAGCTGCGCCGCCCGCGGCTCACGCCGCTCCACCACCGGCGCCCCGAACTCCATCCCGTACATCCGGCACAACTGCTCGATCTGCCCCGTGATCCGCCCCTCATATCCGGGCGACGGCAGCCCCGCCCGGTCATACAGCTCCTCATACCGCTCGACCAGCTGCGGATGCGCCTGCGCCAGCCACTCCAGATACCACGCCCGCGTCCCCTGCGGCAGCCGCAAAACCACCGGCTCCACCCGCCGCGCACCGGCCGCGGCGATCCGCCGCACCGTGGCCCCCAGCTGATCGGCGGCGTCACTGAGCAACGGCAGCACCGGCGCCATCAGCACCCGGCACTCCACCCCCGCCTCCACCAGCGCCGACACCAGCTCCAGCCGCGCCTGCGCCGACGGTGCCCCCGGCTCCACCACCCGCCGGATCCGCTCATCGACGAACGCGATCGACACCGCCACCCGCGCCCCCGCCCGCGCCAGCAGCTCCGCATCCCGCAACACCAGGCCGCCCTTGGTGTACACCGTGAACGGCGCCCCGGCCCCCGCCAGCGCCCCGATCACCCCCGGCATCAGCCGGTAGGTCTCCTCGGCCACCTGATAGCAGTCGCCACCCAGGCCCACCGCCAGCTCCCGGCCGTCCCAGCGCGCCAGCTCCGCCCGCAACCGCTCGGCCACATTGGGCCGGACCACGATCCGCGTGTCGAAATCACGCCCCTCGTCCAGCCCCAGCCTGCGATGCCCGGCGCGGGCGCCACAGCCGCGGCAGGCATGGGCGCAGCCACGGTAGGGGGAGACGGCCCACGGCTGGGCGATGCCCGCGGCCTGCGGCACCCGCTCGATCACCGTGCGGGCCTGCAGCTCCAGGAAAGCGCCGCGCGCCACCGCGCGCCGCTCGATCAGCGGCCTGTCATCGGCGGCATCCTCGACAAGCGCAAGCGCGTCCCAACCCACACCCTCCAGTGGAACACGCATTCGACTCCGTTTTCAAGCTGTTCCCACCAAGCCGGTACGCCATTCCCGCACGGGAGCGGGGGAGTGCACCCCGCTAAAATTGGCACACCTGTACCACTTCCACCCCTCCGGGAGAGAACCACCCATGGCCTGGCTCCTGCTCGCCCTCGCCATCGCCTCGGAAGTCATCGCCACCTCCGCGCTCAAACTCAGCAACGGCTTCAGCCACCTCGGCTGGACCCTCGTCGTGGCCGCCGGATACATCACCTCCTTCACCCTCCTGGCCCGCGTACTCAAACTCCACCTCGACATGGGCACCGCCTACGCCGTCTGGTCCGGCGCCGGCACCGCCGCCATCGCCCTCATCGGCGCCGCCTTCATGGGGGAGACCCTCACCCCCCTCAAGATCGGCGGTATCCTGCTCATCATCGGCGGCGTCATCGTCCTCAACCTCGCAGGTGCCCATTGAACCCACCGGACCCCGGTCGGGAACGCGGTCAGGAACGCGGCCGGCGCCGCCGCGCCACCCTCCTGACCGCCGCCGTCGCCCTGCTCACCGAGGGGGGATTCGCCGCCGTCACCCACCGGGCCGTCGCCCACCGCGCCGGCCTCCCCCTGGCCGCCACCACCTACTACTTCACCTCACGCGACCAGCTCCTGGCCGAAGCCTTCGCCCAGCTCGTCGACACCGAACTCGCCACCACCCGCACCTGGATCACCAGCCACGGCCTCACCGGCCTCATCGACCAGATCACCACCGCCGACCGCACCCGCCAGCTCGGCCTGTGGGAGCTCTACGTCCACGCCGGACGCCACCCCGCCCTGCGGCACATCGCCCGCCGCTGGACCGACGGCTGCGTCCACGCCATCGCCGAAACCCTCCACCTGCCCGCCACCGACCCCCGTACCCGCCTCCTCTACACCACCATCTCCACCCTCTGGCTCGAACTCATCGTCGAACAACGCCCCGCCGACGAAGCCCGTACCCTCCTCACCCACGCCCTCCACCACACCGGAACGGACGCCATGACCACCCACCTCCACCACCTCGCCCTGCGCACCGACTGGGAAGCCGCCCAGAAAGCGGGGGAGTACCGCATCTCCACCCTCGGCCGCACCTACGAGGAGGAAGGCTTCATCCACTGCAGCCTCGACCTCACCCAGCTGCACGGCGTCCACACCGCCTTCTACGGCCACGTGACCGAACCGCTGCTCATCCTCGACATCGACCCCACCGGCCTCGACATCCGCCTCGAAAACGGCTTCCCCCACCTGTACGGGCCGCTGCCCACCACCGCGGTCACCGCAACCCGCCCCTACTGAGCAGCACACCGGGGGAGAAGCGGCACCCCCCACGAACCCGCCACATGACCACAACCGGCCACCCCACAATGGACCCCATGGACACGCGCACGGCCGCCCAGCGCTTCGCCGACACCTGGCAACACGCCTGGACCCACCACGACACCACGGCCATCATCGCCCTCTACCGCGACGACGCCGTCCACACCAGCATGCCCTTCCGCCCACCGCACCAGGGCAAACAGGCCATCGCCGACTACATCACCTGGTCCTTCACCGGCGAGACCGACCCCCACGTCACCTTCGCCACCCCACTCGTGGACGGCGACCAGGCAGCCATCGAATTCCGCGTCCACGCCCACGACAACGGCCGCCCCGTCACCCTCGCCGGCTGCGTCTTCGCCCGCTTCGACCACGACGGCCTCGCCGTACAGACCCGCGACTACTGGCACACCATCGACGGCCACCAGTAACCCGCACCGGCCGGCAGCCCGGAGACAACCCATCCGGGCGCCCGTACCCCACCGCCGCCCCCTCACCCAGCAGGGGCGGCACCCCTCAGATCAGCGCACCACCCGCAACGCCGCACGCCCCGCACCCACCGGCGGCGCCTGCACCGGCGCAGGCCCGGGAACCGGAGCAGGGGAGGAGGGCTGCGGACGCGCCATCTCACGCGTCTGATCCACCATCTCGGCACGCCGCTCGGCGCACCCACCCGCACAGTAACCGTTCGTCACGATCAGCCGCCCCCGGCCCGTCGTGTACGACTCCTTACCCGAAGCGGGCAGAACCCCCTGACACACCTGACATAACACCGACTCGTTCCCCACGTGCTGCTCCTCTCGCGGCGCGAATAGCAGGAGCTCCACCCTAAAACCAGAGATCCCGCCAAGGACAGCGAATCAACAAAAAGTCAACCGCCCCGTCAAAACCCCCACAGCCGCGCCACCCCACCCCGCCAATACGCAACACCCCAGCCCAGCGCCACGCCCACCTTGCCCACGGACCGTCACCACCCACCCAAAAAATCTTCCCACCAGACCCGCCGACCCCACCCGCAAAGCGACCTTCACCCGCCACGGCGCCCTGCCGGTCATCCGCCATGAATTTGTGCCGAACTTCGCCACGGACTGGATCGCATTCGACGTCATGAACGTGTGGGCGGCCTGAGATGCGTGCGGGGGCCGATGTCACCACTCGGCAACGTGTGGGCGGCCTGACCGGAGACGGCCGCACGCACGCACCCTGCCACCCAGGCGGCGGGGGCGGGATCCGTGCCGGGGCGGCCGGCAGCAGGGGTCCGGCGCAAACGTCGGCCCCTCTCCAGAACCGCCTTACTTGACATAATGTCCATTATCGAGCAACCAGACAGGTCCCGCATAAACGACCAACACCCGGGCAGACGCCCACCATGCTCACCGCCCTCCAGATCGCCACACCCAGCATCGTCGCCCTCACCGCCGTCGTCACCGCCGCCGCCATCTGGCTGATCATCCTGGCCACCCGGCTCACGCACCGCCCACGCAACCGGCCCGGCGTCAGCATCGACCTCGTCGACCAGGCGCGCGAACTCAAAGCGCTCGGCCGGATCCAGGAAGCCGTCTTCCTCGTACGCGGCGAAACCGGCATGAGCCAGCGCGCCGCGGCCCGCTTCGTCAACCGTTTATGACCTCCCCTGCCCACGCAGGGCCCTCAGCCTCCACCGGCCTATGCCCGGACGCCCGGCAAAGATCCCGGACCACCCCCACCCCGAAATCACCACAAACTTCGCTTCATATCCGATACCAGACAGAAGCTGGATTCTGTCTGGTATCGGACAGTAAGAGAAATGGGTTCAGCGTCACTCTGAGTGCACCTTGAACGCTTCCGCGCTGCGGCCGAGCCGTGCACGCCTCACCCCCGCAAGCTCGCGCGTGCGGCGCGTCCGGCCTCACAGGTTTTCACCTCGATCACTCTGCGCGTCCGTACGGCGACAGGTGGTGGGGTCCCTCCCCCGCAGGTCAGGTGAGGGTGTAGCGGATGGGCAGGCGTTTGAGGCCGCCGACGAAGGTGGTGGCGATCCAGGCGGGTTCGCCGTCGAGTTCGATGCCGGCCAGCCTGGGGACGAGTTCGGCGAACAGGGCGCTGGCCTGCATGCGGGCCAGCGCGGCGCCCAGGCAGAAGTGCACGCCGTGGCCGAAGGCGAGGTGCGGGTTGGGGTGGCGGGCGACGTCGAAGCGGAAGGGGTCGGGGAAGACACTCTCGTCGCGGTTGGCCGAGGGGTAGGCGAGCAGGACCGATTCGCCGCGGCTGATGGGGGTGCCGTTGATGTGGGTGTCGGTGGCGGCGGTGCGCATGAAGGATTTGACGGGGCTGACCCAGCGGATCATCTCTTCGACGGCGGTGGGCAGGAGTGCGGGGTTTTGGCGGAGGCGGTGGAGTTGTTCGGGGTGGCGGATGAGTGCTTCGAGGCCGCCGGCGATGGTGGAGCTGGTGGTGTCGTGGCCTGCGGTGGCGATGAGGATGTAGTAGGAGATGGCGAGGTTGTCGGGCAGGGGGTGGCCGTCGATGTGGGCGGTGGCGATGTGGGAGGCGAGGTCGTCGGTGGGGTGGGCGCGGCGTTGTGCGGTGAGGTCGCGGAAGTAGGTGAAGAGGTCTTCCAGGACTGAGGTGTGGTCGTGGGGGGTGCCGGTGCCGCGTCCGGTGTCTTTGTCGTTCTGGCCGAAGAGTTGCTGGGTGAGGCGGAGCATGCGGGGGAAGTCGGATTCGGGGAGGCCGAGGAGGGTGAGGATGGCGTAGAGGGGGTAGGGGGCGGCGATGTCGCGGGCGAAGTCGCAGGTGGTGCCGTGTTCGGCCATGGTGGTGATGTGGCGTGCGGCGAGGTGGTGGATGCGGGGTTGGAGGGCGCGCATGGCTTTGGGGCGGAAGTAGTCGGCGGCGATGGCGCGCAGGGGGCGGTGTTCGGGGTCGTCCATGTGGACGAGGCTTTTGAGTCCGGTTCCGCGGGTGGTGCGGGTGTGGAGTGCGGTGTCGAGGTCGGTGGTGCGCAGGACGGGGCGGGGTGCGTTGCGCCAGAGGGTGTGGTCGCGTTCGATGTCGAGGATGTCGGCGTGGCGGGTGATGGCCCAGAAGGGGGTGTAGCCGGGGGCTTGGACGTGGTGGATGGGTGCGTGGTGGCGTAGGTGGGTGAGTGCGTGGTGGAGGTGGGTTTCGTTGGTGTAGGTGGTGGGGTTGGCGAGTGAGCGGCCGGCCTGGGTGGGGGTGGTGTCCATGGTGGGTCGCGTCTCCCGGGGTGTTGGGTGGGCTGGGGCCGCTGGTGGTGGGCTGGGGGTGTATTCCCTGGGCGGGGTTCGGGCATGCGGGGTGCGGGTGGCCGGTCGGGGGTTTTGGCGTGGTGCGGGGGGTGGTGGTGGAGGGCATGGGTGGGTGATGGCGGGTTCAAGGGTTGTTGGGGTGGTGGGAAGCCGGGGTGGGGTGGCGGGTTTGGATCGTCGTTGGGGTGGGTTGGTTCAAGGGGCTGTCGGGGAGTTGTGGCCTGGGCGTGACTCGGGGTGGCGGGGCGGGGGGTGATGCTGGGGGTGTCGGCCGCTGTTGCCGGCCGGTGTGTGGGGGTGGCGTGGTCCTTGTGAGGGGGCCGGGTCGTTCCCCGGGGGGTGTCCGGGCTTCCTCTCCCGCCTGGGTGCCCCCTCTTGGGGTGTGGGGGGTTTTCGGGCGGGGGTGGTGGTGTGCGGGGTGGGTTTCTGTCGCCCCGCACAGCCGGAACTTTTCGGGCAATTCGGGTCAATTAGGGCTGGTCGGGGCGGCTTTTTGCGGGGAACCGTCACGAGGAGTAGATGTTTCGTGTCAGCATCAAGGGCATGTATGGGTCAAATGGGACTGCCATTAATGTCTGGGATGCGTGGTTTTGCCCGTTTTCCGGCTGGTAGTTGCCCCGCTCCGACCCCGTCCGCTCCACCGCCCCGGAAAGAAGTCCCGCGTTGCGTATCTTGCTGCTGTGCTCCTCCTTCAACGGCCTGACCCAGCGTGCCTGGCTGGAGTTGCGGCGGGCCGGCCACGACGTCCTGGTGGAGCTGGCCGTCTCCCCCGAGGCGATGACGGAGGCGGCCGAGCTGGCCAAACCGGATGTGATCATCTGCCCGTTCCTGAAGGAGCGGGTGCCGTCGGAGTTGTGGCGCAACCACCGTACGGTGATCATCCACCCGGGGCCGCCCGGGGACCGGGGGCCGTCCTCGCTGGACTGGGCGATCACCGACGGTGAGAGCGAGTGGGGCGTGACCGCGCTGCAGGCGGTGGAGGAGATGGACGCCGGCCCCATCTGGGGATACCGGACCTTCCCGATGCCGCTCTCGGCGCACGGTGAGGCGCCGCGCAAGTCCGCCCTGTACAACGGGCCGGTCGCCGACGCGGCGGCCGAGCTGGTGATGGAGGTGGCGGCCAAGGCGGGCGACGCGTCGTTCGTGCCGGAGCCGCTGGACTACCGCTCCCCCGAGGTGCGCGGCCGGCTGCGGCGGGCGATGCGGCATTCGGACCGGGAGTTCTCCTGGGAGGAGCCGACCGAGGACATCCTGCGGCGGGTGCGGGCCGCCGACGGGGCGCCGGGCGGCCGCGTGTCGCTGTGTGAGCAGCCGGTACGGGTGTTCGACGTCTATCGGGGGCCGGACCTGACGGGCACACCGGGCCGGGTGGCGGCGCGGCGTGAGGGCGCGGTGCTGGTGCACACCGGCGACGGCAGCATCTGGGTCGGGCACGTGCGGCTGGAGCAGGAGGGCGCGATCAAGCTGCCCGCCACGATGGCGCTGGGCGAGCTGGTGGCGGAGGTGCCGCAGCGCTCGGGCTACAGCGAGATCACCTACGACCGCAGCGAGGGCGTCGGGGTGGTGAGCTTCGACTTCTACAACGGCGCGATGTCGACCGAGCAGTGCCGGCGGCTGTCCTCGGCGCTGCGGTACGCGGCCTCGCAGGACACGCGGGTGCTGGTGGTGCGCGGCGGGGAGGTCTTCTCCAACGGCATCCACCTGAACGTGATCGAGGCGTCGCGGCATCCGGAGCTGGAGGCGTGGATGAACATCAACGCCATCAACGCGGTCTGCCGGGAGATCGTCGGCTGCTCCTCCCAGCTCGTGGTCACCTCGATCGGCGGGAACGCGGGCGCGGGCGGGGTGATGATGGGCCTGGGCGCCGACCGGGTGATCATCCGCGATTCGGTGGTGCTGAACCCGCACTACCGGACGATGGGGCTGTTCGGGTCGGAGTACTGGACGTACGTGCTGCCGCGCCGGGTGGGCGGCGAGCACGCCCGCCGGCTGACCTCCCAGGCGCTGCCGATCGGCGCCGCGGACGCGGTGGAGTGCGGGCTGGCCGACAAGGCGCTGGCGGGCACCCGGCTGGACTTCGAGCGGCGGGTCCTGGAGTATGCCGAGCGGCTGGCCGCCGATCCGGGCTACGATCGGCTGCTGACGGGCCGCCGGCAGGTGCGGGAGGTCGATGAGCGGCGCAAGCCGCTGGACGCCTACCGGGCCGAGGAGCTGGCGGAGATGAGCCGCGACATGTTCGACGACCGGGGCGGTTTCCGGCAGGCGCGGCGCGACTTCGTGCAGAAGGTGAAGGCGACGGCGACGCCGGAGCATCTGGCGCGTCATCGCGAGTTGTCCGGCGCGTCGGCCACCGCGGGCGCGGACGCATCTCATATGTGAGATAAGGTTGCCTGTTGTGGCAGATGATTATCTAGTGCGGATCGGCCGGCTCATCCGGGATGCGCGCCAGCATCGTGGATGGACGCAGCTGCAGCTGGCCGACGCGCTGGCGACGAGCCAGAGCGCGGTCAACCGCATCGAGCGCGGCAACCAGAACATCAGTCTTGAGATGATCGCCCGGATCGGTGAGGCTCTCGACAGTGAGATCGTCTCGCTCGGTTATGCGGGGCCGATGCATCTGCGGGTGGTGGGCGGCCGGCGCCTTTCGGGCAGTATCGACGTCAAGACGTCGAAGAACGCGTGCGTGGCGCTGCTGTGCGCGTCGCTGCTGAACTCCGGCCGCACCATCTTGCGGAAGGTGGCGCGGATCGAGGAGGTGTACCGGATCCTGGAGGTGCTGGCCTCCATCGGGGTGCGGGCGCGGTGGATCAACGAGGGCAACGACCTGGAGATCGTGCCGCCGGCCCGGCTGGAGCTGGAGGCGATGGACACCGAGGCGGCCCGCCGTACCAGGAGCGTCATCATGTTCCTGGGGCCGCTGATGCACCGCACCGAGCAGTTCCAGATCCCGTACGCGGGAGGCTGCGACCTGGGCACCCGTACGGTGCAGCCGCACATGTCGGCGCTGCGGCCCTTCGGGCTGGACATCACCGCGACCGGCGGCTTCTACCACGCGCAGGTGGACCGGTCGGTCTCCCCCACGCGGCCGATCGTGCTGACCGAGCGCGGCGACACCGTGACGGAGAACGCGCTGCTGGCGGCGGCGCGGCACGACGGCGTGACGATGATCCGCAACGCCTCCTCCAACTACATGGTCCAGGACCTGTGCTTCTTCCTGGAGCAGCTGGGCGTGCGGGTGGAGGGCATCGGCACGACGACGCTGACGGTGCACGGGCTGCCCGAGATTGAGCGGGACGTCGACTACTCCCCCTCCGAGGACCCGGTGGAGGCGATGAGCCTGCTGGCGGCCGCGGTGGTCACCTCCTCGGAGCTGACGATCTGCCGGGTGCCGGTGGAGTTCCTGGAGATCGAGCTGGCGGTCCTGGAGGAGATGGGGCTGGACCACGACCGCGGCCGGGAGTACGCGGCGGCCAACGGCCGTACCCGGCTGGTGGACCTGACGGTGCGGCCCTCCAAGCTCATCTCCCCCATCGACAAGATCCACCCGATGCCGTTCCCCGGCCTGAACATCGACAACGTGCCGTTCTTCGCCGCGATCGCGGCCGCGGCGCAGGGCTCGACGCTCATCCACGACTGGGTGTATGACAACCGGGCCATCTACCTGACGGAACTGACCCGCCTGGGAGCCTCGGTCAAGCTCCTGGACCCGCACCGCGTACTCGTGGAAGGCCCGACGCGGTGGCGCAGCGCCGAGATGATGTGCCCGCCCGCGCTGCGGCCCGCGGTGGTGGTGCTGCTGGCCATGATGGCGGCCGAGGGCACCTCGGTGCTGCGCAACGTGTACGTCATCAACCGCGGCTATGAGGATCTGGCCGAACGGCTGAACGCGCTCGGGGCCCGCATCGAGACCTTCCGCGACATCTGACGATTGTTGTCGGTGGCGGCCGCTACCGTCGTGCCCTGGATCTTCTTGCGCGCAAGGGAAAGGGGGCGCCGGTGCGGCCTGCGGAACTGGACCGGGTGACGGTGGCGGAGGCGGCGGACCGCTATGTGGAGCTGGTGCGGGCCAAGACCGTCACCGGGGCGTTGTCGCCCGCCAGCGCGGAGGTGTACGCGCGTGACGTGGCCACGCTGGTGGAGCTGGCCGGTGAGCGGGCGATCCTGGACGACCTGACCGGCGCCGACATCGACGCCGTCCTGCTGGCGTTCGCCCGCCGGCCGGACGGCCGCACCACCCGCCCCTCCGGCGGCGAGGGCCCTGCCGGGCAGGCGGGACAGTCGCCGTCGTCGCAGGCGCGCTTCCGCCGCTCGATCTCGGCGCTGTTCAAGCACGCCACCCTGGCGGGCTGGGTGCAGCTCAACCCGATGACACGCTCGACGGTGACGGCCAAACAGCGGGGCGGGCTGCGCGCCGAGCGGCGGGCACTGACCCGCGAGCAGGCCCGGGGCCTCATCGGGGCCGCCCAGGAAGCGCCAGGGACACCGCCGGAGCAGGGCAAACGCCGCGATCAGCGCATCGAGCTGCGTGACGCGGTGATCGTGCTGCTGCTGGCCACGATGGGGCCGCGGGTGTCGGAGCTGGTACGCGCCAACGTGGAGGACTTCTTCACCAACGACGGGGTGCGGTACTGGCGGATCTTCGGCAAGGGCGGGCGGACGCGGGACGTGCCGCTGCCCGATGACGTGGCCCGGGTGCTGCAGGCGTACCTGGAGCAGGAACGCGCCCACGCGGGGGCTCCGGGAACTCCGGGGGCCACGGGCAGGCCGGACGACGGCAAGGCCCTCCTTCTGTCGTGGCGGGGACGGCGGCTGGCACGGGGCGACGTGCAGGCGGTGATCGACCGGGTGCAGCAGCGGGTGGACCCGGACCAGCGCCGCTCGGTGACACCCCACGGGCTGCGGCACACGACGGCGACGCACCTGCTGGCCGACGCGGTGGACATGGACGCGGTACGCCGGGTCCTGGGCCACAGCGACCTGTCGACCCTGGGCCGCTACCGCGATGAGCTGCCGGGCGAGCTGGAGGTGGCGATGCGCTCCCATCCGCTGCTGCGTGGCCGCCCCCACCAGCCGTGACGACCAGCCGTGACGACCGGCCGTGACCGTGCCGCGGGGACCGGGCGGCGGGCACTGCCCAGTATTCGCCCGCGCAGCCGGGAGCGACCAGTGACGCGGTGTCACATGGTCACCGCTCTGCGGCACGACGCGACACCCCCGGCACGTGCGCGCGGCGGCAAAGCGTGTGCGCGTGTGTCAGGGAGCCGGGGCGGGCGTGGAGTGGACGGCGAGACGGTCGAGGGAGACACCGAGCACATCGGCCAGGGCCACGATCGTGAAGAACGCCGGCGTGGCGATACGCCCGGTCTCAATCTTGCGCAGAGTCTCGGCGGACATGCCGGCCGCGGCGGCGACCTCGACGATACTGCGTTCGCCGCGGGCCAGGCGCAGCACCGAACCGAGCTGCTCGCCACGCAGCCGTTCCTCGGGAGTGAGCGGAGGTCGCACCATGACGCCCACTCTATACCGACGATCGATAGAAATACCGGCGCGCCCGCTTCCCCGGAAAGAGGCGGGCCGCCTCCCCAGGCCCTGAAAGGACTGTCTTGTGAAGGCCCCGCAGCGGGTTCGCGGCTCATCCGGCCGGTTCGCCACGCGTGTTACGGGGCCCAGGGTAATAACGGGTGATGCGGGGAGAGGCCGTGCCGGTGGTCGTGCTCGGACCGCTGCCTCTCCCGGCCGTCGTGCCCGGTTCCGGGCTCCGCCTGTGCGGCAGCCCCGGTCCCCGCTCCTGCCGTGGTGCCGGCCCCTGGAAAGGTTCCGTGGCCGCTAACGCCGGCACTGCCCGTTGTGGACGCGGCCGCAACGGCAGTCCTGGCTCCGGTTCCGGCCGTCACCGGCACCACGACGCGCACAGGCATGGACGCGGGTGTCGGCATCACCACGGGCACGGTGCGATGCCCGCACCTGGCCCGGCACGCCCGGCCCCTGCCCGCCGAACCCGGCCCGGCCCGCCCGTATGCCCGCACACGATCAGGCTGCGGTAATAACCCCGAAGCGCGCCGCCCGGACCCCTCCGCGCGCCGCGGGCACCCGGCCACCCGGCCCGGCAACCGGCCGCCGTCAACCGGGCCCGGCGCCGAAGCCACTCCGGGTCCCGCCGCTCCAGGTCCCGCAGCCGGTCCACGTGCCGTACACGGCCGGGAAGACCGCCGCACCCCTGCGCGTACCAGCCCGCCAGACCGATCACCCGGCCCGCGCCGCCAGGCGGGACCCGACCGGCGGGCACCGGCACACGCCACGGCCACGACGGCCGTTCCTCCTGCGTGCATCAGGCGTCCCTCCCGTCGATCTCGTGCCGGTGCCTTGCGCAACGTCTTGCCTCGGCCGGGAGGGCGCCGGTGTGGCGGCCCCGGGAGGCGCTGGTCATCACCGCTGTCATGAGCTCTCAACGACCGGGGCAACGCTCCCCAGCGGCGCCCTGCCCCGTCGTCGCCCCCAGGGTATGTCCCGTGCGCGGCACGAGGGCGCCCAGGTCAAGAAGCCACAGGAAGTTTTGACCTTGGCATGACGGCGCACATCCCCACGGGCCTCAAAGGAGCGGCCTTGCGGCTGCGGCGCCGCACGGATAGGACGGAGGGAACGGGAATCGGCGGGAGGCGACCATGCGGGAAGGACTGAGGGTCATCGGCGTCGGCCTGCACCGGACCGGATCCATGTCGGTCAAGGCCGCACTCGAACGGCTGGGCTTCGGCCCCTGCTACCACGGCCTGGAGGCGCTGCGCCGATGCGCGGACGGCGAACACTGGCTCGCCGCCCACGAAGCCGGCGGCGCCTTCGACTGGCAAGTGATCTTCAAGGGGTACCGGTCGGCACTGGACTGGCCCACCGCCCACTTCTGGAGACAACTGGCCGCGGCCTACCCCGACGCCAAGATCCTGCTCACCGACCGCGACCCGGAACAGTGGTGGGACAGCCACACCCGGATGTTCCGGCACGGCTCCGCCTTCATCCAGCAGCTCACCGACGAGCAACGCCACTGGGCCGACACATCCGGGTTCACCCGGATGCAGAACGTCCTGGGCATGGTCGCCTCCGCGGCCTTCGACGGGCGCGTGTTCGACAAGGAACACTGCCTGCGCGCCTTCCACCGGCACAACGAGCAGGTCCGCCGCGCCATACCCGCCGAACGGCTGCTGGTCTACCGCGTACAGCAGGGCTGGGAACCGCTGTGCCGCTTCCTCGGCACCGGCGTCCCCACAGAGGCGTTCCCCCGCGTGAACGCCGGCCCCGACCTCGTGCACAACATCCGCACGGCGATGCGATCGGCCAGAGAGCAGACCCAAGAAGCCGTCTGGCGCTGAGCCGCCACGATCAGGCCATATAACCGCCATCGATGTCCAGGACCGCGCCGGTGATGAAGGACGCGCCGGGACTGGCGAGGAACACGATGCCCGCCGCGACCTCCTCCGGCTGCCCGAACCGGCCCATCGCGTTCAGCGCCCGCAGCCGATCGGCGAACGGCCCGTCAGCCGGATTCGTCTCGGTCTCGATCGAACCCAGCTGCACGACGTTGACCGTGATCCGGCGCGGCGCCAGATCACGGGCGGCCGCCCTGCTGAAGGCGGTGATCGCGGCCTTCGCCGCGGCGTAGTCGGCGACACCCTGATAGCCGGGCCGGGCGGCCACCACCGAGCCGACCGTGACGATCCGCCCGCCGTCGCCCAGCACCGCGGCGGCGGCCCGGATCGTGGCCAGCACTCCGGCGGCGTTGATGACGAACTGCCGGTCGAGCGCCTCGTAATCGGTGGCCGGATCGTTGATCAGGCCGAACCCGGGAGTGGCGGCGTTGTTCACCAGGACATCAAGCTGCCCGAAGTCGGCGACCACATCATTGACCAGGGCGGCCACCTGCTCCTGGTGTCCCTGGTCGGCGCGGTAGGCGCCGGCGCGGACACCGGCGGCCTTCAGCTTGTCGACAACCTTGCGGGCGCTGTCGGCCGCGTTGACGTAACTGATCGCGACGTCGGCGCCGGCGTCGGCCAGGGCCAGGGCGGTGGCCGCGCCGATGCCGCGCGATCCGCCGGTGACCAGCGCGACCTTGCCGGTCAGAGATCCGGACATGAAGGGCTCCGTCCGTGCGTGTTAGGGGGCGGGAGGAGAGCTCACGATGAAGATCAGTAAAGGGCGTGCCCGTTCACCGGGAAACCCCCTACCAACCCCTCAAATCAAGCCGACCATCAGCTCCGTCACCAGCTCCTGCGGCGGCGTCACCGCCGGATCCGACACGTACACCTCCAGGATCGGCCCCCGCACCGCACGCCGCCGCTCCGCACACCACGCCAGCACCGCGTGCGCCGTCAACGACATCTGGTCGTACGGCCCCACATGCGTCGCGCAGGCGAACAACCCACCCGGCAACACCCCCACCTCAGCCACCTCAGTCACCTCGGCCGCCCACCCGTCGTCCTCCCCCAGCACCACGCACGCCACCACCTCCACCACCTCACCCAGATCCACCGGGAACACCCCGACCAGCCGCACCGGCCCCGCACCCCCGGCCCCGGCCCGCAGCCCCATCAGCCGCGCCACCGCCGCCGACGTGGCCCGCCCCAGATCCTCCGGCCCCGACGCCGCCTCCCGCACCAGCGCCACCCGCCGCGCCGGCTCCTCCACCACCCGCACCTTGGCCGCCGGCAACCCGCCGGCCATCACCCGCTCCAGCAACCCCAGCGTCCGGCGCCGCCGCGCCAGCTCCTCCTCCAGCTCCGCCCGCACCCCCTCCAGCGCGCCGGCCGACCCCGCCAGCACCTCACCCACCACCGCCAGCGGCACATCCAGCGACCGCAACAACCCGATCGACAACGCCGTACGCGCCTGCGAAGCCCGATAGAAGCGGTAACCCGTCCGCCCATCCACATACGCCGGCCGCAACAACCCCAGCTCGTCGTAATGCCGCAACTGCTTGACGCTCAACCGGCCCAGCCGCGCGAACTGCCCGATCGGCAGCAACTCCTCATCCACGCCCACCAGCATGACCCCTCCCCGGCGGGCGAAAGTCCCGTCGGCACCCGGCAAGCTGGAACCCATGAGCTTCTCCGTGGGACAGGTCGCCAGGCTCGCCGGCATCACCGTACGCACCCTCCACCACTACGACGAGATCAGCCTGCTCACCCCCACCGAGCGCACCGGCTCCGGCTACCGCCGCTACACCGACGACGACCTCACCCGCCTGCAGCAGATCCTCCTCTACCGCGAACTCGGCTTCCCCCTCGACGAGATCGCCGTCATCCTCGACACCCCCAGCACCGACGAACTCACCCACCTGCGCCGCCAGCACGAACTCCTCACCCGCAAGGCCGACCGCCTGCACGAGGTCATCGCCGCCGTCGAACGCGCCATCCAGGCCCGCACCAACGGCATCAACCTCACCCCCGCCGAACGCCTCGAAGTGTTCGGCGACTTCCGGCCCGAAGACCACGACGCCGAAGTCGAACGCCGCTGGGGCCACACCCCCGGCTACGAGGAAAGCCGCCGCCGCATCGCCACCTACACCAAAGCCGACTGGCTGCGCCTCAACGCCGAAGCCGCCGCCATCTCCGACGACCTCCTCGCCGCCTACAAGGACGGCCTGCCCGCCGACGGCACCCCCGCCATGGACATCGCCGAACGCCACCGCGGCCACATCAACCACTGGTTCTACACCTGCGACCACGAACTGCACACCTGCCTGGGCGACATCTACGTCGACGACCCGCGCTTCACCGCCGTCTACGACGCCCTCGCCCCCGGCCTGGCCGCCTACCTGCGCCGGGCCATCCACGCCAACGCCCGCCGCGCCACCCCCTGACCCCCCTACATGCCCTTGCGGACATATAACCAATCAGGTATGTTCCCGGGCATGGCCGCCTTCGACGTCCTGGCGGAACCCCACCGCCGCCACATCCTCGACCTCCTCCTCCAACGCCCCCACCTCGTCGGAGAACTCAGCCACCACCTCGGCCTCACCCAGCCCGGCACCAGCAAACACCTGCGCGCCCTGCGCCAAGCCGGCCTCGTCACCGTCCGCAAAGACGCCCAGCGCCGCTGGTACGAACTCCGCCCCCAGCCCCTCGCCGAAATCGACGCCTGGCTCACCCCCTACCGCAAACTCTGGAACACCACCCTCGACCGCCTCGAACACCACCTCGACACCATGGAAGAAGACCCCGCACCATGAACGAAACCCTCACCCTCCACCAAGACGGCCGCACCACCCTGCGCATGCAACGCCGCCTGCCCCACCCCCCGGCCAAGGTCTGGCGCGCCATCACCCAGCCCCGGCACCTCGCCGCCTGGTTCCCCGCCGAGGTCACCATCGACGGCGACCACATCAGCTACGGCTTCGGCCCCGACGGCCGCATCACCGAGAACGACCCGCCCCACACCTTCACCCACACCTGGGGCGACGAAGAACTGCGCTGGCACCTCCAGCCCGACGGCGCCGGAACCCTGCTCACCTTCAGCCACACCTTCTCCGACCGCCACGGCGCCGGCAGCTTCGCCGCCGGCTGGCACGAATGCATCTCCGCCCTGCGCGCCCACCTCGACGACCGCCCCCACCACCTGCCCGACCAGCCCGACCGCGTCAGGACCGCCCGCCTGCACGAGGACTTCATCGCCATCCTCGGCCTGTCCTCCGCCACCGCCGACGGCGACACCGTACGCGTCGAACGCCAGCTCACCCGCCCCGCGCACGACGTCTGGCAACTCCTCGACGGCCCCGCCGCCGCCCCCGGCACACCGCCTCCCGCGCCCTTCACCGTCCCCGGCGTGCAGGCGGGGCCCGTCACCCGCGCGGAATCCGGCAAGGTCCTCGAATACGGCACGCCCGCCGGCGCCGTCCGCTGGGAGTTCACCGAGGGGACCGGCCATGGCGCCCGTCTCATCGTCACCCACACCGGCGACACCACCACGATGGACGCCTGGCGCAGCCGCGTCGAAGATCTGGCCGCTTCCCTCGTCGCATGATTGTCCGGAGTTTGAGGATGCGGGTTTTCTCTATACCCCCGCCCTTTACAGCGTAGATCATTAAGCTGTGAGGCCCAGCGCGGCCGCCGTCACCACACGCGCCCGCCCCGGCGCCACCAGCAGATCCGTCGAATCCACCAGCTGATCCAGACACCCCGTCACCGGCAGCCCCTTCACCACCGGATCCGACACCGACGCCATCAGCGCCTCGGCGAACCGGTCCCCGTCGATCACCTTGAACGGCCGGTCGAAGAACCCCCGCACCCCCTCATCCAGCCGCTCGGCCAGCGCCATCCGGTTCTGCAGCGCCGCCACCCGCCCGTACGCCGCCGACAGCCCCTCCTCCCGATCCCGCCACGACCGCGCCGCGACCGCCGCCCCCAGCGACTCCCCCAGCTCCGTCGACCCGGGCATCCGCGCCAGCGCGCTGCCCAGCCATTTCGCGTACGGCGGATAACGGCGTCTCAGCAGCAGCGCCAGGCGCATCACCTCCCGCACCAGCCGCGTCCCCACCACGGCCGACCCCAGTTCGTCACCCACCTCACCGCACCGGCCGACGAACGGTTCCTCCTGCGCGATCCGCCGCCATTGACACGCCAGCACGTACCGCCACACATCCTGCGGATACCAGCGCAGCGCCGCCCTGGCCACCTCCAGGCCCGGCTCCTCCAAGCCGTCGCGGAACACCTCACCGCCCGTCACCTCGGCCAGTCTCTGCCACGGCGCCGACAACCAGTCCAGCAACGACACCCCCGACCGCGGATCGAACCCGAGCCGCTCCACCAGCCACGACCCCAGCTCCGTCACCGCAACGCCGGGCCGTACCCGCCCGTGATAGGAGAACACGGTCGGAAAGCCGCCGAACCGCTCCGGCAGCCCCGCCGCCACCTTCTCCTCCACCTCGGCCACCCGATCCGCCGCCACGAACAGCAGCACCCGGGGGCCCCAGTCATGATCGACCGATCGCGCCGTGTCGAACGCGAGCACCTCCGACCCCGGCCCGATCAACGCGGCGCTGTGCGCAACACCGGACACCAGCGGCGCCACCACCTCGTCATAGAAGGCGCGTGACAACTCGATACCAGGCACATAGTTGGACATCACGCCGTCAACTGTGCACGAGCGCCTGCCGAACCTCACCAGGTTTTTCCCCGCGCCCACCCTGTACCCATCCCGCGCCCACCCTGTGCCGTCCCCGGGCCCGCCTGTGGCCGGCGGATCGGTCCCGCCGATCACACCAGCCCGCCGCAACGCGGTCAGCCCGCCAGGCCGCCGGCGAACTCCATCGCCCGCCACTCATCGACGGCCGGCCCCAGGTACTCCAGCAACACGGGCAACTGCGGCGCGAGCGCGAGACAGGTGACGGCCCGCAACATCCCCACCGCGTTGACGAAACCCATGACGCCGGCGTCCAGCGGCCGCAGCCCGTGGCGCCGCGCGCCCCGGTCGTAGGCGGCCTCGCCGTCGGGCCCGATGGCGGCCAGGTCCCACTCGACGGGACCCAGCATGACCAGCTCGAAGTCCGCGTACAGGGGCCCGTCCACGCCGGGGAAGATGTTCGCGGGCGGGGAGTCGCCGTGCACGGGCTGCAGGCCGATCCCCGGGAAACGCGCCTCGAACGCCGCGCGTGAGCGTACAAGAGGCTCCAGGACCTGCCACTCGCGGCGGGCGCGGTCCAGATCCGCCGCCCCGATGAGGTCCGGGCGGCCGCGCAGCCAGGCCAGGCTTTCGGTCACGACCTGCGGTTCCGCCGCCGACATGAACGCCAGCGGTCCCGGGTAGGCGCGCAGCGCGGCGTGCAGGCCGGCGGTCAGCTCGCAGTTCGCCATATAGTCGGGCTCTTCGCCCCGGACCTGTTCGGCGTACTGCCAGAACGTGATCGAAAACCCGTCACGCTGTACGGGTTCGCGCGGCACGAGAGGGCTGGGCGGGATCACGGGCACCGCCTGGTCCGCCAGCCAGCGGGCCACGTCCAGTTCCGCCTGCTGCCGGCCGGCCGGGGAGCCGCAGCCGGCCCAATGCGGCAGGACGGTGGGGATCCGGGCCACCACCGGCGAGGGCGCGAGGTGGACGACGACGGAGAACAGGTCGTGCAGCACCGTGGCGTCGCTCACCTCCAGCCCGAGCCGCCGCCCCGCCCCGACGGCGGCGTCCACCGCGGCGCGGGTGCGTTCGGCCATCTGCTGGGGTGTCACGAAACCGGTCATGGCCTTGATCGTCCCACGCCGGGCGGGTGGTCACCCGGTCACCCGGTCACGTGGCAGGCCAGCAGCCGGCGCCGGCGGTAGCCGATCCGCTCGTACACGCCGATCGCCGCCGGGTTGTCGTCGTCCACCATCAGCGCCGCCCGCCCGTAGGCGGCCACCAGTTCCGCCGACACCCACCGGCAGACTCGCTCGGCCAGCCCGCGCCCGCGCAGGCCGGCCCGGGTGGCGACCCCGGCCAGCAGGCCCACCGTGGGCGCCGACCACGCCTCGGCCGCCACCGCGGCCAGCACCCCGTCCACGCGGACGCCGGCCCACCGGGTCACGCCCGACGCCCCGGGGACCGCGTAGGAGTGCGGCGCGTCGGCCGCCAGTAACGCCGCGACCTCCGCCTCGGCACCACCGTCCAACCACCCGACGCCACCGATCCCGACACCACCGATCCCGGCACCGCTGATCGCGTCATCAGCACCGCCACGTGCACCCACCTCGGCACCGGCACCTCTGCCGCCGTCGCGCTGGTCATCGTCACGCGGGGCACCGTCGCGGCCTGCCGGGTCCGCGACCTCGCCGGGCAGGGTCATCCAGGAGAAGCGGCCGCTCTCCCGCACCCCGTCCAGCCCGGCCACCACCCGCCGCATCAGCTCCGTCTCCCCCAGCGGCCGGTACGTGGCCCCCAGCTCACCCAGCGCATGCCGCACCAGCCGCACCGCGCCCGACGTACCACCCCACACGGCGAGCCGATCCCGCCGCGACACCAGCGGACTGCCGGCCACCACCGCGTCGTGCAGCGCCCAGGCCCGCGCGCCACCGCGCAACCCCTGGCCCGCCCACATCACCAGATCGTCGTCGCCGCACGCCGCACGCAGCTCATCCGGTGAGCGCAACTCCCGGATCAACGGCCCGCCCCGCTCACAGGATCTCGCCGGGACGGTACGCGGCGGCCTCCGGATGCGCCGTCACCACCTCGCCCACGGCCTGCGCGACCGCCTCCACCTGGCCGGCCGCCGCCCCCGTGAACGACACCCGGTCGGCCAGCAGCGCCTCCAGGTTCTCCCGGTCCAGCGGGAATCGCTCGTCGGCCGCCAGCAGGTCCAGCAGTTCGTTGGCCGCGCCGCGCGAACGCATCGCCAGCGCCGCTCCCACCGCGTGCTCCTTGATCAGCTCGTGTGCCTGCTCGCGGCCCAGCCCGGCCCGCACCGCCGCCATGAGCATCTTCGTCGTGCCCAGGAACGGCAGGTAGCGGCCGAGTTCGGCGGCGATCACCGCCGGGAAGGCGCCGAACTCGTCCAGCACCGTCAGCATCGTCTCCACCAGCCCGTCGAAGGCGAAGAACGCGTCCGGCAGCGCCACCCGCCGTACCACCGAGCAGGACACGTCGCCCTCGTTCCACTGGTCGCCAGCCAGTTCGCCCACCATGGAGGCGTGCCCGCGCAGCACCACGGCCAGGCCGTTGACGCGTTCGCAGGAGCGGGTGTTCATCTTGTGCGGCATCGCCGAGGAGCCGACCTGCCCCTCCTTGAACCCCTCGGTCACCAGCTCGTGCCCGGCCATCAGCCGGATCGTCTTGGCCAGCGAGGAGGGCGCCGCGGCGAGCTGCACCAGCGCGGTCACCACCTCGTAGTCCAGCGAGCGCGGGTAGACCTGCCCCACGCTGCTGAAGCGCTGCTCGAATCCGAGGTGGGCGGCCACCCGCCCCTCCAGGTCGGCCAGCTTGGCGGTGTCGCCGCCGAGCAGGTCCAGCATGTCCTGGGCGGTGCCCACGGGGCCCTTGATGCCGCGCAGCGGATAGCGGGCGATCAGCTCCTCCAGCCTCCGGTAGCCCACCAGCAGTTCGTCGGCCGCGGTCGCGAACCGTTTGCCCAGGGTGGTGGCCTGCGCCGCGACGTTGTGCGAGCGGCCGGCCATCACGGTCGCCTCGTGCTCCTGGGCCAGGGTGGCCAGGCGGGCCAGCAGGGCCACCACCCGGTCGCGTACCAGCAGCAGGCTGTCGCGTACCTGCAGCTGCTCGACGTTCTCGGTCAGGTCGCGCGAGGTCATGCCCTTGTGCACCTGCTCGTGCCCGGCCAGCGCGTTGAACTCCTCGATGCGGGCCTTGACGTCGTGCCGCGAGACGCGTTCGCGCGCCGCGATGGACTCCAGGTCGACCTGCCCGATGACCTTGTCGTAGTCGGCGAGCGCCCCCTCGGGCACCGCGACCCCCAGCTCGGCCTGCGCCCGCAGCACCGCCAGCCACAACCGCCGCTCAGCGATGATCTTGTATTCGGGCGACCACAGGCGGGCCAGCTCGGCCGAGGCGTAGCGGCCGGCCAGGACATTGGGGATACGCGGCTTGGAAGTCACGTTGGACAAGTGTATTCACGCCCCTGTATTCACACCGCCCCAGCCACCCGCCCCAGCCACCCGTCCCCGCAGCCCGCCCTCCGCCGCCGGTCATGCGCGGGAGGGGGAAAACCGATCGAGCCCGGCCGGCGCATCCGCTAACGTCTGCCTCGTACGTCGCTCGTCCTCCTCCTCCATCGGGTCGGGTGCGGGCACGGGTCGAATGGCGCCGGTTATCTTTTCAAAGATCGTCTCCGGTGCCGTCCCTCACATCCGTGCCCGCTTCCGGCCCGATGGCCGCCGGTGCGGTTCGGTGGGGGCGCGGGTCGAAGCTCATCGGTTATCCGCTGATAACGGGGTGGTCGCAGGTTCGAGTCCTGCCCGGGGCCAAAGGTCCCGGTAGCTCAGATGGCAGAGCGCCAAGACACCGGTGAACATCCCACATCCGCGCCTTCACCCAACCTCATCATCGCCTCACCGCGGCTTGCACGTTCATATTTCCATATGGCAATATGAACGTGCATGAGCGCCTACGCAGCCCTGGCCGAACCGCATCGCCGGCAGATCCTCGATCTGCTCCGCGACGGCGAGCGGCCCGCCGGGGAGCTGGTGGAACGCCTGGATCTCAGCCAGCCCGGCGTGTCCAAGCACCTCAAAGTCTTACGCGAGGCCGGACTCGTCGCGGTGCGCACCGAGGGCAAGCAGCGCCTGTACTCGCTGCGGCCCGAACCCCTCGCCGAGGTCGACCGGTGGCTGGAGCCCTATCGCGTGCTCTGGTCCCAGCGCCTCGACGCCCTCGAACAACACCTGGAGGACAACCCATGAGGCACGGAACCCTGGAAACCATCGACGGCCGTCCCGCGCTGCGCTTCGAGCGTACCCTCGCCTACCCGATCGAGCGCGTGTGGCGGGCCGTCAGCGTACCGGCGGAACTCGGGGCCTGGTTCCCCGCGGCCGCCGAGTGGACGCCCGCCACGGGCGAGACCTTCGAGGCCGGGGGCGCGACCGGCGAGGTGATCGAGGCCGACCCGCCCCATCGCCTGGCCTGGACCTTCGCCGGGCAGACCTACAGCTTCGACCTGGCCGCCGAAGGGGACGGCTGCCGCCTGGTCTTCATCCACGTCATTGACGACCTCGGGCTTTCGGCGCAGACCGCCACCGGCTGGGACGCCTACCTCTCCCGCCTGGAGCCGCACCTCGCCGGCCAGGCCCTGTCGGAGGAGGAGGCGCACGCCTCGTGGGAGGAGATCCACGAGGGGTACGCCGAACGCTTCGGCGTGGACCCGGCACCGGGCCGGCGCTTCGCGGCAGTCCTGCGCGGCGAGACCGGCGACGCCTGACCCTTGCCTGACAGAGGGCGCGGATACGGCGGCCCGGCTCGGCTTGACGCGGGCCCTGCCGGCCGCCGTTGCCTCATCACGGTTTCAAGCAGCTTGCGAGCGCAGTTGCCCGTGCGCTGAGGTCTCCCTACGTTCGTAGCTAGAACACCGGCAGCGACGGGGAGCCGACATGGACGCGCAAACCGCCATCGCGATCAGCGCCATCGTCATTGCCATCGCCTCGCTTGCGGTATCCATCTACCAGGTAAGAGCGATGCGGCTGCACAACCGTCACACGGTTCGCCCTCTTCTCCAGTTAACGCTCAAGACTGTCCCAGGGGCTAAATCGGGCATCTGGCTCGTGAACACCGGACTGGGTCCTGCCATCGTCACGGGTACCCGGGTCTGGCTGGACGGAGAGGATCTGGGTCCGTGGAACAGGGCGACGTCTCGGCAGGCGCGGGCGGGTATAACGCCTCGTCCACGTGCGTCCGCGCTTGCCGACGGCATGGGTATCACCCCGGGATACATCGAGTATCTGTTGAGCCTGGACGCCTACGACCCGTCAGAGCACACCGCGTTTCGAACGCTTATCGAGCAACGCGTCGAGCTGGAGATCCGATACGAATCTCTCTACGGGGGCGAAGACTACATGGTGACCACCCGTACATCCTGGTGGCGAGCCGATCTACGCCCCGACCCGGAATCCACCGTCTCCGAGTCGCCACGGCAGAGGCCTGATGTGTCAAGTTCCGGCAACACGATGCCGGCATGACGCATGCCCCTCACGGGTGCTCGTGCCCGCGCTGACCGCCACCCGAAGCTGACCGGCGCAGCCCGTCCAGCACAAGGGGGCACGACGTCGAATTCTACGTCCGGCCGGGCCGCGCGGCCGTGGCGAGGCGGCGGGGCTTTACGGTCGGGTCCGGTGGAGTTCGTCGATGAAGGTCTGGGTGGCGGTGGTGATCTGGTTGCGGGCGGTGGCGGTGTCGATGAGGGGTTCACCATCTCCGAATTGGGAGTAGTCGCCGAAGTGGGCGTGGATTCCGCCGTCGAGTCGGACGTAGCGGGTGTCGGGGGGCAGTTTGGCGCGGTTGTCGTTGATGATCTCGTCGTCGGCGTAGGGGTCGTTGCTGCCGTGGACCGATAGGACCTTCACATCGGAGGCCGACAGGTCGGCGCTGGGGTAGGAGGCCCAGATAAGCAGTCCGTCGATGGCGGGGACGTTGGCGGCCACGGATGAGGCGGCGGCGCCGCCCATGGAGTGTCCGCCCACCAGCCAGGTGGTGATCTGGGGTTCGGACTCGATCGCCTGCTTGGCCTCCCGCTCGCCGGTCAGAGCCACGCCCAGAGGGGCGGTGGGCACGATGACCAGGGCACCGCGTTCGGCCAGCGGCTTGAGCAGGGGGAAGTGAGCGCGCGGGTCGACGAGCATGCCGGGCAGGAAGACGACGCCGACGCCGCTGGCCCGGCCGCGGGGGCGCAGTTCCCAGGCGTCCCACCGGTGCACGACCTCGACGGTGCCGGTGGAGGCGGCCGCGGCGACGCCGTCGTCACGGGAGGGGAAGGGCCGCAGGGCCGCCGCGATGGCCAGGGCCAGGACGAGGACGACGGCGCCGCCGATCCGGCCGGTGGTGCGCAGCCGTCCCGGCTTTCGAGGCGCGGCCCTGCGCACGAGCAGCACGATCCCGGTCAGGGCGATCGCCGCGAGCAGGAGCGGATAGGCGGGGTGGCCGGCGGCCAGGGTCTGCCATGTGGTGAGCACGGCGAAGACCGCTACCAGTACGGCCGCCCCGCCGAGCAGGGCTCGGGCGATGACGGCCAGGCGGGAGCGGGGCCGCGTGGACGGCGCGGTGCCGTCCGGCTGGTCCATGGCGTGGTCCATGGCGTGGTCCATGGCGGCGGGCCTAGGCGTTCCAGACACCGGTGGCGGCGGTGGCGCGGACGTAGTCGGCGAACTCGCGCGGGGGCCGGCCGAGGGCCTGCTGGACGCCGTCGGCGAGGGTGCCGTGGTTGCCGCCGGACAGGCCGGCCATCTCCTGGGCCTGTTCGGCGGGCATGCCGGCGTCGACGAGGGTCTGGAGGTACTGCTCCAGGGGGACGCGGGTGTGGATGATGGTGCGGCCGGTGGCCTGCGACAGCTCCTTCGCGACATCGGTGAAGGTGAGCAGGCGCGGCCCGGTCAGCTCGTAGGTCCGGCCGTGGTGGCCGTCTTCGGTCAGGGCGGCGACCGCGACATCGGCGATGTCCTCGGCGTCGATGAACGCCTCGGTGAAGGTTCCCTCGGGCATGAGGAACTCACCGTTGAGGATGTCCTGCAGGTGCATGGTCTCCAGGTTCTGGCAGAACCAGCCGGGCCGCAGCACCGTCCACTCCGCGCCCAGGTCCTTGATCGAGTCCTCAAGCCCCTCCAGGCCGAGCTCGTTGGAGTCGCTGCGGCCCGACAGCAGCACCAGCCGCCGCGCGCCGCGCTCGACGGCGGCGCGCGCCAGGGCCGCGACGCGCTCTTCGGCCTCGGGCGCGAGCAGGTCGGGATACACGATGTAGACGGCGCTGACGTCCTCCAGGGCCGCGGGCCACGTGGAAGGGTCTTCCCACATGAAGGGCGGGGTGCCGGTCCGCGAGCCGATCCGTGGTTCGCCGCCGAGGGCGGTCAGCCGGTCGGCAACGCGGCTGCCGGTGGTGCCCCGGCCTCCGATGATCAGTACGGCGGGGATGTTCAGGGAGGTCATGAGACTCCTTCAGGGTTGGTGGCGCGCCGTCCACGGCGTAGTCGCTGCGTGGTGTGCGGAAACTATACGGCATGAATTTTATGTGCTCTGTCCAGTGTGGTGACGGCATAGAATTGCTGGTCATGGACGGAACCAGGACTTTGGGGCGGCGCGAAAGGCTGCGGATCGAGACGACCGCCGAGATCAAGGCCGTGGCGATGGACCTCATGGCCGAAGGCGGGCCCGGCGCGATCTCCCTGCGGGCCATCGCCCGGCAGATGGGCATGACGCCCAACGCGATCTATGCCTACTTCGCCACCCGCGACGACCTGGTCACCACGCTGATCAGCGATGTCTACACCGGCCTGGCCGATGCAACCGACGCCGCGCTGGACGCCGCGCCGCCCGGCGACGCCGCCGCGCTGATCCGCGCCTGGGGCGGCGCCTTCCGCACCTGGGCCCTGGCCCACCCGCAAGGCTTCCGCCTCATCTACAGCGAGGCCGTCCCCGGCTACCTGTCACCCGAAGGCGGCGCCGGCGCCGAAGCCGAAGCGCGTTTCTGCCTCGGCCTGACCCGCATCGCCGTCACGGCATGGCCTCACGCCCGCCACCTGCACCCTGACGACTTCACCTGGGACGACTTCGAAACCGAACTCCTGGCCCCCATCCGTGAGATCTTCCCCGGCCTCACCCCCACCGCTCTGGCGCTCACCCTGCGCATCTGGGGACACCTGCACGGCATCGTCAGCCTGGAGGTCTACGGACACCTCCGCGCCCCCGCGGCCACCCTCGACAAGATCTACAACGCAGAACTCGCCCAGCTCATCCGCTCCCTCGGCATCGACCCCTGAACCACCACGGCCCCGGAGGGCTTCGCCCCTGCAATACCTCTCGAAGGAGAGCAAGGATTACACCGGCGCGGCGGGGAACAGCGCGCGAAGGGTGAGGTCCAGCCTGGTCGCCACGATGTTCTGCGGCGGGGTGGTGTCCACGATGCAGTCGCCGAACCGGCGTATCGTGCGCGTGATCAGGGGTGAGATGGTGGCCAGGTCGTCGGGGTCGACGAGGTGGCCTTCGGCGGCCAGGGCGTTGGCGGCGTCGGTGATGTCCAGGGCGGTGGAGTAGATCGCGCAGTTGGAGATCAGCTCGTTGAACTTCACCACCCGCTCCTGGTAGTCCGGGTCGTTGTGGCCGATCAGCTGCCCGCCGATCATCAGGTGCGCGGCGAAGCCATGGAACGCCTCGGTGCGGGTTCCTGATCCTCGGAAGAAGATCGAATCCGAGGATGGCCGCGAGCCCGAAAACAGGCAGCGACGCCGCCTTGGGTGTCGGCGTGAATGGCGTCGGGCTGGATGGCGGAGACATTGCACAGCAGCGAGTCCAGCAGGTACACCGCCTCCCACACCCCACACGGGATGAAGTGGCCGAACAACGCGATGTAGGAGTCGGACACCAGCTGGAACGCCAGAGCGCCAAAACCTCCATACCTGACATGGGATTCAGCCCGGAGATTGTCTTCCCAGGTATCGATCTGCGACCCGTCGGCCGCAGCGACCGACCCGTCGCCCCACACCTGCGTGACGTCCAACGCGGCGAAGGCGTTCACCACGTCCGCAGAGGCTTTGTAGATCTTGCCCGGGTCGGCGTGCTTGTTCCCGGCGGTGTAGATCTCGTGCGCGGATATCCCGCGCATGTGCCGGGCCACCTCGGTCGGGCCGAAGTTCCCGCCGTAGGCGAACGCGGTCACCACGCACCGGCCCAGCACCGGACGGCCGCCCTCCAGACGCAGGTCGGTGTTCGCCGCATACCCCTCATCCACCTCGCGGGCCGTCTGGGCCAGCAGGCTGCGGTAATGCGCGACAAGAGCCTTCGGATCCGACGGTATGCCGGCCTGAACGCAGAACTCCCCGGCCTGACTCTCGCACTCCTGCCACGCCATCAGCTGGGTATGTAAGTTGGCATAAGAATCCGACCCGACCACCGCGATGTCCCCCGACCGCAGCTCGGCGGCCAAGTGGGAGAACACGCAGACCTCCAGGTGGCGTCGCGCCGGCATCCCCGGCCGGCGCCGGTCGCGCAGTGTGCGCTTCCACAAGGGCCCGGCGAACGCGTCCACGTCGATCCTCAGCACGACCTGCTGGCCGTCCCGCTCGACCAGAACGCTCTCCTCGATCCCCTCAGCGCGGCGGTCGGCATCCCGGTTCGCCCGCACGAACTCCAACGCCTCCAGCACCGCCCGCTCGGCGGATGTCGCCTCCAGCTCGACCGCCTCCACCAGCGCGAACAACGTCAGCCGGGGCGACTTGTAGTACTGCTCGCACACCGGCAGGTAGTTGTTGCCGTGGTGGGCGGCCACCGCCTCGTGCGACGCCGACAGAGCCGCCACCCCGCCGCCACCCCGCCGCCGGCGGCCAGGGCTTTGAGCACCAGCTCGCCGGTCAGCGCAGTCTGCCTGACGGCCGCCTCGGCCGGCCCGTCTCCAGGGTCGTCTTCGTGCGCACCAGATTCGTCGTCGGCGGCGCCGTCAGACGCCGCGCCGCCGGGCCCGGCGGCCTCCCGGACGGCGGGCAGGACGTCGCCGAACACCTCCATCAGCCGTTCGCTCGCCTCGCGGTGCTCCTCGCGCAGCGCCTCCAGCCGGGCCCGGCCCTTCTTGTGGATCACCGCCATGCGCTTGCAGAACATCTCGGTGACCTCGTCTCGTGCCGACGTGCGCAGCACGTGGACGAAGAGGGAGCGCCTGCAGGAAGGTGACCATCCAGCGGGCCATGCTCACCAGGGGTGAGGTGCGCACTTCGGGCTCCGGCCGCCAGACGGGCGTGAGGGTCCGACCGGATCCCAACGGAAATCCCCACTAAGATCACCAACGCGCGTGTCATCGCCAGCCCAGCGCGAGGAGAGCTCCCCCATCCCCAGCGGCGCGCGCAGCACTGTTCGATGCAATACGGGAGGTGCGATCGTGTCGACACCGTTGTGGCCTGAAGAACTTGTCAGCTCCGGCACCGAACGCGAGGTTCTGGAGGCGTTCCTCGACTGCCAACGCCGGCAGATCAAGGCAAGGATCGCCGGGGTCTCCGAGGCGGACTCGCGACGACGGATCGTGCCGTCCATGACGACCCTGGCAGGACTGATCAAGCATCTAACCGCAGTAGAAAGGAACTGGTTCCAACGTCAGCTGGCACAGCGCGATCCGGCCGACATCCCCGGCAACTCGCGCGGAGATGGTCAGAGCTGGGAATTGAGCCCCAACGACACCCTCGACAGCCTCATCGCGGAGTACGACACGGTGTGTGAGGAGAATCGGCGGATCGCAGCCCGGTTCACACCCGACGACGCGGTGCCGTCAGAGAGGCTCGGCGAGGTGTCGCTGAGGTGGATCTACGCCCACATGATCGAGGAGACCGCCCAGCACGCCGGACATGCTGACATTCTGCGTGAACTCATCGACGGTGCCACCGGCCTGTGAACGCGGCTTGTCCGCATATTCCCGCATTGATCGGTCACGGCACCAGGGCCTCCCGTGCAGGAAACGATCATAAGAGCCCGCGCATTCGCTCAGCTGAGACCCATTCGTGAACGGCCCCTGCGGATCGGTACGGCGCTCGGCTCGCAGGTCAACGCGTCGGTGGGATCGGTGTCGGCCAGGGCGGCGTAGTTGGTGTGCCGGTGGCGTGGGGACTCGATCCAGCAGGGACAGGTAGGCGATGCCGGTGGCCGGCCAGGGAGGGGAAGCCGAGCGAGATCCAACGGCCTCGACTCAACAACTCTCACACGTCAGGCATTCAGCGATCTTCGCACTGCGGCCTCCACCAGCTCATGGACCTCCGGCTCGGTGAAGATGTCGGGCAGCGTCAGCCGTTCCACGATGAGCCAGTTCAGCGCGAGGTAGAGGAGCACCACCGAGGTCGAGTCGCCGGGCAGCCCCGAGGCGGCGTGGTAGCCGATGTTGGCGTCGATGTCCTCCCGGATGCGCTTGGTCAGCACCGCCCGCAGCTCAGGGCGGCGAGTGGACTCCAGTCGAAGCTCGAGCAGAGCCAGGTAGCCGGAGTTGAAGGCGGAGACCCGATCCACCAGTTCGTGCATGAGCTCGGCATAGCGAGTCTGGTCCTGCACGCCTTCCTGGTTGCGGGCGATCGCGGCCTCGTCGGGCAGCAGACGCTCATAGATGCGCCCACCGACCTGGGTGAACAGGTCGTCGCGGTTGGCGAAGTAGTTGGAGGCCGTGCCCGGGGGCACAGCCGCCTCCACATCGACGGCCCGGAAGGTCAGCCCCCGCGCTCCCTCTCTGGCCAGCACCTCGATGGCCGCGTCGACTAGCGCTTGCCGTCGCTCGGGATTTCTGCGCACTTGACACCACTCCATCTGTAGTACTACGTTTGAACCACTCCAAACAGAGTACTACATCCGGAGTTACCGTATGCGAAAGCTTGTCTACTACATCGGCGTCTCCCTCGACGGCTACATCGCCGGCCCCAACGCCGAGTTCGACTTCTACCCCCTATCGGACCGCATGACCGCCTGGGTCAACGAGCGCTACCCCGAGACCGTCCCCACTCATATCCAGAAGCTCGTCGGCCTTGAAGACACGCCCAACAAGGTCTTCGACACCCTGGTGATGGGCCGCGGCACCTACGAGTCGGCAGGCGCCTCCATCACCAACCCGTACTCCCATTTGCGCCAGTACGTCGTCTCCCGCACGCTGACGATCGACGACCCCACGGTGCAGGTGAACACGGGCGATCCGATCGAGCTCGTCCGGCGGCTGAAGGCCGAGGACACCGACATGAACATCTACCTCTGCGGCGGCGGCAGGCTCGCTGCCACCCTGCTCCCGGAAATCGACGAAATCATCCTCAAGAGCTACCCCGTGGTGGCGGGAACGGGCATCCCGATGTTCTCTGGACAGTTCCGCCCCACCCTGTTCACCCCCTCCCGGCGCGAGTCCTTCGACAACGGCGCCCAGATCACCTGGCTCACCAAGGCCTAGAACCCCCGAGGGAACACGCATGCACATCAAACTCCCCACCGCGATCACCCAGGCCAAGGCCGAGCACCAGACCCGATCGCCGCACCGGCACGACCAGCCGGCGCGCGACCTCAAGCCCACGGGCCAGGCCAATCTCTCCCGTCGCCCGACCGCCGCCCCTCGCCGCGGCGGGTACTGAGCGAGGCGGTGCTCCACCCGCCGTAGCGATCCGAAGATGGTGGGAAAAGACGGTTTCCGACAGGTAGAGCGAGGCTTCGTC
The DNA here is from genome assembly GCF_040655495.1 of Nonomuraea sp. NPDC050404. Taxonomy (NCBI): domain Bacteria; kingdom Bacillati; phylum Actinomycetota; class Actinomycetes; order Streptosporangiales; family Streptosporangiaceae; genus Nonomuraea; species Nonomuraea sp. NPDC050404. Next base: position 112,188 of record NZ_JBFAKB010000011.1, read on the forward strand.
CGTCCAGAGGAGTGCCGCTGCGGATCGTCTGCCGCTGCAGGAACTCAGCCTCGCGACCACCACGCCGCCCTTTCTGGCCCGCTGAGTGGACCACTTCGGCAGGCCCGGCGGTTCCGGCTTCGGGACGGCGGCCCGCACCCACCGCCGCGACTCGGCCTCGCCCGGTCAATTCGGCTGGGACGGCGGCCCGGGCACCACCGCCCACGCCGGCCCGGCCGAGGACCTCCTCGCCATCCTGCTGACCGGGACGGCGATGGACTTGGCGCATGCCCTCCGGCTGCACCGCGACTACTGGACCACCATCCACCAGGCATCGACTGGCGCCAGGCGGCTCGGCAGTCCAGCTTCTCCACCCGATGCCTGATCTCGACCCTGATCGCCCGCACGGCCCCGATGGCCAGGCCGTGACTTCGACCTGCGGCAGTACGCCCGCGAACTGTCTGACCTCTTCACCCTTGCGACCGACCAGAAAGACACCATGACCCCTGCCCTCAAGATCGCCGGCCTCGCGAAGACGTTCGGCGAGAAGACCGCCGTCGACCACGTCCACCTCACCGTCCCCCAAGGATCCTTCTACGGCCTGGTCGGACCGAACGGAGCGGGCAAGACCACCGCTCTGTCCATGGCCGTCGGCCTGCTCAGACCGGACGAAGGACGCGCGCTGGTCCACGGCGTCGACGTGTGGGAGAAGCCGCTGCGGGCGCGCCGCCTGATGGGCGTCCTGCCCGACGGTCTGGCCATGCCGGAGCGGCTCACCGGCCGTGAACTCCTCACCTACCTCGGGCAGTTGCACGGCCTGAACGCCGAGGAGGCCGACCGGCGGGCGGACGAACTGCTCGCCGTCATGGAACTCGACGGCTCCGCGGAACGCACCCTGGTGGTGGACTACTCCACCGGCATGCGCAAGAAGGTCGGCCTGGCGACCACACTGCTGCACGCCCCCAAGGTTCTGGTGCTCGACGAGCCCCTGGAGGCCGTCGACCCGGTCTCCGCCGCCACCATCAAGAAGATCCTCAAGAGGTTCGTGGGCCATGGCGGCTCGGTGCTGCTGTCCAGCCACGTCATGGCGCTCGTCGAGGAGCTCTGCGACACCGTCGCCGTGATGGCCAGGGGACGCGTCGTCGCCGAAGGCCCCCTGGATGAGGTCCGCGGCAGCCGTACGCTGGAGGAGACCTTCGTCGGCCTGGTCGGCGTCACGGTCGGCGGCGGGGAGGGACTGTCGTGGTTGGCGTCCTGATCCGGATGAAACTGGCCGTGCTGCGCCACAGCACGACCGACGCCAAGATGGCCCTCAACGGCCTGGGCTACGGCGTCGGCAGCTGCCTCGCCGTCGCCACCCTCGTCCTGGCCTTTCTTGACTTCTCCCACCCGCGGCTACTGATGGACCTGCTCGCGGTGACGTTCGCGCTGTGGGCGCTGGGGTGGATGGCCGGCCCGATCTTCGCCGGCGAACCGCCGCTCAACGGGGAGCACTTCCACCGCCAGCCCGTTCCGCGTCGCACGCTGACCATGGGCCTGCTCGCCGCCGCCCTGGTCGCCGTCACCACCGCCATCACGCTGCTGGCGTTCGGCGCGCTGATCGTCTTCGCCGCCCGGCTGGGCTGGGTGGCCGTCGTGGTGTCGGTCCCGGCGGTGGTGCTGCTCCTGCTCCTGGTGGTGCTGCTGTCCCGCGTGGTCACGCTGCTGTTCCGCATGCTGGCCACGTCCCGGCTCGGAGGAGTCGTCACCGCGACCGTCACCGCCGCGATGGTCTCGCTGTCCTCCTTCTCCTGGATCCTGATCATCGGGGTCTTCCCGCTGCTGGAGTACGGTTTCCCGCCCGCCTTCTCCATGGTGGTGCGGTCGCTTCCGTCCAGTTGGAGCCTGATCGCCGTCGAGGCGGCCGGCCGCGGCGACTGGCTGTGGACGGTGGGACCGCTGCTCGCGCTGGCCGTGGTCGTGGCCGCGCTGTTCCTGGTCTGGAGCGCCCTGCTCGGGCCGCAGCCGATCGCCCGCCCGGTGGTCCGCGGCTCCTCCGCCCGGCGTGGCTCATTGATCCGAGCCCTGTTCCGGGGCGACCTGGGGGCCCTCTACCTCAAGGAACTGCGTACCTGGTGGCGCGACCCGGTACGCACCCAGGGCATCGTGATGGGCCCGGCCTTCGCGATCATCACCGCGTTGTTCCCGTTGATCTTCGGCTTCACCGCCGCCTTTCCGTTCGTCGGTGCGGCCGGCGCCTTGATGGCCGCCGCGACCTGTGCCAACTCCTACGGGCAAGACGGCACGGCGCTCTGGCTGACCCTGACGGTTCCGGGCAAGGAGAAGGCCGACGTCCGGGCCCGGCAGCTGGGCTGGCTGACCGTCTTCGGGCCGCTGACGCTGGCGCTGACGCTCGCCGGCTGCCTGCTGCACGGCGACGCCGCTCTGACGCCGTGGGCTCTGGCCGCCACCCTCGCCGCGCTCGGCGGCGGCTCCGGTCTGCTGGCCTGGGTCTCCGTCGTCGCCCTGGTGCCCGGTCCGGACCCGCACAAGAGCAAGAACTCGCCGATGGACCACGGTGACGTCACCGGCCAGTCCTTCCTGATGTGCTCCCTGGTCACTCTCGCGATGTGCCCAGCGCTCGGGGCCGCATGGGCGGGCCACGCCCTGAACATGCCCGCCCTGCTGTGGGCAAGCGTCCCGGTCGCCATGCTCACCGGTGCGCTCTGCCACGTGCTGCTCGGTTCCATGGCGGCCAGGGCACTGAATGACAAGGGGCCCGAACTGCTGCACCTGATGCGATCGGGCAAACCGGACATCCGCGCCGGGAAGACCGGGGAGTCCCCGTTCTCGACGATGTCGGGTAGTCGTCAGACCCTCATGTGGTCTGCCATGGCCGTGGGCATCCTCGGACTGTTCCCGCAGGGCCTGGCGCCCTTGGGCATCAAGCTCAGCGGGTCGCAGGACAAGGTCTGGTTCCTCGCCCTGCACGTACCCGAGCCATGGCAGTGGCCGGTGATCGCCGTCATGGCCGCGATCGGACTCGCCGGCACCTGGGGCGCCTACCACGTGTACCAGGCCGAGAAGAGGCGGCTCCAGGCCGGAGCCGTACCCCCGCCTTCGGAGAACTCCGCAGGCGCCTCAGGACGAACGGGCACTCCCGAACATCCATGACGAGGACCATGTCGTGCTCCGCCAGCAGGGCGGTGAGCAATCCGGGCCGAACTCACGCCCCCGGATCGGTCGCTCATCGCGCCCAACCGGCCCCACACCACCAACGACCCAGCAGCATGGTGCCGTCGAGATACTCCAGCGCCGGATCCTGGCCGCGGCGCCGCTCCACGATGTGCCGCAGTGCGGCGCGAATGCGCACCAGCCTCTCCGTGCGTTGGTTCACCCGGGGCGGGCGCGATGCGCAGCACGCCGCCCTCCATCTCGGGGCCTGTCGGGCCGGGCCTGGTCTCCAGCGGTGGTGAGTCCCCGGACTCGGTGAGGTCGTCTTCCGCGCTGAGCAGAACCAGGGCGGCGGGCATCGGCGGGCATCGGCAGGCCCTCGTCATTGGCCCGCAGCAGCAGCGCGAGCCGAGCTGAAGACTGGTGGCTGATCTACCAGATCAGCGCATACTCGGCGGCTGATGGCGGTTGGTCAACGGCACCGCATGGCACGTTTCGCTCGTATTCCGGTCTCACCCCAACCTGACAGGGGCCACGGGCGCCCTGCGCGAGGCACTGCTGACCAGCCGCGAACTAGGGAGTCGGGGTGACGCTCTCCCGGACGTTCCCGGGAGCGTCACCATACACCCCTCTAATCAGGGACTATGAGGGTTCCAACCGATCAAGGAATGATCGGCTTTACAACCTGGAGCGCCACATCGGGCGGAAGAGGACGCGGCCCCACACCATCCTGTCCGACCTCATCGGACCGAAGTAGCGCCATCCGGCCGCCACACGATCGCAGGTCAACGCATCGCGCCCGCCTGACCCCGAAAAATCCTGTCTCATCGCCACATATGGCATCTCGCCCGGGTTCCATCGACGGCTGGATGACCGTCTGGCCAGCCGCTCTGCCCGGCAGTACGCCCAAGGCATGACCGCACCGCGACCCTATCCCAGCGAGTTGTCCAACGCCCGATGGGCGCTCATCGAGCCCATCCTGACTGCCTGGCGCGCCGCACGCCGCGCCAGCGCCCTGACATCGGACGGCCACCCGAGCACGACCTGCGCGACAAAAGTATTCCCGCACCAGGATCGGTCTGGCCGCGTCCTTCTCCACCTGAGAGATGACCGCCATGATCGTCCGCTGGAAGTCCGGCCGCCGACAGGTCAGCCGCCCGGCGGGATGCGATGATCCCGCCGGGCGGCTGACCGGCTCACACTTCGACGGTCTTACGCGGGCTGGCCGGCCAGGTTCTCCCTACCTGCCTCGCCGGTGCCGGACTCGGACTTCGGGCCCGGCGAGGCCGCGTGGCGCGGGCCGCGGTCGCGCTTGCGCGTGACCACGACGTACAACGTCGGGACCAGAACGAGGGTCAGCAACGTCGAGGAGATCAGGCCACCGATCACCACGATCGCCAGCGGCTGCGAGATGAACCCGCCCGACCCCGTCACACCCAGCGCCATCGGCGTCAGCGCGCAGATCGTGGCGATCGCGGTCATCAGGATCGGCCGCAACCTGCGCCGGCCGCCCTCGATCACCGCCTCCACCACACCCATGCCCTGATCCCGGTACTGGTTGATCAGGTCGATCAGCACGATCGCGTTCGTCACCACGATGCCGATCAGCATCAACATGCCGATCAGCGCCGGCACGCCCAGCGCCGTGTCCGTCGCCACCAGCAGGCCGATCGCGCCGGTCGCCGCGAACGGGATCGACACCAGCAGGATCACCGGCTGGATGAAGCTGCGGAACGTCGCCACCATGATCATGAACACGATAGCGATCGCCGCCAGCATCGCGATCCCCAGGTCGGCGAACGCGTCGGCCTGGTCAGCCGACACACCACCGATCTCGTAAGTGGCCCCCGACTCCAGCTCCAGCCCGTCCAGCTTCGTGGTCAGCGCCGTCGTCACCGAACCCAGATCGTTCGCATCGGCCGCCTTGGCCGACACCGTGGCGGAACGCTCACCATCGATCCTGGTCACCTGCGTCGGACCGGCCACCTCACGCACATCGGCCACCGACGACAACGTCACCATCCCACCGGCCGTGGCCAGCTTCAGGTCCTCGATCGCCTCGATGTCGTCCGGCGCGTCCGCACCCCGCAACACCAGGTCACTCGCACGGCCGTCCAGCGTGATCTGCCCCAAAGGCGCGCCACGGAAGGCCTGCGCCACCGCCTGGCCCACCTGCGACTCGGTCAGGCCCCGCTCGGCCGCCTCCTCACGATCCACCACGATCTCGACCCGCGGCGCACTGGTCTCCAGGTTCGACGACAGGTCACGCAGCCCGGACACCTCGCCCATCGCCGTCTTGACCGTGTCCGTCGCGGCGCGCAGCGCGTCGGTGTCGGGCGCCCGTACGATCACATCGATCGTGTCCGAGGCGAACCCGCCCCCGGCGGCGCCGCCACCCACGGTGACCTCACCCACCCCGGACAGCTTCCCGACCGCGTCGCGCACCTCCTGCTCCACCTTCGGAGTGTCGGTGCCCTCCTTCAACGTGATCGAGAACGACGCACGGTCCGCACCACCACCGGTGCCGCCCATCATGGCGTCGCCGCCACCCACGTTCACCTGGTACGTCTCCACCGCATCGACGTCATCCAGCACGCCCTCGACCTGCTTGGCCGCCTTGTCGGTCGTCTCCAGGTCCGTGCCCACCGGCATCCGCTGCGACAACGACAGCGTGTTCTGCCCCGCCGAATCCAGGAAGTTCGTCTGCAACCCCCCGGCCAGGCCCATCGTGCCGATGAACACCGCCACGCCGATCAGGATCGTCACCAGCTTGAACCGCGTCGCGAACCGCAGCACCGGCAGATAGGCCCGCTGCAACGGCGAACGCAACTCCTTGGCCTCGGCCTCCTCACGCTGCTTACGCGCCTGCTCCGGAGTCAGATCCGGCGCCCCGAGGAACCAGTACGCCAGCACCGGCACCACCGTCAGCGACACCACCAGCGAAGCCAGCAACGCCACCGTCACCGTGATGGCGAACGGGCTGAACAACTCGCCCACCATCCCGCCCACCATCGCGATCGGCGCGAACACCGCCACCGTCGTCAACGTCGAGGCCGTCACCGCCCCCGACACCTCACGCACCGCTGCCAGGATCGCCTGCAACTTCGCCTCGCCATAGGCGAGATGACGTTTGATGTTCTCCAGGACCACGATCGAGTCGTCCACGACCCGGCCCACCGCGATCGTCAGCGCGCCCAGCGTCAGCATGTTGAGCGAGTAGTCCCCCGCCCACAACGCGATCAGCGCGATCACCACCGACAGCGGGATCGACACCGCCGTCACCACCGTCGAACGCACCGACAGCAGGAACACCAGGATGACCAGCACCGCGAACGCCAGCCCCAGCAGACCCTCGGTGGTCAGGCTCTCGATCGACTGCTCCACGTACGGCGCCTGGTCGAACACCACCGACACCGCCGTGTCCGAACTGTCGCCCAGCGACTTGGTCAGCTCCGGCAGCTTCTCGGTGATGGCGTGCGAGATCGCCACCGCGTTGCCGTCGGGCGTCATCGTCACCGACACACCCAGGCTGGTCTTGCCGTCGGTACGGGTGAGCGCCGTCGCGTCCGCCAGCCCGCGCGTGATCTTCGCGACGTCACCCAGCTTGACCGGCTTGGGGGGCTTGGGCGGCGCGATCTGCTGCGGCGCCTGCGCCTGACCGGTCTGCCCGGGCTGAGCCTGACCGGTCTGCCCGGCCGGCGGACGGCCCTGCTGCTGCTGAGCCTGCTGGGCCTGCTGCTGGGCCGCCGAGGGCTGGGCCGGCGTCAGGTACAGGTTCTTCAGCTTCTCCACCGAGTCGACCCGCGAGCCGACCTGCACCGACAACGACTTGCTGTCGGAGGTCAGCGTGCCCGCCGGAACCGGCGTCCCGTTCGCCTTCAGCACGTCCGGGATCTGCGCGGCCGAAACGCCAGCCCGCGCCATCTTCTTGGCGTCCGGCTCGATCGTCACGACCTCCTCGCGGGTGCCCGTGACAGACGCCTCCCGTACGCCCTCGACGCTCTGCAGCTCCGGCACCATGATGCGGCGCAGCTTGTCGGCCATCGCCCGCTCGTCGCCACCGTCGCCCACCGCCAGCACCATCACCGGGATGTCGTCGGTACTGCCGGCCACCACCTGCGGTTCCACACCGTCCGGCAGCGTCACCCTGTTGACGGACTGCTGCATCTTGTTCAGCGAGGACTCGATGTCGGTGCCGTACTCGAAGGCCACCTGGATCTGCGCCAGGCCCTCCTTCGAAGTCGAGGTCATCTGCTCCATCCCGGCAAGCCCCTGGAAGGAGTCCTCGATCGGAGCCGTGACCTGGTCCTCGACGATCTCCGGCGACGCGCCGGGGAACGACGCGATCACGAACGCGCCTGGGAACGACAACGACGGCAGCAACTGCTGTTTCAACTGCGGGATCGTGAACGCGCCAAACGCGCTGAGCACGACCGCCACCAAAATCACAAGGCTGCGGTTGACCAAGCTCAACCGGGCGAATGCGGTCATAGACTCCCCCTCCAAAGAGTTCGCCCCAGACTAACACTTTGCCTTGTGCGAATATTTAGATCACCTGAGCGTTCCTGATAACCTTCTCAGGAAGCGAGAGGTGAGCGTGAGCAACGAACGCGAAGAGCTGATCCACCGGATCAGCGAAACACAGCGCGGCCTGGCACGGCTGTTCGCCCAGCACCAGTCCCCCCTGTTCAACTCCAACCTCACCATGAGGCAGCTCAAAGTCATCATGCTGCTGTCGGTGAACGGCTCCGCCTCCGGCCAGGACCTCGCCCACGACCTCGGCGTCGGCCTCGGCACCGTCACCGGCATCGTCGACCGCCTCGTCGCCCACGGCCTCGTCAGCCGCCACGAGGACCCGCACGACCGCCGCGTACGCCGCGTCGAACTCACCCCCGCGGGCACCGGCCTCATCGAGGACATCAACAACGCCGGCTCCCAGCACTACCTGCGCATCATGCGCCACCTCGACACCGAGACCCTGCGCGCCCTCGACTCCGCCACCCACACCCTGCGCGAGGTCGCCACCAAGCTCGCCCAGGAAGAACACCAGGAGCCGGCCGGCGGGCCGGCAGCAGGCGCCACCGGCGAGCCCGTCAACGACGCCTCTTCCAGTACCTCCCGCTGAACCTCATCCCGACAACGGCCGGCCCGTCCGTCCGGTTCCCTTTGGTGGAGGGTTTGGTGATGGGGAAGGCAGTGGATTGTCACCAGCCCGCCGCCTTTACATTGTAGATTTCTAAGCTAGGCGCGACAGCACCGCCGGCAGGTCGCCCTCATGCACCACCGTCAGCCGCCGCGTGGCCCGCGTCACCGCCACGTACAGGTCCTGACCGCCCAGCGGGGACTGCCCGATGATCCCCGCCGGATCCACCACCACGACCGCGTCGAACTCCAGCCCCTTGGCCTGCGTCACCGTCAGCACCACCACCGGCGCGTCCAGATCCCCCTCCGGGAACAGCCCCGCCACCCGCGCGTGCAGCGCGTCCGGCGTCACCACGCCCACCCGGCCCTCGCCGATCTCGGCCAGCTCCGCCGCCACCAGCTCCGGCAGCCCCGAAGCCAGCTCCGGCGCCGGGATGCGCACCGCCCGCGGCTCGGCTCCGCCCTCGCGTACCGACTCCGGCGGCTCCTGCCCCGGCGCGAACGCGCGCAGCACGTCCGCCGCCACCCGCATGATCTCCACCGGGGTGCGGTAGTTGACCAGCAGCCGCTCCTCGCGCCAGCGCCCCTCCAGGTACGGGTCCAGCACCTCGCCCCACGACCGCGCACCCGCCGCCGAGCCCGTCTGGGCCAGGTCGCCCACCACGGTCAGCGACTTGGCCGGCACCCGGCGCATGATCATCCGCCAGGCCATCGGGGACAACTCCTGCGCCTCGTCCACGATCACGTGCCCGTAGGCCCAGGTGCGGTCGGCCGCCGCCCGGTCGGCCGTGGTCAGCGACGCGCCGTCGTCGGCGTGCCGCCCGGCCAGCACGTCGGCCCGGCCGAAGATGCCCGCCTCGGCCACGCCCGTCGAGGTCAGCACCTCCCGCGCGTACAGTTCCCGATCGGCCTGCTCCTCCAGCTCTTGCCTGGCCGCCACCCGCCGCGCCGAGTCGTCCTCGCCCAGCAGGTCGGCCGCCTCGTCCAGCAGCGGCACGTCCCCGACAGTCCATGCGGCGCCCGCCGGGCGTACCAGCTCGCGCCAGTCCAGCTCCGGCGGCGCCACCGAGCGCAGCGTGTCCGGCGCGGACAGCAGGCCGTCGATCAGCGCCTCCGGGGTCAGCTCCGGCCACAGCTCATCCACCGCGCGCCGCACCTCCGGCTCACCCCACAGCCGCTGCGAGGCCAGGTCGATGTCCAGGTCGTCGAGGTCGCCCTCCAGGTCCAGCGGCTGCGACAGCTCCGGCTCGCCCTCGATCACCAGTTCCTCGATGTGCAGCGACTCCTCCAGCGCCCGCGCCTCGGCCCTGGCCAGCTCTTTCAGCAGCTCGGTGACGTACAGCTTGCGCGCCATGTTGTGCGGCAGCCGCACCGCCCGCGCCCGCTCGCGCAGCAGCTCGCACGTCTCACGCGGCACCCGCAGCGGCAGCCCGTCCAGCTCCACCACCAGATCCCCGTCGGGCACCCGCTGGCGCAGCCGCAGCGCCGCGGCCACCACCTCCGCCATCCGCGCGTCGCCCTTGACCACCGCCGCGGCAGGCCCGTCGGCCGCCCGCGCCCGCACGCCGGGCAGCATCTCCCCGACCGTGGTCATCACCACCTGCGTCTCCCCCAGCGCCGGCAGCACCTGGCTGATGTAGCGCAGGAACATCCGGTTGGGGCCCACCACCAGCACCCCGCGCCGTTCGAGGGTGTCGCGGTGGGTGTAGAGCAGGTACGCCGCCCGGTGCAGCGCCGCCACCGTCTTGCCGGTGCCCGGCCCGCCCTGCACCACCAGCGCGCCCTGCAGCGAGGCCCGGATCACGCGGTCCTGCTCGGTCTGGATGGTGGCCACCACGTCGCCCATCCGGCCCGTACGGCCCCGCCGCAACGACGCCAGCAGCGCCGCCTCGCCCACCAGCGTGCGCCGGTCCCCCTCGCTCATCCCCTCCAGGTCGAACACCTCGTCGTCGATCCCCACCACCAGGCGATCCTTCAGATGCAGGTGCCTGCGCCGCACCAGCCCGCCCGGAGCGGCGGCGGTGGCCACGTAGAACGGCCGCGCCGCCGGCGCCCGCCAGTCGATCAGCACCGACTCGTGCCCCTCGTCCCGCAGGCCGATCCTGCCGATGTACGTGCGCTGCCCGGCGCCGTCGTCGATCCGGCCGAAGCACAGGCCCCGCTCGACCGCGTTGAGCTGGGCCAGCCGCCGCGCCTGCTCCGAGGCCAGCGCCTCACGCTCGACCCGCGCCTGGCGGGTTCCCGAACCGCCCCTGCCGTACACCTCGCGCAGGGTCCGCTGCGCCCGTTCCCTGGCCGCGTCGAGCCGGCCGTAGAGCCACGACACAGTCCGCTGTTCACTGTCAAGGGCTTGCGCGAAACCATCTTGACGATTAGTCATTCGCTGGTATACTCCTAACCAGGAGGTCTGTGAGAGCTCGATGCATATGAATGGCAATATTCGAGCTTAACCCCGCGCGTACGCGTGCGCAACGGCCTTCTTACACGGGCACGCCGGGCACCGGCGGGAACGGGTTGTCCGGCAGCAGGATCATCCGCCCCTCCTTCTCGCCAGTCGCCGCACGCAGGGCCGCCGCCAGATGCAGCAGCGCCGCGCCGATCCCCGCCGCCCCCGCCATGTAGCCGGTGTCGGCGCTCATCTCACCGGGCCGCGACCGCCGATACGCCTGATACCAGCGCAAACCCTCCTCTCCACTTTCGCTGTCCCCGCTGCCGCGCGCCGCCAGGTGGCCGCCCAGCGCCGCCGCGAAATCCAGGTACGCCGCCCGCCCCGTCACCGCCCACAGCCCCGCGAACAGCTCCACCAGCCCCGCCACGCCGCAGCACTGGCAGGCCGTGTCCCACAGGCCCGGCACCCGCCGCCCCGGCACGCCGCTGGCCATGATCCCGCAGGCCAGCCGCTCGGCCCAGTCCAGGTCGGCGGGATCGCCCGCCACCCGGTACAGCTCACAGAACATCCGCGCCACACCCGCGGAACCCGAGCAGAAGCCCAGATAATGCAGGCCCCGCCCCTGCGGCAGATGGTGCGGCACCATCGCGCACTCCCCGTTCAGCACGCTCACCGCCCGCACGAAACCCGCGCCCCTGCGCGCCGCCGCCAGGAACCGGGCCTCGCCCGTCACCCCGTACAGGCGGGCCAGCAGGAACGCCGTGCCGGACGTGCCGGCGGAGAAACCCGGCGTGACCGCGTCGCGCGGCAGGCCGGGGCAGTCGCCGAAACGGTGGCCGGGCACCGCCAGGTCCGCCGCCCGTAACCCCGCCTCGGCCGCCAGTTCGCCCAGCGGCGCCAGCCCCAGCATCGACGCGCCGTGCAGCAACGCCAGCAGCACCCCGCCGTCGCCGCGCTGCGCCGGATCCCCCAACCAGCCGGGGCCCGCCTGCATCGGCCGCGCCGCGCGCGCCACCCGCTCCAGCGCCCCGGCCGCCGCCTCCTCGGCCACGCCGTCGCCCAGCACCCACCCCGCCTCGCACAACGCGACCGCGATCCCGCTCAGCCCGTGGTAGAAGCCCACATCGGTGACCTCCCGCCACGCCGAGGCCAGATAGCGCACCCCCGCCCGCGCCTCCCGCAGGTAACGCTCGTCGCCGGTCGCCGACGCCAGCTCCAGGAGGAACAGCACGATGCCGGGGGCGCCGGCGTACAGGGAGACGGGTTCGGGAGCCAGCGCCGAACGGCCACCGGGGTCGGGGTTGGCCAGCCAGTGCCGCGCCCGCTCGTCACCGGCCCCGGCGCTGCCGATCCAGCGCGCCGCCCGCACCGCCGCGCCCAGCAGGGCGTCCGCCCGCTCACCCGGGGAGCGGGCCCGATCCACGCTCATCGCACACCCGGCGCCTTCCTCCTCACCCGAGAACGACCTCACATTCTCCCGCACCACGCCCCGCCCGCCAACCTCCAACCCCTGCCCAACCGGCGATCCAGCCCCCATTCGGCCCCCGACCGGCCCGCACTCAGGAGCCTGCTCGCCGGGCTCTGGCCGGACCGTTCTCCGGCCCTGTCCGTACGGCGCGGCGTGCGGGTGCTAGCTTGATCGGCTATGTCCGACTACCTGCGGGAGTTGTTCTCCCTTCACGGCAGGCGCGCGCTGGTCACCGGCGGCAGTTCCGGGATCGGGTACGCCATGGCCGAGGCCATCGGGCGCGCCGGCGCCGAGGTCGTCCTGGTGGCCCGCGGGGAAGGCGCGCTGGACGAGGCCGCCGCGCGGCTGCGCGGGCACGGGGTCACCGCCTCATGGATCAGCGCCGACCTCGGCGACGCGGACGCCGTACGGCGCGTCTGCGACACCGCCGACGACATCGACATCCTGGTCAACGACGCCGGCAACAACATCCGCAAGCCCATGGCCGAACTGACCCTCGACGACTACCAGCGCACCATGGCCGTCAACTTCACCGCCCCCTACCTGCTCGGCCAGCACCACGGGCCGCGGATGGCCGGGCGCGGATGGGGACGCATCATCAACGTCGGCTCGCAGCAGTCCATCAGCGCCTTCGGCCACAGCGGCGTCTACGGCGCCGCCAAGGCCGCGCTCGCCGGCCTGACCCGCTCCCACGCCGAGGCGTGGTCCGCCGACGGGGTGTGCGTCAACACGATCATGCCCGGCTTCGTGCTGACCCCGCTCACCGAGCCCGCCCAGGCCATCCCCGGCCGGGTCGAGGCGATGGCGGCCCGCCACATGACGGGCCGCAACGGCCTGCCGCGGGACTTCGCCGGCGCCGCGGTGTTCCTGGCCGGGGACGCCTGCGCCTTCGTCACCGGGCAGATGCTCTTCGTGGACGGCGGCTTCTCCGTCCACTGAGCGGACGCCAGACGGGGCTCTTGAGCGTCGATGGTGGCGCTCTTTGTGCCGCGTATCTGCCTCAGCAAGGCGGGCGCCTTTACGTTGTAGATTATTTGCGGCGGAACTCCCGGGTTCCCCGTTCCTCGTGCCAGGAGTCGATGACGAGGTCGTCGCCCTCGACCCTGGTCCAGGCCACCTCGGTCACCTCCAGCCGGAACAGGTAGGAGTCGGAGCCGGGCTGCCCGAACGACGCCAGCAGCTCAGGATCGGTGATCTCCACCGCCCGCCCCGCCAGCTTCAGATCTCCCTCCCAGGAGGACGGATCCTCCCCCTGGGGATCGCGGGAGGTCACGTGGATCGCCATCCGCGGATCCCGCCGCAGGTCGGCGGCCTTGACCGCGTGCGCCATGGACCCCGTCCACAACTCGCCGTCGCGGAACGTCGTCTCCACGCCGCTCACCCGGGGCGAGCCGTCCTTGCGCAGGGTGGCCAGGACCTTGTGTTTGTAGGCGTCCATCAGCCGCCGGGCGGTGCGCGCCAGCTCCGGGGCCCCGTTCTCGAACTCCTGCCATGAAGCCATGGCCCTCATCATGGCCTCCGCCACCGACAGACGCCATGCGCCGGCCCGGATTCGTGAATCCGGATTCATAAACGTCTGCTACGTTAGTAAACGAACGAACATTTACTATTGCGGAGGAGACACGCATGACCCGGAGCCGCCCGTTCAAGTCCTCGGTGTTCATCGGGGTCAGCCTCGACGGGTTCATCGCCCGCGCGGACGGCGACCTCGAATGGCTCACCAGCAGGGGCGAGGCCTCGGGGGACGACCTGGGCTACAACGCGTTCATCGGCGACATCGACACCGTCGTCATGGGACGCGGCACGTACGAGCCCGCGCTCACCTACGACCCCTGGCCGCACGAGGGCCTGCACGTCGCGGTCCTCAGCGGCACCCTGCCGATCGGCGCCGACCCGCGCGTCACCGTCCACCGCGACCTCGACGACCTGGTACGCGCCCTGGAAGAGCGCGGCACCAAGAGCGTCTACGTGGACGGCGGCCAGGTCATCCGCACGTTCCTGCGCGCGGGCCTGATCGACGAGCTCACGATCACCACCGTGCCGGTGCTGATCGGCACGGGGCTGCCGCTGTTCGGCGCGGTGGGCGGCGACGTCCCCCTCGTGCACGTCAGGACCAAGGTGTTCGACGCGGGCGTCGTCCAGACCACCTACGCCGTCGATCGGCCCTGACCCTTTGCCGGCCGGGACGTCAAGATCAGCCCATGTCCGTACGTACTCCCGGTGTGGTGGGTAGGGGCAGGACGAGGCCGGCCGTGAGGGGTGAGGACGTGCGGAGCGAGGGTGAGCGCGCCCTGGGCGGGCTGCTGCAGGCCGTGCACATGACGGCGATGGAGGACCTGGCGCCCGCGATCGCCCGGCACGCGCTGCTGACGGGCTTCACCCAGGTCACCGTGTACGGGACCGACTTGCAGCAGCAGTTCCTCGTACCGCTGCCGGGCCAGCGGGAGCCCGGCGGCGAGCCGCTGGAGGTCATCCGCATCGACGGCACCATGCCAGGCCGCGCCTTCCGCATGGTGGAACTCGTGCACGCCCGCGGCGAACCGGCCGGCGACGGCAGGGTACGGCTGTGGCTGCCGCTGCTGGACGGCACCGAGCGGGTCGGCGTGCTCGGCCTGAACGTCGCCGACGACGATGAGCTCGCCGAGGCGCGGGCCAAGGACCTGGCCTCGCTGGCGGCGTTGCTGGTGCTCAGCAAGCGGCCGCACAGCGACTCCTACGCCCGGCTGACCCGCGCCCGCCCGCTGGCGCTGTCGGCCGAGGTGTTGTGGAACCTGCTGCCGCCGGGCACGTTCGCCAACGACGACGTCGTGGTCAGCGCCGCGCTGGAACCCGCGTACGAGATGGGCGGCGACGCCTTCGACTACGCGCTCGACGGCGACACCCTGCACCTGTCGATCTTCGACGCGATGGGGCACGACCTGTCGGCCGGGCTGACGGCCACCATCGCCATGGGCGCCTGCCGCAACAACCGCAGGCAGGGCAGGCCGCTGGACGAGACCGGCGAGGAGATCGACGCGGCCATCAGGAGCCAGTTCACCGGCCGCTTCGCCACGGGCATCCTGGCCGGTCTCGACCTGCGCACCGGCGCGCTGGCCTGGGTCAACCGGGGCCACCATCCGCCGCTGGTGCTGCGGGAGGGCCGGCTGGTCACGACCCTGGCCAGCGAGCCCGACCCGCCGATGGGGTTCGGCCTGCGGGTCGACACGGGGATCGTGCGTTACCAGCTCCAGCCCGGCGACCGGCTGCTGTTCTACACCGACGGCGTCATCGAGGCGCAGAGCCCGGACGGGGAGTTGTTCGGGCTGGAGCGGTTCATCGAGTTCGTGTTGCGGCGCGAGGCGGACGGGGTGTCGGCGCCCGAGACGCTGCGGCGGCTCATCCAGGCCATCCTGGAGCACCAGCGCGGCCGGTTGCAGGACGACGCGACCGTGCTGACCGTGGAGTGGCAGACCAGGCGCCGCTTCCAGCTCCTCCTCTGACACGGCCTTCCCGGCATCGTGTTTCCCTGCACCGTGTTTCCCGGCATCGTGGGATGATCGTGGGCGAATCGGACGATCACGCAGAGAGGCAGGTCACGGTGCCAGAGCAGCAGGAGCGCCGCGTACCGGGAACACAGACGCCCCTGGAGGCGGTGACCCTGGGCACGTCCGGGCTGGGCCGCGACCCCGGGGACGAAAAGCTCGCGCGGGCGTTGTTGTCGGGCCGCTTCCGGCAGCTCGACACCTCCAACGCCTACGCGCAGGGTCGCAGCGAGACCCTGATCGGCCAGGCGCTCAGGGAGACGCCGGAGGCGGGGGTGACCGTCTTCTCCAAGGCGGACTGCGAGCCGGGGACGGGGGTGTTCGACGGCGACCGGGTGATGCGCTCGTTCGAGGAGACGACCTCCCGGCTCGGCGTCGAGACGTTGCCGATCTACCACCTGCACGACCCGTTCACCATCACGGTGGCCGAGGCGATGGCGCCGGGCGGCGCCGTGCCGGCCCTGGTGTCGCTGCGCGAGCAGGGCCTGGTGGCCGCGATCGGCATCGCCGCGGCCGGCGGCACCCTGGTGGAGGACTACATCCGCACCGACGCCTTCGACGCGGTGCTGACCCACAACCGGTACACGCTGGTGGACCGGCGGGCCGAGGACATCCTGCGGCTGGCCACCGAGCGGGACATGACGGTGTTCAACGCCGCGCCCTTCGGCGGCGGCATCCTGTCCGGCTCGCCCCGGCACGCCGGAACGTACGGGTACCGCCCGATCTCGCCGGAGTTCGGCGAGCATGTCGAGCGGGTGCGCGCGTTGTGCGAGCGGCATGGGATCGCGCTGCCGGCGGCCGCGCTGCACTTCTCGCTGCGCGAGCCGAGGGTGCACGCCACGGTGGTCGGGATCACCTCCATCCAGCGGCTGGAGGGCCTGAACGACCTGGTGGACGCGGTGATCCCGGAGGAGTTCTGGGACGACCTGGCGGCGCTCGGCACCCCGCCGCCCTCACCCGTGGACTGATCCACCGGGGGCGGCCCCACGTCCGGGCGATCACGGCGCGGGCAGGAGCGCGGCCTTCACGAGGAAGGAGAGGCGTGCCCCTCGAAAGGTCGCAGGCACCGCGCCGGGAATGCGGTGGCCGACTGGATCGCCGGCCGCGGGCCGGAGCGGCCCTGCCTGCTCGGCGGCTCCTTCGGCTGCCGGGTGGCGGTGGACCTGGCGGCCCGCCACCCGGGCACGGCCGGGTCGCTGGTGCTGGCCGGGATCCGTACGACGTATCCGATGCCGCTGCCGTGGCCGAGGAGTTCCTGGCCAAGCGGGAGGAGCTGCGGCTGCACGCGAGCCCGTGACCGGCTCTCATGGCATGGGCGACAACCCTTCGTGGCGGACGGTCCACGTGTCGGGGAAGCCGGGGGTGAGCGGGCCGCCGTCCCAGCCTCTGGCCATGAGGGCGACCGCCGTCAGCAGGCCGCCGTTGCCCGGCAGGTAGACGGGCAGGGTGGCGCTCTGCCTGTTGTGGCCGTTCGGCAGGTAGGTGTTCTTGGCGGTGGGCATCAGCAGCGCCTCGACGGCCGTGCCGGGCTCGCCCAGGCGGGTGGCGGTCATCGCGATGGCCGGGTAGTCCCAGCCCCAGGTGCTGTCCCAGTCCCAGCGGGCCAGCACGTCATCGAGCGTGACGCGCATCGTGGCGGGGTCGATGAGGGCGGTCGGGGGGACGACGCCGAGGGCGTACAACATGGAGGGGTGGTCCTGGCGCACCGTGTACGGCGGCGCGGCCATCGCCGCGTACACCCCGTCGCGCACCGGCGGCCGGGCCATCCCGGCGGCCACCTCGGCCCAGAGCGGGTCGGCGGGCAGGCCCAGCAGGCGGCGCCAGCGCTGCGCCACGCCCAGAGCCCACGACCAGTACGCCAGCTCGAAGGCCGGGTCGGCGGCGCTGGCGCGCACGTCCGCGTAGGACTCCTGGGCCGGCACCAGCGGCGGCCCCAGCCCGTACCCGCCCGGCCGCCGGACCGCGTGCGCCGCCATGAACTCCGCGCTCTCCAGCACCAGGCCGGCGTAGCGCTCGACCGCCAGGCGGGTGCCGATCGCGCGGCGCACCAGCTCGGCCAGGTAGATCGGGTGCGGCTGCTGCCAGAGCAGGAACGGGCCGATCGGGCTGGGGCTCTCCCGCCCGTCGGGTCCCACCTGCTTGGGCCAGCGCGCTCCCGGGCAGCCCTGCGCCCTGGCGGTCTCGCGGGCGCGGGGCAGGATGGCGGTGTACCAGCCCAGGCTGCGCTCCAGCCGCTCTGGCCGGCCCCACAGCGGGAAGTGCGCGGCGTGCCACCAGTGCATCTCCAGGTGGAAGCGGCCCCGCCAGCTGTTGGCCATCAGGCCGGTCTCGGCGGGCGGGGTGGAGCCCGCGCAGTGGATCGCGGTCAGGTACTGCGACAGGACGACGCGCCGCTCCAGCTCGTGCGCCCGGTCGTCGTGGCTGCCTGACAGCTCCACCGCGCCGCCGGTGCTCCAGAACCGCGCCCAGTGCGCCGCCGAGGTCTCCACCACGTGCCCGAACGCCGGCGGCCGGGCGGCTTCGCCCTGGTGGAAGGCGAAGGTGAGTTCGGTGACGGGCCCGGTGCGGGTGATGAGGAACTCGTGCGGGCCGAGCCGCCTCACCCCGGCGCCGCCGGTCATGGTGACCGCCACCTCGTACGCGGTGCCGTCCAGTGTGCGCGCGATGGTGAAACCGTTCTCCGACGGCCGCAGCTCCGAGGTGTGCGCCTCCGGCTTCGACCAGTCGGCCGCGTTGCCCCACGCCTGCGACCCGTACGGGAAGGCCAGCCGCACCCCCGTCCCGCCCGGCTCCGGCGACTCCAGCCGCACGGCCAGCACGTCCCGCCACGGATGGCAGGCGGTGACGACTGTGAACGGCGTGCCGCGCAGCAGGAAGCGGCTGGTCAGCGTGCCCGTCCACAGGTCGAGCCGCTGGTGGACGCCGCTCAGGTCGGCGGGCGTCAGCGGCGGCCCGCCGACCGCGGTCAGCCCGATCCTGCCCAGGTCCAGCCGGTGCGGGTTGGCGCGCAGCCACGACTCGGCCGCCGAGGCGGGAGCCTCGCCGGTGCCGCTCAGGTCGCCGCGCATGTCCACGTACGGGACCGGCCCGCGCGCCGTCCGGTACGTGCGCGTCGTCTCCTGCAGCCCGTGGGAGCCGGGAACGCTGTGCCACCCCCACGACGCCATGGTGGCCAGCAGCGTCCCCGGCGGCGAGCCGGTGCGGTCCTCGACCGGATGACTGCGCGGGAAGGTCTGCAGCCCGGTCACGTCGGCGGTGAAGCAGAACTCGCCGTTGCCCACCGACAGCGGCGACTCGGCGACGATCCGCCGCATCTCCACGGAGTGCCGCCCGGCCAGGGCGCGTCGGTCGATCACTACTGGATCGCCGTCCCGACCTGCCGGATGAAGTCGTCGGCCGCGGCGGCCGGCCGCACGCGGCCGAACAGCACCTCGGCGTTGACCCGGTCCAGGATCTTGGGCGTGTCGGTGGATCCGGCCGGCCCGATCACGAGCGGCGGCCCGGCCTTGGGCGTGAGCGCGTCGATGAAGGTGGCCTGGGCCTTCTCCGGTTCGCCGAGCACGTCCTGGACGGCCGTGCGCACCTCGGAGTTGGCCGGGATGCCCCGGTCCGCGAGGATGATCTTCCCGGCCTCCTCGCTGTTGACCAGGAAGTCCACGAACATGGCCGCCTCCCGCGGATGCTCGCTCCTGGCGTTGATGCTGTAGATCTGCGACGCCTGCAGCCACATGCCGGGCCTGGGACTCTCCCCCGGCAGCCGCATCAGCCGCAGCGGCTGCCCGGCGGCCTTACCGAGCGCGGTGAGCTGGTTGCTCCAGTCGAACTGCATGGCGGCCTGGCCGCGGCCCATCAGCGACTGCTCGGGCGCGGGCTGGGTGATCAGCTCGGCGGTCTGCGAGGCCGGCGGGGTGGCGCCGGCCCGCTGCAGGTCCAGCGTCATCGTCCACCAGTCGACCAGCGTCGGCTGGGTGATGCCGACCTTGCCGTCGGCGGTGTAGAGGGCTTCGCCGCGCTGGCGGGAGTAGGCGTCCAGCATGTCGGTCCTGGTCGGGTCGGCCAGCGCGAACGACCCCTTGGGCAGCTTGCCGGCCAGTTCGGTGGCGGTGCGTTTGAAGTCGTCCCAGGTCCAGGTGTCGTCCTTGGGCAGCGCCACGCCTGCCTTGTCGAACACCGCCTCGTTGACGACCACGGCGATGGCGTTCACGCCGGTCGGGACGCCGTACTGGACGCCGCCGAACTTGCCGTTGTCCAGCGCCGCCGCGCCGATCCTGTCGGTTTTGAGGCCGGTCTTGGACAGGTCGAGCAGGGCGCCGCGGTCGCCGTACTCGCGGGGGTAGGCGCCGCCGAGCGTGATGACGTCGGGGGCGCGCCCGCCGGCCACCTCGGTGGCCAGGCGGTCGAAGTAGGAGTTGAAGTCGGTGTAGGAGCCCTTGACCCTGATGCCGGGGTTCCTGGCCTGGAAGGCGTCGATGACGCGCTGGGTGGCGGCCGCCCGGTCGTTGTTGCCCCACCAGCCGAAGCGCAACTCCACCGTGCCGCCGTCGCCGCCGCCGGACGAGCCGCCGCACGCGGTGGCCGCGAGCAGGACGCCGGTCAGGCAGAGCGCCGCCAGGCCACTGGATCTTCTCGGCATGGCCCTCTCCTTACGTTCGTGAACATCATCAGCGGAACCCGGTCGTGGAGATGCCCTGGGTGAGGTAACGCTGGCCGGCCAGGAAGAAGCCGAAGATCGGCGCCAGTCCCACGATGGACATGGCGAACAGCTGGCCCCAGGCCGTCTCGCCCTGCCCGTCCATGAACGAGCGCAGCGCCACGGGCATGGTCCACAGTTCGGGGTCGGTCAGGAAGATGAGCTGGCTGAAGAAGTCGTTCCAGGTCCAGATGAAGGTGAACAGCGCCGAGGTGGCCAGCGCTGGCACCGACAGCGGCATGATGATCCGCCAGTAGATCCTGATGTGGCCGCAGCCGTCGATGCGGGCGGCCTCGTCCAGTTCGCGCGGCAGCCCGCGGATGAACTGCACCATCAGGAAGATGAAGAACGCGTCGTGCGCCAGGAACTTCGGCACCACCAGCGGCAGGTTGGTGTTGATCCAGTCGAGCTGGGAGAACAGCACGTACTGGGGGACGATGAGCACGTGGATGGGCAACATCAGCGTGGCCAGCATCAGCGCGAAGAAGATCTTCCTGCCCCGGAACTCCAGCCGCGCGAAGGCGTAGGCGGCCAGTGAGCAGGAGATCAGGTTGCCGGCCACGGCCAGGATCGCGATCACGGCCGAGTTCAGCAGGTAGAAGTGGAAGGGGTGCTCCAGCGCCGTCCAGCCGTCCACGTAGTTGCCCAGGTCCAGTTCGGACGGCCAGATCGACGGGTCGCGGAAGATGGTCGCGTCCGGTTTGACGGAGCTGGACACCATCCACAACAGCGGATAGAGCATCACCAGGCCGAAGCCGATGAGCAGCGCGTGCTTGGTCAGCCGCCGCGATCGGCCGCGCGGGGCGGCGCTCTCAGTTGCCATAGAACACCCACCGCCTGGCGAAGAGGAAGTTGATCCCGGTCAGCACGGCGATGACGGCGAGCAGGACCCACGCCATGGCCGAGGCGTAACCCATGTCGAAGGAGCCGAAGCCGCGTTCGTACAGGTAGAGGGTGTAGAGCAGGGTGGCGTCGGAGGGGCCGCCGCGACCGCCGCTGACCACGAACGCCTGGGTGAAGCTCTGGAAGGCGCCGATGAGCTGCAGGACGAGGTTGAAGAAGATGATCGGGGTCAGCATGGGCAGCGTGATGTGGAGGAAGCGGCTGACCGTTCCCGCGCCGTCGACCTCGGCCGCCTCGTAGTAGGAGACGGGGATCTGGCGCAGCCCGGCCAGGAAGATGACCATCGGCGCGCCGAACGTCCACGCGTTGAGCAGCACGAGCGTGCCCAGCGCGAAGTCGGGGTGGGCCACCCAGCTCACGCCCTCGACGCCGATCATCGCCAGGAGCTGGTTGATCAGGCCGTCCTGGCCGAAGAGCTGACGCCAAGATGTTGCGTCCAAATTGGTAACGAGATTTTGGACCTCGTCCCGACACCACCGGACGACCGTCGGACTGATCTTCAGTCGTGGGCTGGTAGGCCAGCGATCTACCATGGACACGTGACCACTTCTCCTCTCTCCGAACCGAGCTCGTTTCCAACCACGCGAGCAAAAGCGCTTGCATCTGCTGGCCAACTTCTGGCTCGCGCTCGCGCCGAACGTGACGCCCTCTCCCCCGCCGAAGCCGCCAGGCTCGCACACCGGCCGGGCACCTCGGTGGAGGACTTGGAGGCTTTGATTCGTACTCAGCGAGAGCGAGCACGAACCCTCAGGTCTATCCCTGCGGCTTAATGACGTAACTGCAGGTCGGCGCATTGGCTCCGAGGCACTCGTGCGAAAGCGTTCTGTAACTGATTGGTCACTGTACGCCATGATGTTGCGGGGGCCTAAATGAGATCGTCTTGATGCCAACAGCAAAGGACCTCGCATGCGTAGTGCAGTTGCTGCCCTCGCCATCACCGCCAGCCTTGCGGCCACGCTGTCGTTCGCAACAGCGCCCGCATCGGCCGAACCCAACCGAGACTTGATCAACAAGAGCAGCGGAGGACGACTCGCCCTGCTCAACAACAGCACCGCCGAGGGCGCGACAGCTATCACGCTGCGTTCCCCTTCCTGGAAGTACACCACCGAGGAATGGGAAACCACCCTCAGCGCCTGGCAGGCCGACGAACCCAACACCTACACGGCCACGATCAGGAACCAGGCAGCCAATAAGTGTCTCCAACCTGCATCGGCCACCGCCGAACGTGGCACCACCATCGTGGTGAGGACCTGCAACGGATCGGAACTGCAGAAGTGGAGCATGTTCAGCGAAAAGGTCGGCGACCAGCACACCACCTGGTGGATCTGGCGACCGATGGTTAACAAGAACGTGGCCATGGCACTGAACCGCTACAACGACGGCAGCTGGGACACCCTGCACCTCGATACTGCCTACCCCAGTAACGACCGCCTCTGGCGGGCGCGCCCCAACGACGCCCCCTGACAGTAAAAGCTGCGTCCTGGGCGGGTCTTACGAGTTAGTGCCCGGCAGCGTTAGCCCTCTGGACGCTAAGTTCGGTCGCCCCTCCCTCTCCACGAACGAGCATTTCCCGCAGTAGCAACGCGCCGGAGCGCAGTACCCGCCACCAGGCTCCATCTTTCCAGCCAACGCAGCTGGAGTGTGATCAACACAGCGCCACCCCTGCACATAGAACCTCGCAGGGGTGGCGCTGCAGTGACGCCGTTCAGCGCCTATCCAATGTGCACAGGGCTTCACACCACCCCCGTGACATTGCGCCACTCCTTGGCCTCGCGCGTGTCGAGGCCCGGCATGCGCGACTCAACGACCTGTAACGCCAGCTGAGCGGCCTGGAACTCCGCGGCCGCGATGAGGGCGCAAGCCGAAGCCTGCGCGGAGTACGTCTCTCGCCAGTCGCGATCGCAACGGGCGGTCTTGTCCGCGAGTGTCGCGAGCGCCTTCGCTTCCGCGAGGTAGTCCAGAGCGGCTTGAGCGTGCTCCGGACCGGTCATTTTCCTAGGCATTGGGCCTCCATGGGTGAAAATTACTTGCTAGCAATATTGCTTTCGTGAATGGATTCGTCGTGGCAGTCGTGGCCGCATCGGTCGTATCGGCAGCCAGCGCAGCGGCCATGGCTGCACGGGTCGGACAGGCTGGTCAGCCACTCGCGTGGCAGAACCGTCCGGTTCTCGGACCTCTTCATGATCGGCCTCTCCTCGGTCCAGGTCGAACGGCGTGAACAGGAAGCAGCGTTACGGCGACGACGGTCGACACGACCAGGACCGCGCCGCCCACCTCGCCCCACACGGTCGTGGCGAGGAGCGTCATGTTGAACAGCGCCAGCGTGCCACCGACAGGCCGGCCGACCGCGACGACCACCAGGGCCGCCACGGCGACGACCGCCGGGGCCGACAGCTCGGTTCCCGGCAACGGGCGGCACACGATCGCTGTGGCGAGCACGACCGCCAGCCATGCCAACGCCACGGCCGCCACGCGCAGCACGGAGTCGATCCGCCCAGCGGACGGCGCGGGAACGACGCTCATCACAGACCCTCCTTCACCCGCTCGTACAGGTCGTCCTTGGCCTTCCGGACCTGGCCAGCCTTCTCCAGCGCCCGCAACGCGGCCGGGACCTCGCCGAGTGGCATGTCGCCCAGCCGCCGCCGGACCGCGACGCAGAGCGCGCCGAGCTCCTTCGGGCCGCTGATCAACACGTTCTCGACCACGGCCTCGACGTCGCCCGCCGACCACTTCGGCGCGGACACCACAGCAGCCGGCGTCACTGCGCCCTCATCGCGCGGATCGACACCACGGCGGCGCATGTCGTTGTACTCCTCGTAGAAGCCCGCCGTGATGTCGTCGAGCCGCCCGGCGGCGGGGCTGGTTGCGATCTCGTACAGGTCCCGCGAGATCGAGGCGCGCCATTTGCCGCCAGGCCGGTTGTCGATGCCCTTGGTGAAGCCGAGGCCGTGGGTCTTATCCTGCGTGCCGTCCCAGAACGGCGGCAGCTTCGACGGGTCGGCTTCCAGGCCAACCATGTTCCAGTCCTGGCTAGAGCCGGTCCGGAACGCGGCCACGCTGCCGCCGCCGGACAGGTTCGAGCGGAGTGTGTTGCTGATGGGTTTGCCGCCGAAGTTCTCCAAGCCCAGGTTCTGCGTGAACACGTCGATCGCGCCGCCGGGCTTCCGCCACGTCTTCGCGGCCCCGGCCAGCAGCACGGTCGCCTCTCCGCCGATCTCGTCGTCGCCCAGGAGCAGCGGCAACTCCTCGGCCATGACGTACATGAGCACCAGACCGCCCAGGTCCGGGTCGCCCGGCACCAGGTACGGCTTGCCGTGCCGTTCCCGGCCCTTGTCGTCGACCCACGGCGCGTGCGCGATGTGCTGCGCGCGGCGGCCCATCACGTAGTCGAGCGCCAGCAGCTCCTCCCAGCACGCCAGCACACCCTCACGGCTGATCGCGGTGCGGCCGTTCCAATCCGGCTGAGAGCTGCCATCCTGAGCGTCGAGCAGCACGCTCACGGCCAGCTCGCACTCGTGCACCAGCGCCAGCTTGCTGCCGCCGAACCCCGACTTCCCGGCGCCGGTCGACCCCGCGTTGATGCCCATCTGCGCACCCGCGCTCGTGGTCCAGAACGACCAGTGGGTCGGCTTGAGGTCGAAAAAGTAGCCGACGCGGGCGATACCCGTCTCGACGTCGATCGCCGCGGCGTCGTCCTCCAGGAACCGCACCTGCCGCAGGTTGTCGCCCCGTTCGACGACCGTGACCCGGGCGCCGGAGAAGTCGCCGCCCGGGGCTGGCCCGAGCTCCACCTGGTCCTTGGACACGCGGCGGGCCGACGCGACGGTTCCTACGGCCTTCTGCATCTTGTCCAGCTCGGTTTTGCCTGGCACACCGACGACAACGCCAGTGAACCCGCCAGGGACGGGCTCAGGGCTGCGCAGGTGGGTACCTGCGAACGCCGGGTTGTTGGGGGCAACGGTCTGCTCCCACCACGCTTCGACGCCGGACACAGTGCTCGTCGGCGGCAGCGCGGCCTTCGCCGGGGCGGCCGGGCGGTTCGCCGACCGGTGCAGGCCGTACCAGTAGTTCACGTACGCTCCCACGCCAGTGGTCCACAGCATCAGCGCCATGCCTCCGTACGGGCCTCCGACCCCGGCCGCCAGCAGCCACGCGCTGCCCGCCACGGTGCGCGTCATGGCAGGCTTCTGGCCGCGCCGTCGCGCCTTGACCAGGGTCGTGCCTGCGGCGAGCACGACGGCTGGCCCGGTGATGGCCAGGCCGAGGCCGGTCACGTCGGCCAGAACAGCAGTGGTCTGGATGGCGGCCAGCCAGGCCACTGGCCGGGCGTACGCCAGCTGGCCGCGCTGCCGGTGCTTGATGCGTCGGAACGCGCGCCGTATCCCACGCGGTCCGGGCTGCTCCTCAGGTTCGGTCTTCGTCTTCTTGGCGGTGGTGCTGGTGGCCATGGAGCACGCTCCCTTCCGAGCGTCCGGGGTGATCGCTCTGCTCCGGGCACCCGCCACGGCGACGCCGTGGCGGGACCCGCAACCTCAGCGGTCAGGAGGTGGCTACGGCTGCCGCGTCCGTCGCGATCTGGGCTGCGAGGTTCGCGGCCTGGTTCATCAGGTCCTGCAGAGTGGCCGCGTTGCCGAGCAGGTGGGAGTGCTGGGCGATGGTGTCGCCCATGGAGGCGACGAGGGCGTTGCTGGTGGCGACGAGCGAGTTCAGCTGCGCTGCGATCTGTTCGTGGGCGAGCGAGTAGCTGGTGAGGCCGGATGCTTCCTGAGCGACGGACATGTCGGGGGTTCCTTCCTGGTTCGGTGCCTGCTCGGCGTTGGGGTTGTCAGTACCTGCTTGCGTTTTTGCTTGCGTGTTGACTTGTGCAGGAGCGGCGGCGCGGAAGAAGCGCAGCTCCTGGCCGCACGCGCACATGGTCACGGCCTTGTCCTGGCCGGGGCGGAGCATCACGGAGTGCGAGGCTTCGCACTTCTCGCACGCGTCCGTGGCGATGATGATCGTGTCTGTGATCAGCTTTCCGCTGCTCGCGGCGGGCTGCGCCACATACGTCGAGTTGTCGTGCACGACGTCGGCGGCAGCATCTTCGACCTCTTCGATCACCTCAGCTTCGACTTCGAGCGTCTTATACGCGGCTTGTCCACCCTTGGCGGCTTCGACGAGGATGCGGCGGGTCGCGCCGATGGTCTTGGCTGCGCCGTACACCGTCCCGCCTGCCGTCACCACGGTGACGCCCAGGAGCTCCAGCAGCCCCGACGCGACGCGGGCGCGCTTGGTGCCGCGCCCCCGCAACGCCTTCTGCGCCTGGTCGTACGCGTCGCGGGTCGCCTTGTAGCCCTGGCGGAACTCGGTCGCGGCCTGGGTCCGGCCTGCCTTCCACGCGCCGCCGGCGACAGCGCGGGCGTCGGGTCGCCGCCACAGAATGACGCCGGTGATGAGCGCGGCAACCACCAGGGCGAGGATGAGCATGGTCATTTCGACTCCTCCACCTGGGACTTGAGGGTGTTCGCGTTGGAGCTGAACTGGGCGCTGACGTAGTCCCACGTCGGTCCGGACGTCATGACGACGACCGTGATCAGCGCGGGCAGCGCGAACAACCCCCACTGCGATGGCCTGCCGATGTCCCAGTCGGACACCCCGATGCCAACGCCGATGACGACGAGCACCAAGGCGATAACCCCGGGGACGCCGATCCACACCTCCAGCCCCCAGTCCGTGCCGAGGGTGACCAGCCACGCGGCGATGCCGATCAGGCCGACCCCGCCGAGGACCATGAGGACGGCGACGAGGAAGTGGATCTTGCGGAACAGCGTGCTGTTCTTCATGACGGCGATAGCAGGGGCGAGGAACACCGCGGCGACCACGACGCCGCCGACGACCAGGCCGAAGGAGAGTTCCATGGGTTTGCCTTTCAGGCGAGAACGACTGTGAAGAGGACCACTACCGCGCCGACGACGACCACGGCGGTCAGCAGCGACGGATAGCGGATGATCAGGAGGAGAGGCTGCGCGGCGATGTTCGCGAGAATGACCGGCACCCCGTACAGGCCGTAGAGCACCCGCAGCGCGATGGCGTCGCGGACGAACTGAGGCGGGTCGATCCAGTATTGCCGGGCCAGCGTCGCGATGCTTGCGGGCCGCTGACCGAACAGGCCGTCGCCCACCACCATGGCGTCGAGCAGTTGCTCCGCGCGGGGCAGCAGTTCGGTTGTGACCGTCGACCAGACGGACACCGCAGTCCCCGCCGACTCTTCCTCCTCGGCCGGGGCGGGCGCAGTGTCGTCGGTGACCGGCACCGGGAATGGGCCGACGACGACGTTGTCCTGCTCCTTCTGCTCGCCGCCGTCGTCCTTGGGCAGGCTCAGTTCATACACGGCTGGCTCCTCCTTTCCGGGCCTTGAGGTGGTTGAGGTGCTTGGTGTTCAGGTCGGCGGCGATGGCGCGCAGCTGCTTGGCCAGGTCAAGTCCAGTCGTGTGGGCTTTGGTCGGGTCGCGCTTGGCGAGCTGGGCCAGCTCGGCGGCGGCCCAGCACGCGGCGAGCCAGAAGCGACGGACGCCGCTGCGCTCGCGGTCGATCCGACTGGTGTGGAACGCCTTCCGCTCCTCGGGGCCGGTGCGGTTCCTGGCCAACGTGCTGCTCCTCCTGCTTACGGGCTGTGATCTTTGGTAGGCTGCGCCTCGCGCGGGTGCATGCGCGGGCGCGCGCGCTGCGCAGCGCGGGCGCGCGTTGGGTCGTCCGCGAAGCTGCCGGTCAGCATCGGACAGGCGACGGGCGGCCCTTGTAGCCCCGTCACTGGCTGTCACTTTCTTGGGCTTCCTCGAACAGGTCGGCGATCTCGCCGTCCCAGTCGATCCGGGTCTCCTCGGTGCCGAGCGGCACGAGCTTCAGCGTCTCGGTCAGGAATCCGCGCAGGTTGGCGGTCGGCACGCGGAACGCCAACGGCTCCTCGGGGTTCCACCGCAGTGTGAACAGCGTCCACATCGGCTCTCCGAACGGCTGGACCTTCAGGTCCTCGCAGACGGCCAGCTCGTCCAGGCCCTTCAGCAGGACATCGCGGGGCACTTCCAGCGTGACGACGCCGCCGCCGACGTACACCCGCACGAACCACGGGTCGGCCGGGTGGTAGTGCAGCCACACGGTGAGGAAGTTGGAGTCGTTGTCGGCCTGCCACATCGGCAGGACCGTGGACAGCTTGATCAGGTTGGTCTCGGGATCCATGTCGAGTCCTTCGGGTGTCGGGCTGGTTGGGGCGTTCGGGTGGGTTACTTGATCAGTGACACGGCGATGGCAGCGGTTGCGATGGCTGCTCCCTGCACCAGCGCGTAGATCACGATGAAGCGGATGATGTTGGGTCCGCTGGGGCGTCGCGAGGGCGGCCGCATGGTGTCCTCCTGGGGTCGTGTCACGCCGCGTCGGGCGCCGTGCTGGATGCTGTGTCACCGGGTGTGTCACGAGTCGTGACATCAGGCGTGTCACCGGCCGTGTCATGGCGTGTGTCACCGCCTGTGCCATCAGCCGTGTCACGAGGTTTGTCACCGGCCGCCGTGTCACTGGGTGACAGCCCGGCCTGCTCGATGTACCGGTACGCGGTGCGCGCGCTGACGCCGTACTCCTCGACGGCCTTGTCACGGAGGTCCGTGACCTCAATGCCAGGGTTGGTCTTGGCAACGTCATGCAGCCACTCGATGCGGCGCGCAAGCTCCTCCTTGCTGGGCTGCCCCGGCGTGCCATGACGCGCGCCATTCTGCTTGCGTGTCACAGCCTTCGGAGGGCGTGACACGGGCGGCCGAGGGCGTGTCACAGGGGCCGGTGCCGTGCCACCGGGCGTGACAACACCTGCGCCACTGGCCGTGTCACGAGGCGTGCCATCGCCTGCGTCGCCGGGTGAGTCACCGACACGAGCAATAGTGCTAGCAGGAAGTGGCGGCAGCAGGGCGTGACGGTCGCTGAAGCCGCGCAGCTGCGCCACGGCGTCCGCTGCGACACGGTCTCGCTCCTCCTTCTCCGCCTGGTCGTCGGCGAGCTGCTGCCAGAACGGACGCGGCTCGATCTCGGTCAGCTTCGCGGTGTTGTACAGCGCCGCGATCTGGGCGAGCATCTGCTGCTGCTTGGCCGGGTTTTGCACCAAGCCGGTGTGCTCGACCGCGCGGTCCATCGCCTTATCCAGCGTCGCCAGCGCGCGAGCCTGCTTGCGGTCGGAAGCGCCGGCCTCGCGCAGCGCCCGTGCCTTCTTCGCCGTGAGTGCGACGCGAGTGAGTCGGCGGTGCGTGTCCACCTCGGTCGCGGTGCGTTCGGACGTCTCGGCCAGGCCCATCTTGACGAGCAGCCGCTCAGGGGTGAGCCGCCAGTTGATCCGTGTCCGGCCGGTGAGCTTCTGCCGCTCGATCGCCATGCCGCGCTCCCACAACCATGCGGCAACGACCGGCGCGGCCAGCCGGAACACCGCCTCGGGGAAGCTGTGGGAGTCCATCGCCGACAGGACTGCGGACAGGCCGGTCAGCGCCCACACCGCCAGGCCGTCGATGCCCGCCTTGTGAGTCACCCGCATGTTCCGGCGAGCCCGTACGGCGCTGGTCACCATCGCGACCTCGATGAACGCGAACAGCATGAGCCGCAGCGGGCCGTCGAACCCAAGCACGTCACCAGAGAATCGCCACATGCCCTGCGCGGACACGCCGGTCGCGATGGACGCGGACACCACCGTCAGCACATCCTCGACGGGGCGCGGCGCAACGTACCGAGCGACCAGCCAGGCGACAGCCCGCCAGGCTAAGCGGAGCACCACAAACACCAGTGCCAGACCAGCCAGAGCGGCGGCCGCGATGACAGCTGAGCTGATCGGGTTGGTGGTGACGTAGGCGACCAGGGCGGCGGCGTGGTTGAACAGCGTGGAGAGGTTCACGCAGCTTCCTCGGTGTTGTTGCCATCCTTATTGCTGGCAAGAAGGCGGTCAAAGCGCACCCAGGGAGGCAGGCCGGCCCGGATGCCGTGCGGCCCGTACCCCTTCTCCATGAGGAGTGCGTACTCCTCGACCTCGGCGGTCACCCGGCAGGCGGTGATGGCCTGGCATCCGTCGCAAAGGGCGGCGGCGGTCTGCTCGTAGAGCTTGCGCTGGTTCATGGCGTTGCGGCCGGGCTCATCCCCAGGGGACCAGAGGGCGGGGTCAGCGCCGGGCCCGGTGCACAGGCCCTTCTCCGTGATCCGGTTGTACATGGAGCGGAGCCGGGCAAGATCCGACGGGTTGGACTGGGTGCGTGTCATAATTTCCTCACCACCACGACTTTCTGGGTCGTGTTCTCCTAGCTGAATTGGGTTGGTTGGGAGTTGGTGCGGCCTCCGGGGCGGGATGGGAACCTGCCAGCTTTCCGGGGGCCGCTTTTCTACGCGCTCGCCACGCTCTGTTGTTTAGACAATAGGGCGAGCTGAGAGCATGATGAATCACAACGCGATCATCTGTCAAACGCTCTTGTGGCAACATCCTGTGATCGAGACACACAGCAGGAAAGGGGCGGGCGCACCGTGACAACCAGGCGGTACGAGATCGCGAACCACCTTCGCGAACTCATCACCAATGGCACCTACGCGCCCGGTGACCTGCTCCCCGGCCGAACTATGCTGATGGACACCTACAAGACCACCGCGACCACCATCAGCGCCGCCACCAAAATTCTCCGCGACGAAGGACTCGTCTGGCGCATCCCCAACCGCGGCCTCATCGTCCAGGACCTCCGGCCCCTTCACATCGACCTCAGCATGACCGCCCAGCCCAGCGACGGACGCGGCCCCTGGGAAACAGCCTGCCATCAGGCCGGGCGCACCGGCATCATGCAACTCATCTCCGTCAAGCGCGTCCCAGCCGAACGCGACGTCGCCCACGCCCTGCAGCTCAGCATCGGCGCGACCGTCGTCCGCCGCGACCGACACGCGCACCTCGACGGCCAGGCCGTCATGCTCGACACGGCGTACTACCCGCTCGCCCTGGTCGACGGCACCCTCGTGGCCGGCACCGACAAAGTCGACGGTGGCATCCTGGCCGCACTCTCCGCTGCCGGTGTGCTCGACTGCGCAACCGCCCGGGTCCGCGAGCTCATCAGTGCCCGCGCCGCGACCAAGGACGAAGCGGCGGCGCTACGGCTCCGGTCTGGCGCGTCCGTCCTGACTGCTGAGCGCGTCACCCGAGACGGCGATGCCCAGCCAGTGGAACTGCTGCGCCGAGTAGCGAACGCGAGGCGGATTCGGTTCCAGAGCGACGACCTGCCGCTGGAGGGCTTTTGACTCAGGCCGCCGGAAGCCGTTACCTGCCAAGCGCCTCGATCAGGTGGTCATCCAGATTCGCGACGAACTCCTCTCGCCGCCATGGACGCAGATCGTGACGCGCACGGCGTAGACGGATCACGGCAACGCGTCCCCCCATGGCAGATGCGGCATCAATGCAACTGTGCAGAAGCTCGGCGGCGGACTGCGGCTCACCAAGGCGTATACGAGCGAGTGCCTGGTCTACCGACACGATGGCTCGTTGCACCCGCTCACGCGGCGCCGCCAGCGCATGAGCTGCCCGAGCAAAGTAGTCGTGTGCCTCGGAGGGGTTACCTACGTACAGCGACGTGACCCCCTCGAAGCCACGCAGGTGAGCGGGCGAGAAAGAGCTTGTGGCGGGATCTTCGGCGCGGTTCTGGTCCAGGTCGTACCATGCGAGCGAGAGCGCCGCCGCGGCATGCTTGGCAGCACCGCTTCGGGCGGCAATCTCAGCCTGCAGCGCATGCGCTCGCGCTCGGACGGTGATGCTCTGCCCAATGCGCGCATCGCGCACTGCGGCGTCGATGAGCGCCTTGGCGGTGTCCAGGCCCGGTGTCGAGTACAGCGTGACGAGCGCGTTGCTCATGTGGACGACCGCGCGCCGCCACGGCACCCCCAGACTGCTGGCCACGTCGGTCGCCGCCGTGTACAGCGCCCGCGATGCGTCATCGTCTCGGGTCTCGAAGGCCAATCGGCCAGCAAGTGTGTATGCCTGCGTTGAGATGAGTTGCAGGTCGGACACATACGGGCCCGGGATGGGCATCTCCAGTAGTCGTCGGCAGGACTCGACGACTGGCGCGAGCAGGAGTTGTAACCGCACGAAGGGAACACTCCCGACCTGGTCGTTTACCTGGGCAACGGACTCGCGCATGGCCGCCAACACCTCCTCATCAAGGCGCGATGGGTCAGCGAGAGCAGCAGACAGGGACGCCTGAGTGGGCGGGCCGAGCAAGGCGAGCAACTCCGCCCCGGCATCGGTCATTGTCCGAACGAGGATCGTGCGCAGTTCATCGAGCCGATATTGGCTCACGCCGAAGTACGCGAGCGCTTCCAGCAGCTCAGCGAAGTCGCTGCCAGCACCGAACGACACCTGCCCGCGGCCATCGCGAGCGTAAAGGTGGGCAAGCAGCAGTTGATATCGCTCGTCGGGCAACGTTGGGCCCTTACTGCTCTCCCACCGCGCGACAGACCTTTGCACGCTGCTGATACTCGTATCGAACGGCTGCCCAAGCTGGGCCGCCGTATCGGCAAGAGCTCGTGCGGTGTCGGCAAGAGACCACCCTCGTGAGCGCCGCAGCCGCTTCAGCATGGCTGCGCCGGTGAGCCGGTCGTGCGTGCTCATGCGCTAATGATGCCCGCAGTCTGGGTTACACGGGCACGATCAGTCGAGGTTTTCCCTGCGATGCTCCGTAGTTGAGGGTCTGCCAGGTGCCTGAAGTCTCGCACCCCTCGCGGGGAAAGCCGATCACCAGGTGGCCGCGATCGACCATCCACCGGTTCCGCGCGTGGTAAGCCGGTGTCGCGAGGTCGGCAGCGCGCAATTCGACGATCTCAGCGATGCGGTTACGGCACTCGGCGATGGCGTGACGTGCCTCGGCAGGCTGGTCCTGCACAAAACGCGGCACGACAACCGTGATGCGCGCCTCCGTGCTGCCAGCCAGCCACAGCAGGGTCAAGCTATCGATGCCGCGCGCACCACCAATGTAGAAGTGCGCATCCTTCGTGGCGAATGGTGCCAGGAAGGTGCTGAACATGTCGGCGTACCAGATGAGTTCGCGATGCCCCGTCGATCTCGTCCCCGTGATAGCCGCGACCACAGGCATGATCATCTCCGTGTCATAGGTTGTCATCTCCCGCTCGCCTTGCCGCGGCGGTGGGATCAAGGCATGGACGCGAATCCCACGGACATTCTGCACGACCTCCTCAGGGCGCGCGGGCTGTCTGTGGCGCAAGGCGACGGCACGACGGTCGTGGGAAACCCCCTGCATCCGCTGTTCAGCTCGGTCTTAACCACCGTCAACGGCCGTTACCTGACGGGCTACGGATACGAGCTCGGCGAGCAGGGCGACGAAGTCGCAACCGCTGATCGTTTCGCCTTCCTACTCGGGGCACCCGCAATGGTTCCGCCGCCAAGTGGCGGACGTACATCCCCTACCGAGGTTTTGCCATGACTCTCGACAACAGCACGGTCGATCCGCCCGATGGCGGACCCGGCCGCACCTTCGACCCGAACATGCCGGCTCCGGCCCGTACCTACGCCGTCCTGCGTGGGGCGAACAGGGACGGGTTCGCCGCTGATCGGGAAGCCGCCAGGGTGCTGCAGCAGACGATCCACGAGAAGGTGGACGAGGTAGTGCAGGAGAACGCCGCCGCGCTGGTCCGCGCCGTCGCGCACCTGGCGCGGCAGGGGTTCGTGCAGTTCGCCGACTTGGGATGCGGTCGGCCCGTGGATGCGCCGGATGCGCTGGGGCTGCCGAACCTTTACGACGTCGCCGCCGCAGTCAACCCTGGGGTCCGGTGGCTCGCCCTGGACTCCGATCAGCTGGTCGTGACCGCCTGCCGGGCGCTGCTGCGCGGGCCGAACGTGGAGGTGGTGCAGCAGGACCTGGCGCACAGCGCGAAGGTGCTGGACGCGATCAACTGGCACCTCTGCGGGGCCACGCCGGTCGTGGTCCTCATGGGCGCGGTGCTGCACTTCCTGACCGACGAGCAGTGCACCAATCTGCGGTTCGCGCTGCGGTCCCGGCTCAAGCCCCGTAGCAAGATCGTGATCACCCACGTGACCGGCGACGGCATGGATCCGGACGTGGTCAAGCGGGGCCAGATCCGGTACGAGGAACTGCACGGTGTCCCGATGTACGTCCGCACTGAGCATGAGGTCATGGGCCTGGTACGGGACTTCCATGTGCCTGACCCCGGCGTTGTCCGGACGGTGGACTTCCTGCCGGAACCGGGCGACCGCATCCCGTTGGAAGACCTGCCGCATTTCTACGCCGTGCTGGCAGAGGTCAGGGACTGAGGAACATGTTCGCGACCGAGAGCGATGCCGAAGCCGACCGCCGCGGCCGACGGTACGTGCGCGACCACCAGCAGCGGTTTCCTGACTGGCTGCTCTTCTATTCACCGCACGAGCGTGGCCTGCTCGCGTTCTACCTCGGCTCCTGCCCGTCCCCCGGCATCTTCGTGGCGGCCCCTCACCCCGACGTGCTCCTGCGACGTATGGCCGAGGCGATCCAGCCCTTGCGGCGGCCCCTGCTCGCGCCGAGGCGGCCGACGCCGTCCGGCCCTCCTGACGGGAGCTGACACGGGTGACAAGACGAGACGCGGCGACCACGCAGCCCACACCAAGCACCGGGTCTGCCCATCGTCACGTTTCGGCGCGGCCGGCCGAGCACGCACGCTCATCCATAGGTCGGCCGCGCGCTGCGGCGCGGGCTCGGAATCCGATCACCGTCGTGACCCGCGTCGCTCACCACTCGTGCCCCACGGCGGGACCCCCATCCGGCGGGGGCACGAGCTTCACCTCCGGCCACCGTCATCCCTCGACCCCAGGGATGGTGAGCCTCACCCGCTCCGGCCGGACGCGAGGAGGGCGGACAAGGGTCGTCTGTCCGCCCTCCTCGCCCTCCTGGGCGCACGACGCCCCCAACATGCTGCGCAAAAGGTGACATCGATGAGCGTTTTCTTCTACGCCGTCTTCAACTTGGAGAGGCGGAAGGGTCGCACCGCTCAGGAGGCGCCAGCGGCCGCCGCCGACACCAACCCCTCTGATGCCGCTCACCCCTCGGCGCCAGAACAGATCCGTCTCACGAAAGTCGAACATCATGACGGCTGACCAGGCCATCACCACCCGCCCCATCCCCTCAGTCCGGACCCCGACCGTGAGCGGTGACCAATGAGTGACCGCAGCGAAATCGCCGGCGGATACTTCCTTATGGACTGGAAGGAGCCCGCGCGCCGGCTCGCCGCCGAGGTAACCCCGCCCGCGTCCCGGTGGCGTAGCGCGGTCGAGCACACCAAGCGGCACCCGTTCGTGCCACGCTGGTGGACCGCAACTCCCGAGGGGTGGAAGCTGGTTGTCGGCGACGATGACACCGAGCAGTGGCAGGAGCACGCCTACCGTGACCGGACGCTGGTCACCCGGGTCGGCGATGTGCACGCCGACCACGCCGCCCCCGGCGTCTGCCTGTCGCAGGGCTCGCCGACGTCGTCGTCCACGCACCCCAGCCTGCTCGTGAAAATGTACCGGCACGCCTCCATCGACAACCGCTCCACCGTCCTGGACGTCGGCACCGGAACCGGCTACGGCACCGCCCTGCTGTGCTACCGGCTCGGCCACAGCCGCGTGACCGCGATCGACGTGGACCCCTACCTCACCGGCGCCGCCGAACAACGGCTCGATGAACGCGGCTG
Organism: Nonomuraea sp. NPDC050404; assembly: GCF_040655495.1. Taxonomy (NCBI): domain Bacteria; kingdom Bacillati; phylum Actinomycetota; class Actinomycetes; order Streptosporangiales; family Streptosporangiaceae; genus Nonomuraea; species Nonomuraea sp. NPDC050404. The sequence continues at coordinate 148,139 of NZ_JBFAKB010000011.1, forward strand.
GCGGCCCCGGCTCCTGACCGCCGACGCCACCGGCCCGATCGACTGGGAAGGAGACCGCATCATCGCCACGGTGGCGGTCCGGCCGATCCCTGCGTCGTGGCTGGCCGCACTGCAGCCGGGCGGCCGGCTGGTGACCACGGTCACCGGGACAAGCCTGATCATCGTCGCCGACAAACAGCCGGACGGCGGCGCGGCCGGCGTGGTCGACCATGGCCGGGCCGGGTTCATGCGCACCCGCACTGGCGCCGACTACCCGGACCGGGACGGGACGGTCCTGGCACGCGCCCGCGCCGAGGAGGGCGAGCAGGTCGAGTCCAGCCAGTACCCGGTGATGGATGTCGTCAACGCGTGGGACGTGAGCTCGATGCTGGACATCATCGCCCCCGGCATCGAACACCGCCACATCACTTACGACGACACGCCTGATCGGGTCGCGCTCATGGCACATGAGGACGGGTCATGGTGCCGTGCCGAGGAGACCGGCGGCAAGGTGACGATCCACCAGGGCGGGCCACGCCGTCTTTACGGCTACCTGGACCAGGTACGCGAACACTGGCTCCAGTACGGCGAACTGCCCATCCGCGGCGCGGCGGTGACCATCACCCCGGACGGGATGATCACACTCAAGCGCGGGAACTGGACGGCGACCATCGGCCGGTAGCGGCCTTCCCTCTGCTGCGGCCCGTGCCCCCGTGATGGTCCGCAGCCGTCGCCCCGGCAAGGGCCCGGTCCGGGGCGACGATCGTGGGGGCGACCTGCGCCGCCCCCACGACTGCTCTGGGCCACCAAGGAGAACCACGTGATCAAGGAAGGCACCGCGACGTTCATCCACGGACGCGGCCCCGTCATCCCCTACCAGGGGAAGTACGCCGTCAAATCACCGCACGTGTTCGACCGCATCCACGACCGCTGGCACAAGGTGGGCCTGGCCGACGCCCCCTACCGTCCGCTGCGCTTCGAGTTCGAGCTGACGACGAAGTGCAACGACTCCTGCCCGACCTGCGGCATGGGCGCCCTATCTCTCCAGGCCGGGCGCACCCTGACCGACGCTCAGCTCGATCATCTGCTGGCTGAGTTCGTAGATGTCGGCTTGCCCAGCGTCGCCATCACCGGCGGGGAACCCTTCGTCGCGATGCGCGCCCTGCTGAGGTTCATGACCAGGGCGCGCGGCATCACCGACATCAGCAAGCTGACCACGAACGGCATCTGGGGGTCCGAGCGGCGCTGCGGTCGCACATTCGATCAGCTCGTCGAGGCCGGGCTGCTGGACAACCGGCTGTTCGTGCCGCTGCTCATGGTGTCCATCGGCGAGCAGACCACGCCCCTGGACCGGGTGGCCCGGATCATCCACCAGGCCGTCAGCGAGTTCACCGACCACGACCTCAACATCGCGGTATCCAGCCTGGCCGACCCCGCCGACCGGCAGCACAAGATCTACGACCTGCTGCGCACGTACGAGGAGTCCTACGGGGATTTCCCGCATGACCGTGTGCATTCCACGATGCGGGTCTACCTCGACAACGAGCGCCTCCCCGATCAGGCCGGTATTCACCGGCCCGGCCACACGACGGTGGCCGACTGGATGGATGAGTGCTACGACTGCTTCGCCCCCACGGTCGGCTCCTATGTGCTGCCCACCGCCCTGCTCCAGAAGGACGGCAGCGTCTACGCGTGCGCGGCGTTCAACGTGCCGGGCAAGCTCGCCTTCGGCAACCTGTTCACCGACCCGCTGCGCACCATCCTGGAACGCACCAACCGGTCAGCCTACGTCGCCACCGTGCGCGCCGGCGGTGGCCTGAAGGCGCTGCACGACGTCATCCCCCGCGCCGAGACCGAGAGGATGACGTGCGGAAGCTTCTGTGGGTCGTGCTCGCTGCTCATCGACGCCTTCGACCAGCGCACCGGCGAGCAGACCGGCGGGAACAATCCCGCTCACGGCGATGGCCTGCCGCTGGTGCCCGCCGAAGCGCTGTGGGCGCGATTCCCGAGAGAGGAGGCGCCCCGTGGGTGACCCCCGTATCGACGAGACCGTGGTCGCCGCGGTGGCCACGGCCGCGCGCCTCACGCCCGGTGACTGCGCAGACCCCGCGTTGCGCCTGTGGCATGAGCTCGGGATCGATAGCCTCGGGCTGCGACGACTCATCCAGCATCTCGAAGCTCGTTTCGGCATCACCGTTCCCGACGAGGACACCGGCCAGGCCCACACGGTCGGTGACCTTCAGGCAATCGTTCACCGCCTCGCGGACACCAGCCGGCCCGCAGGCCCCGACCAGACAGGCACAGGTACGTACACGATGACGGCACGCATCATCCAGCCCCGCGGGCGTGGTTACCTCTTGTTCGACTCCCATCCCGCCGGGTGCGCTCGCCTCGTGCAGGACATGAGCGACCAGGTCGCCCCGGCGAGCACCGCCGCGAGGGACGACCGGCCGACCGCGCTGATCATCGGGTCTAGCGCCGGATACGGCCTGGCCGCCGCCATCGCCGGCATCCGCCGCTACGGCATCCAGGGCGTCGGCCTGTGCTTCGAGCGGCCTCCGAACGACCGGCGCACCGCTACCGCAGGCTGGTACCGCACCATCGCGACCGCCGAGTTGGCCGCCGAGACGGAGAGCAGGTTCTCCTTCGTCAACGGCGACGCGTTCGCTGACGACACGAAACGACAGGTGCTCGACCTGCTCGCCAAGCAGTACGAGGGCGGCATCGACTACCTGATCTACAGCGTCGCCGCACCGCGCCGGACCGACCCCGTCACCGGCCAGACCCACCAGTCCGCGCTCAAGCCCCTCGACCGCGGCTCCGAAACCAAGACCCTGGACTTCGGTGGCGACACGCCGACGTTGAAGGACGTCTGGACCGACCCCGCCACCGACGACGAGAAAGCCGACACGATCAAGGTCATGGGCGGGGAGGACTGGGCCCTGTGGGTGGACGCCCTCGCCGGCCAGGGCCTGCTGCGCCCGGGTTTCACGACGGTGGCGCTGTCCTACATCGGCTCGCACCTCACCGAGCAGATCTACCGCCAGGGCACGATCGGCGCTGCCAAGGCCCACCTGGAGAACACCGCGCTCATCCTGGACGGAGAACTCCGGCCAGATGGTGGGCGGGCCCTGACGTCGGTCAACGGCGCGGCCGTCACGCAGGCGTCCACCGCCATCCCAGGAATCGCCCTCTATACCAGCCTGTTGCGCGGCGTGCTCGGCAAGCACATGCACTCCCCCATCGCACAGTCGATCGACATGTGGGACCAGCTCACCAACACCCGACCGCTCCAACTCGACGACGAAGGGCGTCTCCGGCTCGACGGCTGGGAACTGGACCCCGCTGTCCAGGAGCAGGTGAGCGAGCGGTGGGAGCAGGTAACGGCGGACAACGTCGGCGACCTGGCCGACATCGGCTGGTTCACCAGCGAGGTTCACCGCCTGTACGGCTTCGACGTGCCCGGCATCGACTACGCCGCACCCTACGAGACGGACCTCCCATGGCCGGCCTGATAACCGGGGAGGGCGCGACAGTCGATCACACACGCGTCCGGGAAGCCGAAACGTACCTGCGACGGCCGCGCGGAACCACGTACGCCGGACGCCGGGCACGCTACGACGCCGCAGCCGACCGCCTCTACGCGGCGGGCATCTCCAACACCGACATCCTCGCCGACGTAGGAGCCGGCTGGACCGAACTGGACGTATGCCTGCGCGTGGACTGGGGATGGCGAGGCCGATACGTGCCCGTGGACGCCTGGCTCGACGGCGTCGATCTGAACCAGTGGACACCACCCAGAAGCTTCGACTGGTTCACCGCCCTGGAGGTACTGGAACACCTGGAGGAGCCCGAGCGGCTGGTCCGTACGCTTCAGCAGCACGCGACAAAGGGCGTCGTCGTGACAACACCGAATCCGCAGGTGTGGGACGTCCTGGCGATGGACCCCACCCACGTCTGCTCCATCAGCGCAGCGACACTGCAGAACTGGGGATTCCAGACTGGCCTCTTGACCTTCTACGGCAAACACGAGGACGGGATCATCGGGCTGTGGACCCGCTGATCTGATGCCGAATGCGCCCCACTCCCTCCGTACAGGAGGAAGTGGGGCGTATCTCATCGGCGAGTACTGCCTTCGCAAGCTGTATAGCTTGCGGCAAGATGGAATGACTAAAACATATCTCGGGAGACTCGATGCCACAGAGCAGCACAGCAGAAGACCTGACGGCCGACATCGTCAGCAAGTACGTGGACGGCGGCTTGAGTGTCCGTCTTGTTGGCGAGGCGGTCGGCAAGAGCTACGGCTACGTCCACCGGGTGCTGATGGAGGCTGGCGTCACCCTGCGGCCGCGCGGCGGCTCGCGGACGAGGACGCCTTCGGTCGAAGCGGATGGCAACTAGCTGCAGAAACGCGGAAAACGCCCCGCTTCTCCCATCAGGGAGAAGCGGGGCGTACCCGTTCGAGCGGTTACCGCTGCGTGTCCGGCAGATCGGGGCGAGGCGTGTGCCGCGCCTTCCATCCGGCGACCGCGGCCAGAGCAGTCGGCACCAGCGGCAGCGCGACGGCTTCGATCCAGTCGGGCAGGAACGCGATCATGCTGGGGTCGGCAGCGACCGCCTGCAGCACCGCCAGGCCGGCCACTCCGGACAAGTAGGCGGTCAGCGTCATGGCCTTGACCTTGGTCTCGACCTTGGGCTTGGAGTAGGTAACAGGCTCACCGTGCATGTGCCCCTCCTCAGGGACAGGCCCGCCACTCGGCGGGCAAACGTGTATAGGCGCGAGCGGTATTGCTAGCGTGAAAGGGCTATTTCGGGGGCAGGGCGGCCCGGACGAAAGAGTCCTTGGCCTCCAAAAGCTTGCGCAGCCCCACCGTCAGCTCCGTGCAGTCCGGCATTGTGTCGATCATCTGCTGAGCCAGGTCGGCGGACGGCTTGGACACCACCTGCAGGAACGGCGGCAGGTGGTCGTACTCGAAGTAGCGGGCGATGGCCACTGTGGCGGGGTGGCGTCCGATGACGTTCATGTGCCTCCTTGGGGTATCGCGCGAGCATTATTGCTTGCGTCAAGTTAGAGCGGCCTCCCAGCAGGAGGCGTCCCACTCCAGCGGGTCCGCGCCGGACGGGATCTTGTGTGTCGACTTGAACGCCTTGACCTTCTTCACCAGGTCGACCTCGTTCGGGTCGTAGGTCGAGCTGTGCAGGTTCGCAGGCTCGAATCCAGCGGCAAACAGGACAGCGCGCATGAGCCGCACGTGCCGGTGCGAGTCGCCCGGCTTCAGGATCGGCAGGTTCTTCACCAGGGCCTCCGTGGTTCTCGGGGTGGGCTGGACAAACGGGACCGGCACAACGGGCGGGGACGGCGGCCGCGGCGCTCCCTGCTCCACCCAGGCCGACAGCGGAATGCCGGGGCACGGCGTGGCCGCGCCGTCCTCGTGCCCCTTGATGTCGTTGCCCGCGTTGCCCTCGGCGCGCAGGTACTCGATCGCGTCCCGGATGCCGTGCAGCAGCAGGTCGTTCGGCTCCGTGAAGCCGGAGCTGCCGACCAGGGCCAGGACGGCGTAATGCGCCGTGTTCCGTCCCTGACCGTTGGACGCCGGCAGCGCGTACGGGCCGCGGCCGACGAACACGCGGCGGTGCGGGCAGCAGATCACGTTGTAGCCGATGTCGATCATCGGCTCGGCGCGGGCCCCGGCCATGTGTTCGGACTGGATGGCCTTGATGAGCTTGCCGCACACCTCGTGGTCGGTGGCGATCTGCTCGTCGACGTGGCCGCGCGTGTAGTGGATCTTCACGCCGTCGGTGCCGGGGATGTGGGTGTAGGCCGTCGTGGGAGTCTCCGCTCCCCACGTGCGGCGGCTGATGAGTCGGATGCTCACAGGTACCGCCCTTCTAGCGGTTGAACATGGCGATCTTGGCCATGGTCACCTTCTCGACCACCGCCGCAGCGTCGGTCGGGTTGATGATCCGGAGCCGGAGTTGGTTCTTGGTGTTGAGCGCGAACTGGCCGCCTACGGACTGCTCCACCCTGCCGTTGACGTCTGCGCGGAAGCTGAGCCGCCAGGCGTCGTCTTCGAACTGCTTGCCGTCACGGTCGTACCGCGACCACGCAACATCGATCTCCGCGCCAGGCTTCAGGCCGCGGACCTTGACCAGGCCGTCCACGATGCACCAGCGGCCGGCCTTCGCCAGGACGGCGACGCCGTCCGCGCCGTGACCGGGCGGGTCGTCGGCGTACTCGGTGTGCCAGCGCACCGCCGCCTCGCCGCCAGCCGGGACCGACTGGTCCTCACCAGCCCCCAGAGAGATCACCTCGGGCACGTCGTCCTCCTCCTGCTTGTCGGGCTGTTCCGGGTTCTTGATCAGCGCGGCTACGCGCCCCCGGAAGGTGTTCATGTTGATCGAGTGGGGGTCCACCTTGCCGGTGTTGACCTCCTTGTGGCCGCGCACTCTGGACGCAGGCAGGTCGAACTCCCGGCACAGCTCCGCGCAGAGTGCGTGGTAGGAGTCGAGCTGCACCTGCGGCCACGCCGTACGACCGTCGTTTTCGGCCTCGATGCCGATGGACGTCGAGTTCATGTGGTTGGCGCTGGTCGACGGCGCGTTGTGCCAGCACCGCCCAGCCGCAACGACCCAGATCCGGCCGGTGTGCTGAAGCCAGATATGCGACAGCGGCCCATCGAGGCCCGGCCTGCCGTTCACCACGACATGCCGATCATTGAAACCGGCTGTGTGGTGGCAGACCACGCCCTCAACGGAGGGCTGCTGCCCGTGGCCACGGGACTTCCATCCGCCGACCTCCGTCACCGGGAAGCCGGTCTTCCGCGCGACCTCGGCAAGCTGCGTCAGCCATGGCATGTGATCCCCCTTGTGTTGGTCGATGCTTATCTGCACTTGGCCGCTCTCTACGCCATGGGTGATCGAGGTATGAGGTTGCGGTCCGGTGTGTCCTGATGTGGCCATACGCGGAGGGTTGCCGGGATGAAGGTTCAGGCGCACACTCGCCTCTGGTAGGTACCGCACCCCACCTCAGTCGCCTTCAGTCCTAGGTAAAGGAGAGCGGCCAGTCCTACCTTCACAGCGCGCGACCGGGCAGCCTTTGAGGCACACGTTCTGAGCCCGGCACAGCACAATGATCGCGACCACCTCGCGTCCTTGACGCAACGCGTGCTCGCGCTCGGGGGACCATCGCCCGTCCATGGAACGGCTTCTGACCGTCCTACTCGATGGGTGCCATGACCGGCGCTCCGTCTCCTCATGGAACGGGGCCGCCCGCGCGTCTCCCCGGAGGGGATTCATGCACATCCTCAGCACTCGATCGCCTCGCACCGCACACGCCTTCACCGCACGCGGCAGGCGTCTGCTGATCTCTATGACCGCCGCCCTGGCGCTGGGGTTCGCGGTCGTCGCCTCGACCGCCTCCCCAGCCTGGGCGGTGGCTCCGGCCAACGACAACTTCGCCAACGCCCAGGCCCACACCGCGTCCTTCGCCGACAGTGTCAGTACCGTGGACGCCACCACCGAGGGCAGCGAACCTGACCCGTCGTGCAGCTCCACCCCCGTCCCCAGCATCGCGTACAAGACCGTCTGGTACTCGCTGACCCTGTCCGCCGCCACCACGGTCACTGCCGACACCGCCGCTTCCAACTTCGACACCGTGCTCACGGTCTACACCGGTGCCGGCCTCGGCTCGCTGACCGAGATCGCCTGCAACGACGACGGCATCTCCCCCGGAGGGGCCTCGACGCTGTCCTTCTCCGCCAGCGCCTCCACCACCTACTGGATCCGCGTCGGCGGCTGGAATGACGGCTTCGGCCCTCAGCCCTATTCGCAAGGCACCGCGGTACTCAATGCGCAGGCGCTCCCCGCATGCACGATCACCGGCACTTCCGGTAACGACACCCTGAACGGCACCAGCGGCAACGATGTGATCTGCGGCCTGGAGGGCAACGACACCATCAACGGCGGCAACGGCAACGACATCATCTCCGCCGGTTTCGGTGATGACATCGTTGACGGCGGTAACGGCACCGACACCCTCTACGGCGACTACGGCGACGACGCCATGGGCGGCGGCAACGGCGCTGACACCCTGTTCGGTGGCCCTGGCGCCGACACCAATGACGGCGAAACTCTCCTCGGGGGACTGCTGCACCTGTTCGACAACGGCAGCGACACCATCGACGGCGGTCCGGGAGATGACGACCTCGACGGCCAGAACGGTGACGACACCCTGATCGACCACACCGGCACCGACACCATGAGCGGCAATCTCGGCAACGACAACATCGACGTCCAGGACGGCGTCAGCGGCGACACCGCCAGCGGCGGCCTGGGCAGCGACACCTGCACCGTGGATGCGGGCGACTCCACCAGCAGTTGCTGATCTCATTTCTCCTCACCCCGATCGCGGGTGCGCCGGGCCTGAGCCTGTCGCACCCGCGGTCTGGAATGTCGAGGTTGACGACTGGTCGTCGTGATGGCGCTCGGCCTCATCTCGCGTTGCGCGTAGGAAGGTGAGCGTCTTGATCACGACGTCGAGAGCCGTGACAAGCAGGTGAAGCAAGTGCAGTTAATTGAGCGAGAGCGGCCAGTCAGCCGCGAGTGAGCTGAATCAGCGCGATCACCGCGCCCGCCACGGCAACCAGGACGGTGACAACGGCGATGATCTGCCGGGTACGGTCGGTGAGCTGCAAGCGGGTCACAGCCTCCCGTTCCACCGTGTCCAGGCGAGTCTCCAGCGAGACGTACCGGGCCTCGGCCGCCGAGCGGTCCTGCTCGACCCGCTTCACCAGCTCGGCATGCCGACCGTCGACCTGGTCGAGCCTCTGCAGAATCAACGCCGTACTCCCGTTGGTCCGCTCGAACCCGAGCTCGACCGCGCCGCGTAGCTCGGACAGGGCCAGCGCAAGGCTGGGCGGCTCGTCGCTCACCCGGCACCTGCGGGAAGCATGCCAAGGAACGTCGCAGCCGGCTTGTTGTAGAAGTCGGCGTGCGTCACGGTACGGCGCTGCCACTCCACGGCCAGACGCCTGGACTCCACCCGGATCGGATCCAGTCGTGTCGCCTTGACCGGGGCCAACGGATCCGATGGGGCGGCCCTGTCGGAGCCGACAAATGCGAGCGCGCCTTGTCGGTCCGCCAGTGGCGCCGGGTCTACCCGCGCGATGCTCTCCTTGACCAAGGCAATCTTGGCCAGGCACGCGTCACGCCGATCCTGGTCGGAAACTCCTCTTGTCCAGCACGTCGGCATGTCGCGTATCTGGTCGATCACTTCGGCGAGCTTCGGGTTCTGTGCGGCGAACGGATCGTCGGCGGCCGGGATCCACGGCTCATGGAGGATCACGTCCAGAATCGTGTCTATGTCGTCCGGGTCGATGCAGTATTCGGCAGCTCGCCACTCCATCGTGCTGTGCGGCATCATGCCCAGCATCGACTCGCCATCGGGCCGGACCATTTTCAGGCCCCACAGCGGTTCGGCACCCATGGGTGCACGCTTCGCTTCATCGCCGTCCTGGAAATGCATGGGGCTGTAGCCCAGTTCAGCATCCCAAATAGTCCAGACTTCCATTTATGACGCTCCATTGTGTCGAAAGCTCCACCAATAAGTTGCTTTGCCGGTGAGAGGGCCAGAGGATCCGCCTGACCTGCTCCACCCCACGTCGAAATATTGTTGATTCGAGGCAGTAATGCACCAGGTGAAATTTTCCTGACCAGCACCGTCACGCACAGTACAGACGGGGCCCATGTTGTCGCGCATGGTCGGCCCGTACCAAACCCTCTCTCCAATCTGGTCTTCGTCGGAAACGAATGAACCCGAATGAATACCCCACGTGTTCGATGCGCTCGCGTAATCCCACCACTTACCGATGTGCGTGGTCATGCCGGAGCCGTCCATCCACATGTACTGGGAATCGACGCCACCATCGTCATAGCCGATGCGCGAATAGCTTTCAGCGCTTTCCAAGAAACCCCCGTTGGGGTTGCTGTTATTCGGGTTCAGAATCTCCAATTTGGTCCATCCGGCAGCGATCGTCATGCGTGTCTGTGCAGTTCGGCCGACGTTGGTCCCGGACGTGATACGGAAAGTTGCCTCGCCCGGAAAATCGTTATCGCTGCTCCACAGCCGCGAATAATTGGTGCTGTTGCCCGGGTAGAAGCGGATGTCCAATGTGCTGGGGTCAATCACGATTCGCTGTCCGGCTGTGCCCGTACGGATCAAGCTGCCCGTGATGGTCTTGCCGTTGATCGCGTCAGCGGCCAGTTTCGCCGCTGTGATCGCGTTTGCGGAGATCTTGTCGGCCGTGATCGCGTTCGAGGAGACGTGACTCGCCTGGATCGAGCCCGCGGCCACCTTGTCCGCCGTGATCGCGTTGGCGGCGATCTTGTCGGCCTCGATCGCCAGCGCCCGGATCAGGCGGCTTGTGATTGAATCGGCGGTGATCTTCGCGTCGCCCGGGATCGTCCCGTCGATGATGTGCTCAGCACCGTCGATGATTTCGCCGATCAAGTCAGCGTCAACCAGCGGCACTGTGGCAATCACCCCGGCCGCTGTCGGCTGCGACTCGTTCCCGCTGCGGTCGATCGCGGTCAGCCACACCTCGCGAGGCTCGTTGTACGGCTGATCCGGAATCACCACGACGCCGGCCGCCGTCAGGTAGTCGACCTCGACCGCAGGCGTGCCCGGTGCAAGCGGGTCCTGCATCCACACGCGAACCCGCTCGAAGTCGATCGGCATCGGCACGCCACCGGTGCCCAGGCCGTCCCACGCGACATGGATCACGCCCAGCCTGGTCGTCAGCGTCGGCGCGGACGGCACCGGCGGCGGGGTGGTGTCGTTCGGGATGAGCACGGCGACTGGCGGGCTGAACTCGCCCTTCGTGCCGTCGTTACCGACCGCGCGCACCTTGAACGCGTACTCGGCGTCCACATTCAAGCTCGACACGCTCACCGACACATCGCCGGACGCGGTCTGCGCCACCAGATACCACAGCTCGCCCTCAGCGTTCGGCCGGGCGTACACCTCGTAGCCGCCAACGTCGAGCGCGACCCCGTTGACGTCCGCAGTAACCGGCCCCCACGTCACCACCGCGATGCCGCGCCCGTACCCGCCCGCGTCCAGATAGGCATCCGGTTCCACGATCAGGCCCGGCGGTGCGGCCGGGACACGACCGCTGGAGTCCGGCGCTGGCGTAGCGCCGGACCCTCCGGACGACACGCCGCCCGCGAGTATGCCAGCGCTTTTGCGTGCAAGCTTGATGTCGTCTTCCAAGAACCGATCGTTGAGCACGAGGTTGCCGGACAGTTTGCCGTCGCTCGCCCGGGACACCGTGATCTGCCGGATCCGGAGCGGTTCCATGCCGCCGCCGTCGCCTGGCGCGAGCACCGTGTCCCCCGGCGCGTAGTTGGCCCACGGCAGCCAGCGTGCGACGTCGAACACGACCGATCGGGTGATCTGCACTCGTTCCTCGGCCGCGCGGCTCAGAGCGGCCTGTCCGAGCGCGGCGGCCGTCCCCGCGTCGCTCACCCCGCCCTGTTGCTGGTAGGTCTCCCAGCGGCCCCACGGCGACGCGGAGGGGTCGTTGGCGATCTCGTGAGTGAATCCGTTCTCGCCAGCAATAAGGATTGCGGAGGAGAGATCTTCCAGCGTGGCGTCATCCGGGGCCTGGTCCACGTCGCGGCCAAGCCACAGGTCCACCAGCGCCGGGCCAGACGATCGGTCCGTGGCCATCACGGTGCCCTCGTTGAACACCTGCAGCTCACGGCCGCGCATCCGCCAGTCGATCACGCCCTGGTCGGACAGATTGAGCAGCAAGGTCAGCAGGTCCACGCCAGGCTCCAGCGCGATCGTCAGCGTGGCTGCCCACTCCTTGCCGTCACTGTCGACGCTGCTGCTGAACTCGGCGGTCATGCCGTCCAGCGCGCCCCGGGCCTTCGCCTCATCGATGAGGGTCCGCAGCACCGCACCCACCGGAACGGCGTTGAACTGCCGTTTCCCATCGACCATCCCGGCGGTCGGGTACAGCACGGCCTTCTTGAACTGCCAGGCGTAGCCAGGGCAGGTGTAGCTCCGCTTCCCCGCCTGGTCAGTTACGTCCGAGCCGCGCTTGATGCGCAGAACCCGACCGTTGGGCGGCTCCACCCAGTCGCCGCCCGCCAGATACTCCAGCGCGATTTCGCACGGCCGCGCAAGCAGTTCCGCGCCAGCCGCGTGCGTTGAGTAGTCCAGCCGCAGCGATGACACATCGTTCAGCGGGGCCGCGGACTCGAAGCTCAGCGGTGACGGTAACAGCCCCAGCCTGCCGCCATTCGGTTCGTACGCCACCAGGCGCAACGCGTACCGGGGCAAACCAGCGGGCAGTATCACGCTCACTGGCCGCCTCCTTTCTTCATCTCGGCCTCGTGGGAGAGCCGGTATCGGTCCATCTCCATGCGAATCGTCGCCGCCTTGACGGGGTCGATCCGGGTCTGATCTCGGATGACCTGCAGCGGGTCGGCCTGCGCTTTGGCCACGCGGCCGGTTCCAGCCGCCGCCGTGGTGACAACGCCGTACTTCGCCTTGCACACGTCCAACTGCTCGTTCACCTGCGCGCGGGCCGTCTCGACGTCGAGCAGCGCCGGGGACGGCATGTCCAGTTCCCCAGCCGCGTGCGCGGGCGCGAGCAGCGGCGCATGCAGGATCACGTCCAGCGCCTCATCCACGGTGGCCAGCCCGTACTCCGCGGCCCGGACCTCGACGGCTTCCTTCGGCACGTAGCTGACGAACGTAGCGCCCGGGTCGCCGAAGACCGGCTTGTACGTGATCAGCCATGCGTCCTCGCCGGGACTGCTGACCTCCCGAACCTCGGTGATCTGCCACTGCTCAACCGCCATCGCTCCCCCTTTCACATCCGCCAGGCCCACATGTTCAGCTGCACGGTGAACTGCGTCGGCGCGCCCAAGCTGCTCTCCGAGCTGCGGAACGAAAAGTTCGTCGTCGTCGGGTTCCGCATGTGGAAGGCCAGCCGGTCCGGGATGGGATTGTCCGCCGTGAACACCACGCGCGGGATCGTCACCATCGTGAACGTCCAGTTCACGGAGTACGACGAGCCGCCCGACAGCGACACCGACCGCATCAACAGGCCGGCCTCACTACCCGAGAACGACCACTTCCCGGCGAACTGGGTGGACGCGGCGTTGAACTTGAAGCGCTGCAAGTTCGCTGAGATGTCGTTGTAGCCGACCTCAAGTTCGTTCGGCTTCGCGACCAGGTAGCCGCCGCCGGCGAGCCCGTTGGTCGGGTTGACGATGGCGATCCGGTAGTCGGTGGCCGCGTGCACGACGCGGGCCTGCGCGGTGCCCGACCCGCTAACGCCCGACACGGTGACGACGGTGGCCTCACCGGGGTACATCGACCCGTCCACGTACATCCGCGCCGGGTTCGTCCCGCTGCCCGGCAAGAACCTGATCTCCGGCTGCGTCGCGCCGGTCGGGTTGATGACGAGCCGGTTGCCGGTCAGGCCGGTCGCGAGTTGCCCGACGATGCTCACCGCGCCGGTCGAGGACACGTCCACCGTCTGCACGCCACCCTCGTCGTACGCGGTCAAACCGTCGTCGTTGAGCTCCACCCGCGCCGCGTTCGGGTCTCCGGCCACGATCCGCGTGACCAGCGCCAGGATGGCCGCGAGCTTGTCGGCCGTGACCTGGTTGGCGCCGATGTGCGACGCCTCGATCGCCCCCGCCTGGATCTTGTCGGCCGTGACCGCGTTGGCCGCCAGCGCGCCAGTCGTGATCGACTCGTCGGCGGCGTCGCCTTCCACGAGCTGCACCGCGGCGATGACCGCGCTCGCGGACGGGCCAGACTCGTTCCCGGCGTGGTCGACGGCGGTCAGCCAGAACTCGCGCAGCGCGCCGTATGGCTGGCCGGTGACGACGATCGACCCGGCCGCCTGCAGGTAGCCGACCTCGGCCGCGCCGGGGGCGAGCGGGTCTTGCATCCACGCCCGCACCCGGTGAAAGTCGGCCGGCATCTGCGCCGAGCCGAAGCCGAGTCCTTCCCATCCGACGTGGATCACGCCGAGCCGAGCCGACAGCGCGGGAGCGGTCGGCACTGGCGGCGGGGTGTCGTCGACCTCGATGAGCGCGGCGTACTCGTCGGAGAACACGCCTTTGACGCCCTGCGACGTGGCGCGGACCTTGAAGGCGTACTCCTGGCCAACGAGCAGCGGCGAGTACGTCGCCGTGGTGTCGCCCGGTTCCGTGGTGGCCACCAAGAACCACGGCGCGCCGACGATGTTCTCCCGCATGAACAGTTCGTACGAGTCGATGTCGATCGCTTCACCGGTCACGTCCAGGAGCACCGGCCCCCACGTCGCGGTCACCTGACCCTGCGCGTGCCCGGACGCGTCCACGTAGGTGATCGGGTTCACGATCAGGCCCACGGGCTTCGCCGCCGTGCGCCCGCGCGGTGACGGCGGCGCGGGTGGCGCGCCGGATCCGCCGGACGCGGTGGAGCCGCCGACGATGCCGGCCGTGCGGCGGGCGAGCCTGATTGACTGTTCAAGGAATCGGTCGTTGAGCACGACGTTCCCGCCCACCGTGCCCTTGTCGTCCTTGGTGAGGGTGATCTGCCGGACCCTAAGCGGCTCCAGCGCGCCGCCGCTCGCCGGGGCGATGATCTTGTCTCCGAGCTGGTAGTCCCGCCACGGCAGCCACCGCGCGCCGACCGGGGTGATCTCCCGGGTGTGCTGCACGCGCTCCTGAGCGGCGCGCAGCAGCGATCCCTCGGCGAGCAGGAACGCGGTCCCCTCATCCGAGACGCCGCCCTGGCCGATGTAGTTTTCCCACCGGCCCCACGGCAGGACCGCGCTGGACCCGTACGACCGGCGGAACCCGTCATCGCCAACCACCAAGACGGCATTCGCGGCATCCTCCAGCGTGCCCGAGTCCGGGGCGTCGAGCACGTCACGGCCAAGCATCAGGTCCACACGCGGCGCGGCCGTCCGGTCGCGCGCCAGCGCGCTGTCAGCGTTGTAGACGTGGAGCGTCCGGCCCTCCATGCGGAAGTCGATCACGGACTGCTCAGCGAGGTTGATCAGCGTCGTATGCGCGTCCAGGCCCAGCCGGTAGTAGATGGTCAAGCTTTTCGCCCACGGCTTGTTGTTGCTGTCGCGGGTGGTATTGAACGTCCAGTCGAACTCGGGGAGCGAGCCACGCGCCTGCGCCTCAGCAAGAAACGACTGCAGGATGCTGCCCGGCGTCGCGCTGGTGAACGCCCTCTTTCCGTCGACCAGCGGCGCGGACCCGGGAAACAACACGACCTTGCGCAGCTGCCAGCCGTAGCCAGGCAGCTCAAACGCTTCGACGCCAGCTACGTCGGTTACGGCTGTGCCGCGCCGAATCCTCAGGAACCGCGAGTCCGGCGGCTCCGTCCAGGTGTGTCCGTCCTCCGACCACTCCACCGCGACTTCGCACGGCTGCGCGAGCAGGTCCGCGCCGATGGCGTGACGGCTGTACCGAAACGTCAGCGCGGGCACGTCGTTCAGTGGGTATCCGACCTCGAACCCGAGCGGATGCGGCAGCAAGCCCAGCCGGTCGCCGTTGGGGGCGTAGGCAATGAGGCGGACGTCGAACACTGGTTCCCTTCCTGCGGGCCACAAGCGAGCGTCGCGTGCTAAGACCGATGAGCCGGACACCACGGACAGCGCTTCTCAACGCGAATCCGAACTGGCGTGAAGCCTTGATGAAGCAGCTCTGAAACCGTCATGCGCTTGAGTGTCTGGATCGGAACCTTCACTGCATTTCAGGGGGAATCATGCGCTTCACAACTCCCACCATCACGAAATCGGCGATCGTAGCCTTCGCGGCCGCCACTATCGCGTTCGCTGGGACTCCGGCCTCAGCCGCGACGACCACCAATACGCAAGCAGCTGCCCAGTTGCAGTGCGGCTACTACAAAGACGAAGGTGGTCTCAGCTGGTACGGGCACTGCGATACCCCTCCGCGAACCGACGTCGTCATCCATGTTGATACGATCTTCGCCCCCGATTACGAAAGGTGTGTGAAGCCGGGGGCGACGAGGCTCGGGTACGGGATCCGCGGCGCCTGGTACACAGGCAAACTGTGCGTGGCTGGCTGACACCAGACCTCGCGGCACGGGGACGGAACTGCTGGCTGCATCGGGGCGAATTGATCGCTGCGATACCCGATCCGAAAGATCTGGGCCGTGACCTGGAATGAAGCTCACAATCTCAGCTCTCGCGCAGGCTCCTACGAGCAGAGTCCTACAGGTAGGAGCGGCGCGCCCGGATCCCGAGAGCTGAAGCGCCGGACGTGCCCAACGCCGTGGCGTTGACCAGGACGGCCCGCGAGTGCGGATCACCCACAGCCATGGCCGGGGTGAGATGGAGCCAGCGGAACGCGCTGCCGGGGCCGGTCGCGTTGATGTCGCCGGTCACGTCCGTCGCGCCTGTTCCAAGGGTCATGTCCCAGGTGTCCGTCGTGACGACCGCCGCCCGCAGCTGACCGCAGTCGATGAGCAGGTGCTGGCCGGCCTGCACGGTCTCCGTGTAGGCGACCGTCCCGCCGGTCGCGACGTCGCGTACGGACGGCTGGACGGCGGGGCCGGTGATCCGCACCATGGAGTCGACGATGGGGCCAGTGCTACCCGCGAGCGGAGTGACGATCTGGCCCGCGCCCGGCATGGCGCCGGTCCACGTCGTGTCGGTCTCGTCCCGCCAGTACACCCCAGGCACCTTCACCACGGCGGTCAGCCGGGCCATGGCCGCGCCCGGGAAATACTCCGGCTCGCTGGTGGCCTCCACGGTCACTCCGGCGACGCGGACGATCGCCCCCGTCACCCACTTGAGTGCCATGAGCCGGTGCCGCGTCCCGAGCAGCGCACCGAGCGCTTCGAGGTTGTGCTCCATCTGCTGCGCGCCGCCGTCCGCGCCGGACGGAGTGAACGAGTAGACGGTGAGCACCAGCCCGATCGTCGTCGCCTCATGGTCCAAGCCGAGCACGGGCACATCGCCCGCCCGGCCAGGCACAGACAGGTTCACCGTCCGTACCCCCGGCAACGGCCGCCGCTTCGTGCCCTTCTTCAGCCGCCAACACCCCGATGGGTGATCCAGAGGAACCCCGTCGAGGAAGTACGTCGCGCCCATCACACCACCCCCATAGCGCCAGCCATTTGCAGGCCACGGTTGATCGTCTGCGAGCCCGGCTCAGCGACCGGGTTGATCGTGGTCAGGTTGACCACCACTCCCCCGCTCCGGCCCGGCCCGCCGACCGCAGCCGCGCCCGAGCTGACCGACGCGGACAGGTCCGGATTGAACGCTGTGGTGAGCTGTCCGGCGATGCTGCGCGCCGTCCGCATCACCTCGCCAGCGGACTGCTGCATGCCCTGCGCCATGCCGAGCATCGTGAATCCGCCGATCTGCGCAAACACCCGGCTCGGCGAGGAGATGCCGAGGGCCTGCCGCACCCAGTCCGGCATGATGCTGGAGAAGAAGCCGTAGATGGCGTTCTTCAGCCAGTCGTACATGGACACGATGCCGGACCACACGCCGGTCATGACGGCCTGGCCGACGCCGGACATCACGGAGCCGATGTCGCCGACCGCCCGCACGAGCTGGCCCGGGAGGTCGGCGAAGAACGCGACCAGCGTGACGCCGATCCACCGGCCGATCCCGGTCACCAGGTCCGGGATGATGCTGTGGCCGATCAGGACGTCGTACAGCCAGCCGAACAGTGTGGCCACGGTTTGCACCATCGTGGCCACGACGGTTGCGACGCCCTGGACCGCAGGCCCGAGCAGCGTCTGCAGGCCCTGCGCGAGCAGCGACACCAAGGCAACGACATGCGGCAGGACCGCGCCCGCCAGTTGCAGCAGAGGCGGCATGAGCGGCAACACCGCCTGGAAGATCTGGATGAAGCCGCCCGCGAGCTGCATCAGCACCGGAGCGAGCGCTTCGGCAAGCTGTACCGCTTGCGGGAGGATCGAAGCGGCGAACTGCACCATCAGCGGCAGAATCGGCGCCACGGCGGGCAGAAGAGTGGAGAACGTCTGGACGAGTTGGAGCAGCGTGGGCGTCAGGTTGAGGAGCGCCTGCATGAGCTGCGCGCCGAACAGGAGGACGGCCTGCGACAGCAGAGGCAGAATCGGCGTGATCGCCTGGACGACTGCGCCGAGGGCCTGCACCAGTACGCTACCGAGGACCGTCGCGACCTGCCCGACCAGCGGCAGAAGGGGAGCCAGCGCGGGCAGCAGCGCCGAAGCGAGCTGAACCACCAGGTCCGCCAGCGGGCCGACCAGCGGCACCACCGCGAGCAGGAACGCGCCGAACGCGGACGCGACCTGACCGACGACCGGCTGCAGCCGGATCAGGACCGGGGCCAGCGCGCCGGAGATTACCGATACCGCTAGCACTATTGCTGGCATAACTGCCGTAGCGAACACCGCCGCTAGTTGCAGCAGCGGAGACAGCAGCGGCAGCAGGGCGGCGACCAACTGGGCGACGCTGCCCAGCAGCAGCGATATGGCGGGCGTGGTCTGCACGATCGCGGACAGCAGCGATCCGGCCAGGGCCTGCACGATCATCTGCAGGGCGCTCAGAACCGGGCCGAGTAGCTGCGCCGCAACTTGGACCAACCCGGCGATGAACGGCCCGAGGATCTGCAGGAGCGCGCCGACGCCGAGTACGAACTGGGTGAGCAGGCCGCTGTTGGCCGCGAACGCGGCCGTGATCGGTGCGAGGAACGCGGCGACCTGGGCGGCGAAGGCGCCCATGGCCCCGGCCAGGCTCGACAGCATCGGCACGATGGCCGCGATGATCTCCCGTACCGCTGGGAGGATCGGCACCAGCACCTGCACCAGCGCCGTGGTGAACTGCCCGATCAGCGGCGAGATCTGCTGAAACATGGCCGCGAGCTGCGGAGCGATCATCGTAGTGAAGATCGTCTGCAGGTTCCCGGCGAGCTGCCTCAGCGGCTCCTCGAACGTGGCCGCCGCCGCCCTGAGTTGCGCCCCTACGGCGGACGCCATCGAGACGAATGCCCCCTTGACGTTCTCGGAGGTCGCCGCCGCAGCGATGCCGAGCGCCGCGATCCCGCCGACCAGGCCAACGAGGGCTCCGGCCGCGCCCACCGCGACGGCGGACGCGGCCACGCCGAGGCCGGCCAGCGCCGTGCTGGCCACCGTGGCAGTGAGGGAGATCGCGGCGCCGGTCTTCGCGATCTGCGCTGCCCCATCGTCGAACCGGCCCGCCATGGTGCGAAGCGCGACCACGGCCCGGCCCAGGCCGGGGGTGAGGTTGTCCCTGAGGCTGATCGTGGCGAACAGGTCGCCGACGTTGAGCGCCACGCCTCACCTCCCCGGGAGTTGTTGGCGGGTGGTGAGGTCAGGAGATGAGGCCGACCGCCGCGGCGTACTGCAAGCCCCGGTTCATCGACTTGCTGGTGGGTTCGGCCTGCGGGTAGTGGTTGTTGATCGTCATGTGGATCTGGCGGCCGTCACCTCCGCCGGGGCTGGAGTTCGCAGGCACGGCCGCGGGCGGCAGTGGCGGCGGGCTGATCGCGGAGGCGTACGTCAGCGGCCCGGGGGCCGCGCGTTGCAGCGTGGTGGACAGCCTGGCCGCCATATTCTGCAAGCCTTTCTGCTTGCGAGCCATGCCGTTGATGAGGCCCTGGACGTTCTGCTGGCCGATCTCCGCGAATACCTTCGACGGGCTGGAGATGCCAAAGATGCCCTTCACCAGGCTGACCGCGCCCTGGGCGAGGTTCTTGATGGTGTTGATGAAGGTGTCCCATGCCTTGACGAAGCCGTCCCGGATTCCGGTGACGAGATCGCTGCCTAGGGTCCACAGCTTCTTGAAGGCCGATGTAATTGTGGTGCCGAAGGTGATGACGCCTTGCTTGATGGTGTTGAACGCGCCTTGAAAATCTCCGGTCAGCAACTTGGCCAAGGCGGTCACAACGCTGATCACCAGCGGCAGGATCGCCGTGCTGAGCTGGATCAAGGGTGGAAGGAACGGCGTCACCGCGCCGACCACGGACGCGAAGATCCCCGCCAGCCCTGTCAAGATCGGCGACAGGGCGTTGATCAGTTGCACCAGCGGCGGCAGCAGGGCCTGCGCCAGTTGAGCGATCACCGGCAGCAGCGGCGTGACGGCGGGCAAGATCGCTGAAAAGGCCGAGAGCAGCGCGCCAGCCAGGGCCGCCGCGACCTGCCCGACCAGCGGGATGACAGGCGTGATCGCCGGGATGAGCTGTGAGGCGAGCGTGCCGACCAGTTGTGCGATGGGCGGCAGCAGGGGCAGAACGGCGGTGATCAGCTGCCCGAAGGCGGTCGCGATCTGCCCGACCACCGGGGTCAGTTGGACAAGGACCGGCTGCAGAGCAGCGACGATGGTCTGCGCCACCTGCGTCAGCACCGGCATCAGTGCGCTAGCTAAAGTGCTAGCAAGTTGAAGAATGGGAGGGAGCAGAGGAATGAGCGCGGCCACGATCCCGGCCAGGCCCGCGACGAGTTGACCAATCAGCGGCGCCATCTGGATCAGAACCGGCCCGAGCTGCGCGGACAAGGTGGTCGCGATGAGCTGGAGCCCGGACATCAGCGGCCCCGCCACGGCCCCGGCAAGCTGCACAAAGGCGGCCAGCAGCGGCCCGAGCGCCACGAGCAGGCCACCGATCCCCGTGACCAGGGTCGCCAGCAAGCCGCTGTTCTGCGACAGGGCGGCCGACACTGGAGCGAGGAAGCCGGCGAGCTGTCCCCCGAACTGGCCGAGGCTCCCCGCGAGCTGCGACAGCATCGGCGCGACCGCGCCCACAACCGCCTGGATGGCGGGCAGCAGAGGCGTGAGCATCTGCCCGAGCCCGGACGTGAACTGGGTGATCAGTGGCGCGATCTGCGTGAACATCGCCTGCAGCGCCGGAGCGATCTGCGAGCCGAACATGCTCTTGAGCTGGCCAGCAGCCGAGATCAGCGGCCCTTGGAAGACGCTCGCGGCGTCCGCAAGCTGCCCTTTCACGGACGCGCCCAGGTCGGCGAAGGCTGCCTTCACGGCCGGTGCGGCGGCGGCTGCCTTGATACCGATCGCGGCGATGCCGAGTGTCACGCCAGCGAACGCCGCTGCCAGGCCGCCGCCCACCGCGACGCCGGCCGCACCCACTCCGGCCAGTAGCGCGCTGCTTTTTGCACCGGCTGAGACGAGGGCCTGCCCGCCCTTCGCGGCGGTGCTCGCCATGCGGACGGCAGCCATGCCCGCAGCGACGAAGGCAGCCTGGATGCCGGTGGCGTGGATCTTGATGCCTGCGGTGGCCTTGCCGAGCGGCCCCGACATCCTGTCGCGCAGGCTCAGGGTCGCGTACAGGTCGCCGATCGACAGAGCCACGGTTCACCTCCCCGGGTAGTTCCCTCACGCGATCTGTATTGCTTGCGTCAGTTCTGTTAGTCGAGAGCGCGGCCACGCGCACGGCTGGCCGTCTTGTCGGGGGGTGGGGCGAGTTGGCGGGCAAGCCGGGTTTCGGCCGTCAGCAGGCCGAGAATCCGGTTTCGGAGCCACCGCCAGGAGCGGCCTTGTAGTAGGCCGGGCTCATCGAGGTCGATCCCGAACTCGCTGTGCAGGTCGGCCTCGATGAGGTCCCAGTGGGTCAGGAGGCTTTCCCACGTGAGCGCCGGGCCTGCCGGGGCGGGTTCGTACCACTCGTAGAGCCCCGTGACCGGGTCGTACTCGCCGCCGCCTCGGAGACGGCCCGGTTCGGGGCGAGGAGTTCCGGGTTGCCACCGGACCCCCAGAACTTCATCGCGGCATCAAGGTCAACGGCGATCCAGAGGAACGCGGTGACGCCGCAGTGCTTGATCTTTGGCCAGGTGATCTTGTCGGCGCGCAGCGTGTCATAGACCGGACCGAGGCACCGCTGGTAGAGGTCCGTCTCCTGGTCGTCGTCCAAGTCCGCCAGGTCTGTCAGGTCCGTTTCCTGGCCGTTCGCGGCGGCGACACCGGCCTGCATGAGCCTCTGGCACAGCAGGCCGGTCTCCGCGTCCGGCGCGGGGACGGTGTACTCCTTGCCGTTGACCGGCAGGGTGAGTGTGTCGTCGAAGAACTCGTCGAGGGCCCTGAGCTTCGCCATAGTTATGCCGCCACCGGGTTCTCGATTTCCTCGGGCTTGCCCTGGCCGAGCAGTTCGATCTCGAAAGGCTCCAAATCGGTCGTTTCGCCACCGGCTCCCTTGTAGTCGACTCCGGCGCGGCCCTCGTAGGCATCGGGCGAGCCGTCACGGCGGTACCAGCGCACGTGCACGTCGGCGCCGGGGCCGATGATGTGGCCGGCCTTCCTGAGGAATTCCTGGCCAGGGTCCGGGATGAAGGTCGTCGCCTCGTTGTCGCGCTTGCGGTTGCCGTTGAGAGTCAGGGTCCAGCCGCGCTGGGTGATCACCTGGGAGGCCCAGCCGTCACCATCGAAGTCACTGTCGTCCTCCGTCTCGGTGTTGATCTCCTCGGCGAACTCGGTCAGGCCCTTGACGGGCGTCCACGTCGGCGAGGCGGTGGGACCGGTGTTGATCTCGACCCGCCAGTCCTTGGCGAGCAGGCTGCGCAGCGTCATCTCATCTCCTTGTGAGCGCATGCCGAAGTCGCTAGCGATAGTGCTAGCGACAGTGGAAAAGAAGGGAGTAGGTCAGTCCCGGTAGGTGGAGGGCCGGACGCACAGCAGTTCGTAGCTGTCGGCCCGCTCCACGCGGCCTGAGCCGTCCCGTGTGTGGGGGGCGATGATGCGCCGCTGAGCCAGCAGCACGAACACGCCGCTCAACAGCCGCCGATTGGACAGGCCGTGTACCGCGTTGAATACGGCGTCGGCCAGGTCATCGGCCACACGCGGGTCTGGACCGCCCCGCATCCGGAACTGCACCAGCACTGAGGAGTCGGTCTGCTCGACGTCGTCGCCAGTCCGGCCGACGCCGTACGTGGCCAGCGAGATGGCCAGGTCCGGCGCGGTGGGCAATCCGCCGAGCGTGATGGCGGTCTGGGCAGCCGTGTAGATGCCCTCGGGGTTCCAGTCGCCAGCGCCCGCGTCCTCCAGGAGCTGGCCGAGCCCTTCCAGGAGTTGCCGAGTCCATCCCGGCGGCGGCGTCACGTGAACAGCTCCTTCAGCTGCTGCGCGAGCATCGCCTGAACTGCTGGAGCTTCCTCTTCCAGCGCTTTTTCCAGGTACTTCGCTTCGCGGCCGGGCGCGTGCTTCCAGTCGAGCTCCTCGTGCTGCGCGATCGCGTACGGCTGGGAGTAGCTGACGTAGGCCCGCATCTCGTCGCGGTCGACCGCCGTGTCACCCGAGGTCTGCAGGTGGCCCTCCTGCAGCGGAACCCTAGTGTTGGACACCTGCAGAACGTGCAGTGCCGCGTCCTTGAGCACCCGGGCCGCGGCCGTCTTCGTCTCTTCGTTGAAGGCGGCGGGGTTGATGTGGAGGTCGAGGTCGACGTCGATTCCGTCCTTCACTTCAGCGCCACCTCCACGTGATCAGGTGTGGGCAGGCCGCCGCCGTTGCGCACGAGGCTCGTGATGGCGGTGCTCGCCCGGCCGTTGACCGTGACGCGACTGCCGGGCGGGCACGTGACGCCAAGTCTGAAGTAGACCGTCGTGTCGCTCACGATCTCCATGCCATTGGCGTCGCGAACGAGCTGCCGCTTGTCGTCGGCCAGGCAGGGATGGGTTTCCGGCGGCCCGTAGACCGGCCCGTAAGCGCCTTCGCCGACCAGCGGCTCCACGACCGCCGTGTGACGGAACATGAAGTTGGGGATGGCGGTCACCAGGTCATCACCGCGATCAGGAACCCGGCCCCGAGCAGGATCGATACGGCGTCCTGCGCGTACCGGGGTGCCTCGCCAGTCTTGGTGTCCACCCTGGCCAAGCGCACGGACCCCATGCTCACGTCCTTGAACGCGGACGCGGTGCCGAACTCGTCGCCGACCGCGAGCGTCCACGCGGCCTGCGCGCACGTCGCGCGGGTGATGGCGTCCGCCAGTTTCGGGTCCACGGCGACGCCCTCGACGGTCGTCTCGTAGATGGCGTTCGACAACAGCTCGTCGACCCGCTCCGACGCGCGCGCGAGCCGCCGGGCGATGTCGTCCGGACCGGGCGTGCCGGTGTAGTCGGTGTAGTCCTGCGCCGTGGCGTACGTCGGCATCGGCTACCCCGCCACAGGCAGTTCGAGGACCTGCACCGTCAGGCCAGCCGGGTCTGAGTAGTCGAGGTAGACCTTGCCGTCGCTCTGGTTGTAGATCGCGGGCAGTGCCGGGATCAGCACGTCCCCGTCGTTGGCCGGGATCGTGTACGGCACGTCCGGGAGCGGCTGCCCCTCGACCTCGCCGGGAATCTGAACCGTGACTGTCCGGGCGGCGGTGTTGGCGTTCTTCACGCGGATCATGCGGCGGCTGTTGTTGATGAACGCGTGCCCGTCCGCAATCGCGGGTGTGGGCAGTGCCGCCGCCAGGTCGTGTCCGGCGCGGATGATCTTCGTGACTGGGAGGTCGGTTCTAGGCATCGTCATCCTCCTCTCGGCCGAATTCCTTCACCAGCGACGCCTTGCTGAGGGCGCGAGCGTCCTTCGCGGGCATGCCTCGGGAGATCGCGTACGCCTCCCAGGTGGCCTTGTTGTCGGTGTCGAGCGGGCGCGACGGCCGGGCCGTGGGCGTGGCCACCAGTTCGGCCGGCTGCTTGTCCGGCTCGGCGATCAGCAGCCAGTTCGGCAGGGCGTCCATCCGGAGCGACCGCTGCTCGACCTCGTAGATGGAGCCGTTGTTGCTGTTGCGGTACACGTACACGCGCGCCCCTATGGATTCACTCGGAAGTTGACCTGGACGATGACCTCAGCCGGACTACCGGCTGAGGCTGCGGTGACCACCGACAGGGTGTCGCCCGCGGCGAACGTGGCGTTCTGCAGGTGCGTCCAGCCCGTCCACGCGTCGGTGGTGGTGGCCAGGTTCTCCGCGAGCAGGTCACCGCCATTGCGCTGTGCGTTCACGGTGCCGCCAGTCCCGTCAGCGCGGTAGGCGCGTACGGCGATGGCCGTGCAGGCGACCGGGAGTCGGGTCACCATGTAGGTGCCGGCCGCGCCCTTGGGGACGCGGTACTTCTCGGTGAAGGTGCGGACGGCGGACAGGTCGACGTCGCCTGCCTTGCCGTCCACGGTGTTGACCTTGTGGCCCATCGCAGCTGCCCCCTCCTGAGGCTGGGAGATGGAAGGTCCGCCCGAGGCACGGGCGGACTGGAAGGGATTTACGCGAGCAGAAGCGCTTGCGTGATACTCACGCGACGTCGGCACCCTTGATGAGGACGGCCCGGAACTCATCCAGGGTCTTCGTGCCGTACAACGTGTCGATCGAGACCACATCTTGCTTTTTGTCGATGTCGTAATCCATTACGACTCTGAGGCCGAAACCCTTATAGGACGCGACCGCAGCGTTTGCCGCACCCTGAGGCAGCACAAGTGGGCGCGTCACCAGGGCAAACGCGGTCCTATGAAATGCGACGCCAACCTCGGTCGTACTATTTCCGGTCGTCTGCGCAGGGACCTTAATGTTCTGCGTCTGATACGGGTCGAAACCGAAAACGCGACGACCCAGTGAAGCCTCACGCAAGCCGTCCGTGTCGCCCCTCGCGTCGGCCCTGTGAAACAGCTCGTCACCCAGCCACTTGGCCTCGATCTCCGGGCCGATCACCAGGTTCCGGTCCGCAGCCGGGACGTTCCTCTGGTTCAACACCCTGCGCGCGTCGATCGCGGACCGGGGGTTGCTGTAGTCGAACATGTTCTTGCCGGTCGGGTTCGCAGGGAACTGCACGCCACCCTCAGCGGTGACGCCGACCTCCTGCTTGATGTCGTCCCTCAGCGCCAGGATGTCCCTGTCGATCTTCTGCGCGATGGCCTCCATCGCAGGCTGGAGCAGTTGGACGCCGAAGTCCTCGATCCGCAAGGTCAGCTCTTCGGTCGTGACCGCAAAGCTCACGTCCGCGAAATGGTTCAGGCGGACCGGGATAGAGGTCTCCTGCGCGTTCTGGATCTGGATACCGTTCTCGCGCACATACTCGTTCGCGGTGAACGTCGCCGGCTTCCTGACGTTGACCGTATCGCCGATACGCGCCGCGAACTCCTCCTCGTAGTCGCGGTGAACGAGCTGGGCCATGACCGTCGTTTCATAGAGGGTGGCCAGCGCCGCACGGGCAATCACGGTCGGGGTGAGAAAAGTGTTAGGCATGTGGGGCCCTACTCCTTGTTGGGGTTGGACTTCTGGCGGCGCCGCTGCGCGCGGAAGTCGTCGGTGGTCATCTGGTCCGGGTCGGAGCTACGGCCACCGGGCCCACCGGTGAACTCCCCTCCGCTCCTCGCAGGAGGCCCGCTCAGCGAGGCCGCCTTGAACTTCGGGTTGTCCTCGATCGCCTGCTGAATCCGCTCACCCAGAGCGGTGCCGAAGTCGTCGGCCGCAGGGTCGAGGTCCTTGATGCTGCGCAGGAATGAACGCGAGTCCAGCAGCGCGTCGCCGTCCGCGCCCGCCTTCAGTGCGGTGCGGTGCACGCCCAGCTCGACCAGCGCCCGGCGGTGCAGCTCCCGCTCGGAATCGCGTTCCTTCGCCGTGCTGTCCCGCTCGGAGGTGAGGCGGTTGATCACGTCGTTCGGATCGACGGGCTTCTCCTCCTCGGCAATGATGCCGAGGGCCTTGCCGATCTGCTGGGCCAGTTCGGTCTTCGCCTGCGCCGCAACTTCCTCAGGAGACGGCCCGGCCTTCTGCTCGGCCTGCTTGTCCTTGTCCTGAAGCTGCGTGCGGTACTTGACTGCCTCGTTGCGAGCCCGCCGCAGTTCGGCCTGCGCCCACGCGGGAAGGTCGTCGATCTTCCGCGCGTCCGCCTTGCCCTTGTCCTCGGTGGGCGGGGTCTGCCCCGGGACGGTGTCGTTCACCGCTTCCGGCGCGGTGCTGTCCTGGCCGGCCTGGGTAGCAGCCTGGTCGGCGGTGGAGGCCACCTCGATCTGCTCGTCTGCCATAAGCTGACTCCTTGCGAATCGGTAATGTGCCGCCCGGCCTGCGGGCTGTCGCACAGGACCGCCCGGCCTGCGGGCGGACATAAGAAAGGCGCACCTGGTGGGGTGCGCCTGGACATGAAAAAGGCCCGCGCCGGGCGGGCCTCTCATGTGGTGGTGAAGTTCGAGTTAG
This sequence comes from Nonomuraea sp. NPDC050404, assembly GCF_040655495.1. Taxonomy (NCBI): domain Bacteria; kingdom Bacillati; phylum Actinomycetota; class Actinomycetes; order Streptosporangiales; family Streptosporangiaceae; genus Nonomuraea; species Nonomuraea sp. NPDC050404. Next base: position 175,292 of record NZ_JBFAKB010000011.1, read on the forward strand.
TCGACGACCAGCTCAAACTGTGGGGCGTACAGGGCGGGGTCGAGAACGTCGCTGGCGGGCCTGCCCGCGTCGTAGGCGTTCTTCAGGATGCTCCACACCTGCGCGGCTGCTGCGATGGCGGGCCTGCCCCCGTCTGAGTTCTTGACGAACCCGGCCGCTGCCTGGTCGTCGGTCCACAAATGGCCGAGGACCATGCCGTCCGGGTCCTTCAGTCGGGCGCGGCGTACGGCGGCCTGGTCGGCGGGCCTACTGCCGTACGTACCGGCCGCCTGGCCGATGACCGTGATGCTGTCCGAGAAGCGCGGATGTACGGGGTCGTGCTGTTCTGCCATTCCGTCATCCTCTCTTAGTAGCTGTAGCCCGTGTCGACGTCGCCGAGCGGGTCGGGGCGCCAATCGGCAGGTGGCCCAGTGACGAACCAATCGTCAGGAACCACTTCGATTTCAACAAACCATTTGCCATTTACTCTATATACGGAATGGACGACATATGTCGTGTCGCGACGCAAAAGCATTTCACGTTCGCCGGGATACTGCGTAAGACCGTCCACGTTCAATGCGTTGTGACCTGCGGGAACGCGGACAGCCAAGGCGATAGGGTTGCTGCTGAAAGCGGCTTGTCTGCCGACGCTGGTACTCATGTACGACTTGTCCCGTAGGACACGGCCGACCATGCCTTCCATTTCCTCCGGCGAGGTGATGTCGACACCGTTGGCCTTCGTGAACCTGTCGTCGACGCCGCGGTGCACGATGACCGGCTCCGGTACTGACTGCCGCGCCATCGCCTTGTCGAGGTCGTTGATCAGCTTTCGGGTGCTGGAACTGCCGGAACCGGCGGGTCCGCGCAGAGCCGCGTTCATCGGCTGGTGCGTGTCTCCCGTGTACTCCCAGATCGCGCGCCTCTCGTCCGGCGCCCATTCGCTCCTGGGGATCGCGGGCATCTTGTCCCTGATCCACTGCTCGCCCTCGTCGTTGGTCCGGTGACGGACAGCGTCCCGCATTGACGACGTGCGTCCGCCCGTGGTGGGCCTGGTCGTCGTCGGCGATGGTGCTTGCATGGACGCCGCCGGACTGGGTGCCGGATTGGGGGTCGGGCTGGGCGGTGCTGGCGTGGGCTTCGGCTTCAGCGCCGGATGGAGCATCGGAGGCGTCATCTCATCGGGACGGACCCGCTCACGAGATCTCTGCCGCAGCAGCCCTGTCTCGCCCAGGTGCTCCGTCATCTGCTCCTGGTACGCCTTGACGTGCCGATTCGCGGTCTTCTTCTCTGGGCTGCCCGCCGGGGCCGCCGCCGCGCGCCGCTTCCACCCTCGGATCTGCCGTTCGAGGTACCGCTGTTGCTGCGTGTCCTTGTACGTGCCCTCCGCTTCCGGCTTCGGCGGCGGCTTCGTCAGGCCCGGTAAGACGACGCCGAACGTGTGCTTGCAGTTCGGGTGCTGCAGGCCCGCCGCTCGGGCCTGCGCCACGGTGCCCGCGACGTGCACCGTTATGGCCTCGCCCGTCAGGACGTTCTTCTCTTGCCGGTCGCCGGCCTGCCCCGACTGGGTGAGCACCTTGCCTTCCCACGGATCACACAGCGGGCACGTGTATGGCGCCCGCGACACCATGACCAGGTCACGGCCGTTCTCCCGCAGGGTCGCCAGATGCCCTTCGTTCGCCGCCCGCGCCATCGCCGTACGGGTCGCCATCTCCGCATATGAGGAGATCGACCACGTGCGACCCTTGCCGTCGAAGAACGTGATGCCCTTCGCGGCGAACTTCTGCAGCGCCCGGGTCGTCGCCTGCTCCCGCGTGATCGCGCCGGTCAACGCCAGCGGCGTCGTCTCCGCGATCACCTGCCGGTAGATGTCGGTGACCTGCCTCAACGCCCCCGTTGTGAGGGCAGGCAGCAGACCCAACGCCTCCTTCAGGAGCTGCGCCAAGCCCTTGCCGGGGCTGATGCCCTGATCGTCGCCCAGACGCTCCAGCTCCTGGCTCGCCCGCACGAAGCCGTCCTGCCACGCCTTCGTCACACCGTCCTCGACGGCCTGCGCTGCCAGCGCCTCCAGGTCCTTGAGGATCTTCTCGACCTGGAGGCCAAGTGCTTGCACCTCAGCGAGCCGGGCGCTCGCCTGCTGGGGCGCGTTCCCGCCCTTGGCCAGCGCCTTGGCAATGACCTCGAACAGGTGCTCCTCAGCCTCGGCGTACCTGTACGAGATCGCGGCGGCGAGCGCGACACGCGCCTCTACCGCCTCCTCCAGGTCAGCCATCGAGGTCGTCGTCCAGGCCAGGGAGAATCTGCTCATCGAACGTGTCGGCGTCCCGAACGTTCAGGCCCAGCTCATCCCGCAGCCGCTTCATCTCGGCCGTCACCTGCTCGTCGTCCCAGTCCGGGTGCACCATGCGGATCCGGGTGTCGATGGACGCGGACTGCGCCCTGTTCAGCAGGTCCACGGTGCGGGCCACTGACTCGGTCTCCAGGAACACGCCGTCCGGCCATTCGACCTGCGGGCGTTCCGCCGTGACCTTGCTCTTGTAGATGTAGTGGTCGACGTGCAGCAGGCATTCGCCCAACCACGCCAGCGCAGGCGTCCAGTAGCCGACCTTCCGACCCCTGGTGGTGAGGGATTGCCGCTCACGGGAGTGGATCTCCGTCGCGGTCGCCTCTACACCTTCGCCGGCCTCACCGAACGACTGCACCGAGTACCCAGCGCCGCGCAGGATCTGAGCCACCAAGCCCTTGGCGGTTTGCTGGTGCTCCTCCACACGGATCTTGAACTGGGATTCAGTGATCATGTTGCCGCCGCCGTTCGCCGGCGGCAGCATGCCGAGCCCGCTGTAGATCTCCCGGTCGGGGTCCCAGTACGAGCCCTTGCCACGGCCCGTGTTTTGCAAGTAGACCTCGGGGACGATGATGCGCGCCTTGCCGAGCCGCAGGTCCCGCATCCAGCTCGTCCACGTCTCGTCGAGCGCGTCCATGAGCGGCTCGACACCCGCGTAGTCGGAGCGGCCCAGCGCCGTGCCTCTCAGCGTCCTATGCGGCCGCATGTTGGGCACGTAGTGAACAAGCAAGCCTTTTTGATAGCCACTATCGAACCCGCCATCAGCGTCCACGATGGCCGCGAACCCGGCGGTGGCTGGGTGATCTTCCAGCGGCACCATGTGGCCCAGCCGCGAATCGTCCCCCTGGTAGAGGCCATGAAACACACGGCCTTTCTCGTGGCGCTCCAGATGCCGCCACACGACCTTCTGATCTTCGCCAACGACCCGCCAGAACGTCACCGCATGCAGTCGGCCCGAGTGGAACTCCGGCACGGCCGAGTCCGCGGGGAGCGAGTCCACCACCGGATGATCAACCATCTCCGTGTCCCAGCCGACGCGCAGGTAGACGCCGCCGTACGCGCTGTCCAGCTCACCAGCCTCCAACAGCCCGGCGTACACGCTGCCTTCGTTCATGATCTGGTCGATACGCTTCTGCGTCTTCTTGCCCGCCGCCCTCAGGGTGGGCGGTTCGCTGAACAGCAGGTCCGCGGACTTGGCCGCGATGTCCGCCGCCAGCGGCACGTGCAGCTTCGTTGACCTGGATTGTCCGGCCGGGATCGGCGAACCCCAGAACCAGCGCGCCACGCGGCCGACCGCGCCGCCAGCCCACTGCAAAGGCCTGTCCCAGCCCTTCAAATCGAGGCCCAGGCCCGGCGTCACCGCACCGTTGCCGTACACCTCGGCGAGCCGGTCGGGATCGCCGGAGTACCAGGCTCCATGCTGGGCGTACAGGCGCATCTCAGCACGCATGTGCGGGGGCGGCCACTCCTGGTCATGAGTGGGGAGCGGCATCACACCACCTCTCGTTCGCGTCGTTCATGTGATGGGGACCAGCCCGGAAGGAAGCACAGGCTGCTCGTCGACAGCGGTTACGCGGACCCACGCCAGATGGGTGCCCTCGGGCAGCGCCACCGCGTCCTCGCCAGGACCGACGAGGATGCGCGCATCCGCGCCATCCTGCGACGGAGGCTCCCACTCAGCCGGCCGCCAATCGGCGTCGATCGGCTTGGAGCCCGGGGCGGTGAAGGCCATCTCCACGGCTTCGCTGCCGGTCGCTCCCTCGACGTAGACGTACAAGTACTCCCTGGACAGGGAGGACATCGGTTCCACTGAGCACCTCCCTACGTGTGGGGTGAATCCGCCCGCCAAGCCCGACGCGGCTTCCCGACAGCCCAGCGGCGGCGCGGCGAATGAGCGGACCAGCCGCGACGGACGAGCCCGGCGCCGACGACGGCGCGCCCGATATCGAGCACTTCAGCGTGCTCGACGAGCACTGCGGCGTCGGTGGCGAACTTGGGTGCCTCAAGCGACGACGTGTCGGCCAAGGACGCGCTTTCGGAGGCCGCGATGACCGCGTCAACGACAGCGGATTCAATGAGCGTTGCGGTGTCAACCACGTCCAAGCCGGCCGAGACGAACTCGAAGAGTTGCCCAAAGTCGGTGGACTCCTTTACGACCGCCGCCACAGCCGACTCGGTCAGCGCGCCTGCGTCGGCCGCCGCCACCTGCGCCTCCACCGTGGCGACTTCGGTCAGCGCGGCCAAGTCGTTGGTGACGGGGCCGATCATCTTCGCGACGTCCACCGTCTCAGCCAGTGCGCCACCGTCAACGCTGGCGGGCTGTGCCTCCACCTGGGCGTTTTCGGCCAAGAGCGCCTGATCGGCGCTCCCCTGGCCGAGCTCCAACATCGTCGCTTCGGTCAGCGTGCCCGCATCGGCCGCCGCCGCCACCGCGTCCACTAGGGTGGCCTCGGCCAGCGTCCCAGCGTCGCTGGAGACCGGGCCGATCGTCTTGGCGACATCGACCAACTCGACCAACGTACCGGTGTCGGCGCTTGCGGCCTGCGCGCCCACCTGGCCGCCGTCAGTGAGCTGCGCCTGATCGACGCTGCTCCAGCCGAGTTGTAGCATCAACGCTTCGGCCAGCGTGCCGCTGTCAGCGGTACCCGAGCCAGCGTCGAGCGCCACGGCCTCGTGCAGCGTGGCCACATCCAAGGAGGTGGCGTCGGCCGTAACCGTGGCCGTCTCCGTCAGGGTTCCCGCGTCGTTGGCCGCGTGGGGTTCACCATCCGGGACAACGACCACCGTCGATGACTCGGCCACCGCTGCGGCGTCGGCCGCCGACTTGGTCACCTCCGGGGGCCCGGCGACGGCCGGGGCGATGGCCAGCGTGTAGCCGCTCCGCCAGATCACCTCGTCCACCGACGCGACGAAGTTCGCGGGGGCGGTCGCTGCGTTGGACCGCAGCTGACGAGCCGCCGCCGCCAGCACGGTGTAGACCCGCGACTGGGCGGCGTTGACCGGGGTGAGCCCGGCCGGCGCGGCGAAGGTCATGGCGGTGCCGAACGCATACGCGGCGACCAGCCGGAGTTCCAGATCGCCGTCCGACGTCGGGGTGATGCCTGGCGTCGTCACACTCAAGCCGGTGCCATCTGTCGAACGGAGGAGCTTCGGAGCCACCGTGAGGGACGCGCCCTTGACGGCGACGATCACGCAGAGACCCTCCGAGCCGCCCGTATGCTTGAACGTGTAGAGACCCGGCTCAGCGGATCCAGCGCGCTTCCACCACACCCGGACGGCCTGAATAACGTTAGACGGGCTGGTCGCGTCCAGAGCGTCCAGCGGCTCCCACGTCGTGCCGCCGATTGGGGTCGTCATGGTCGCTGTGGACGCGCGGTCCCCCGCCTGGATGGCGATCAGCACGTCGTTGAGGACCACACCAGCAGGCGCGTTGATCGTGTAGGTCGCCAACCCGGATACCGCCGTGGAGCTCGACCGGATCGACGGTGACACGGTGCCGCCCTGCGGCTCGTTCCTCCATCGCGCCTCGGTCAGGCGTCCGCTGTCGTTGGCGATCTTGGCGACCTCCGGCGCCTGGGTGGCGTTGGCTGTCTCGGTCAGCGCGCCGTTGTCGGTGGCGCTCTTAAGCTCCCCAGGAATGGTGAACTCGATCTGATCCACCCAGGCCGCGTCCGACCCGTTGTCGACGTCTTGGTCCTTGTCGTACCGGAAGGTGACCACGGACGCGCCAGTCACGGCGAGCGTGGCTGGGGTCCAAGCCACCTCGCCCGAGGCGACAAGCCTTTCCGCGCCGTCGACCAAGACGTAAAACTGGTCGTAATCCTCTTCCGACGACACCCGGTAGTAGAAGGTCAGGGACGTCGCCCCGGCCGGTACGGTGACCGTGGCTTCCGTCACACCAAACGCAGCGATGTCGGCGCTCTTGAGCGAATACGTTCCGAAAGCGGCGTAATCGTCGTCCCGCGCCCAGTCACCTCCGATGAGGAGGCTGAAGGTGTCGTCCTCAAAGTCCTCCAGGATCGTCGCCACGCGCTCCCCTCCCTGTCAGGCAGTCGCGTTGTGACTTAAACCAGGGACAGCTGGACCGTGAACACCCAGCTCGCGGCGGAGGTCTTGGCTCCGAGGCTCTCGACCTTGCGGTTGAGCAGCCGGCCACCCGTCACAGCGTTGAAGATCCCCCACTCGTTCCAGGTGAAGTTGGCCTCCGAGGTGGAAAACGTCGACCGGAATGTCAGGGTCGTGGCTCCGGCGCCAGTGCCGTCCGTGTGCTGCGGGTACGTCGCGTCCATCCCCTTGCGGAGCTTGTTCGCGCCCTGAAGGTCGATCTGCACGGCATCCGCCGCGGCGGTGCCGTCGCCGACGCCGACCCGGGCGTTGGCCGCGTCGAACGCTGCGACGGTGCTGCCGCCGATCAGGCGGTGCCACAGCGCAGCGACCCCGCCGTACATGAGCAGGTTGCCCTCACGCTCGATCGTCTCGAACGGCTTGGCGGCGGTGTCGTCGCCGTGAAACTTCTCCAGCTTCCAGTGGCATCGCCACTTGGCGGTGTCGTGGCGGCCCACGCCAGCAGCGAGGTGCCGACCTTCGGTCAGTTGCGCGTTGTCCTGCATCGGTGCCCTCCTGAACATGCAGAAGGGCCATCCGGTTGGATGGCCCTGACGTTGGTGGTTGGGGGTGCGGCCCCCGGCCCCGCGCCGCCCCTCAACGGCAGGGGTCGGTGGCCGCACCGGCTCGACGCAGTCCCGAGGTTGCGTCGAGCGGCCCACCGTGGAGACGGTGGGCGTCTGTGACGCGAGCGTTAGTGCTTGCGCCAGTAGTCGGGCACGGGCTCTATCAGTGGCGTCCAGACGGCCTGCGTGGTGTGCAGGATGTATCGGCTGGCGTCGATCGAGTGGTCGTCGACCTTCACGGGGGCGTCGTCTCCGCGCTCCGCCTTCTTGTCGTCCCAGCTGTAGGAGCCGACTTCGCCGAGCCAGCTGGCGCAGGAGCGGTGCACCCGCAGCAGGTCGCTGGCGATCAGGTTGGAGACGGTGCGGATGCCGTCGAGGACGGCGTTGTCGCCGAGTTGTGGCAGGAGCCCGTCGTGGTGGAGCTGGGTGACGAAGCTCGCGGCGCTGGGGTCAACGATGATCCAGTCCGGCCGGAGTCCCATGGTGCCGGGTCCGTACGTGTCTGGCACGTTGTCCAGCCATTCGGTGAGCTTCTTCGAGTACTCCGAGTCGGTGAGCTGTCGGCGTTCGAGGCGGGAGTCCCATCGCCACTCGCTGGCCAGGTAGATGCGCCGTTGGCCGTCCAGGTCGGGGGTGGACACCCCGGCGAGCAGGGCCGCGAACGGATTGACTGTGCCGTAGTCGATGCCCAGCCCGAGCCACCGTTCCATGAGCGGTAGTTGGTCAACGATGTGCCGGTCGGGGTCCCACATGTCGAAGATCGCGCCTTCGGCCATGCACCACTCCCCCAGCACGTACCTGCGGTACCAGAGTCCGGTGTACTCGGCCTTGAGATTGGCCACGTACACCGGGTCCAAGCTGGGGTTATCGTCCAGGGTGAAGTGCCACCAGCGTAGGTCCAGCTCGTGCGAGCGGAGCAGGAACCGCTTGCGCAACCAGTGGTTCGGAGCATCCGGGTTCGTCGTCCCAAAGATCATCGCGCCGGGGACGCTGCAGCGGGCGAGCAGTTGGTCCCAGAACGCCTCAGGGATCAGCGTCGCCTCGTCCACGTAAGCTCCGGCGCAGGTGAGACCCCGCAGGCGGGACTCTGAGCGGACGTCGTTCGCGGAGATGATCTCAACGCGGCGGCCGAGGATGTTCGCCGTGACCGCTCCGCGCGTGTAGAAGATCCGCCGCGACACTGGCCCCGTCAAGCTCGGGTCCATGAGCGGCTCGAACACGTTGCGCGCGATGGTGTCGTTGGTCTTGCCGACGACCACCAGGTGGCCGCCGCGTGGCGCCTGCGCCACGTAGATCAGGAACCGCAGCAGGCTCGCGATGGTCTTGCCCGACCGTACGCTGCCCGTCCATAGGTTGATCCGGGCCGTGGACTCCGCGATGCTGCGTTCCTGCATCGGGGACAGCGTGACGACCGCCAAGCTCACGGACGGTCCTCGCCAGCCTCGATGGCGTCGACGACCTCGACCGTCACCTCGTTCTGACCGTGCCGAGCCTGCAGGTTCGCGAACAGGTTGCCCAGCAGGCTGGCGATGTCGCTGTTCTCCGACCCGTTGCGGTTGATCAGGTCCAGGCCCAGCAGGGCGCATCGGCGGGCGATCAACTTCTCGGCCTGCTCGACGGCCTTCACGTCGCCGGACAGCGCCTTGGCCCAGACGGCAGCCATGAGTCGGTCCAGCCGATCGATCTCGATCTGCAGCAGGTGCTCGGACGCGATGTGCTCCGCCTTGGCGGCTTTCTGCATCGAGCGGGTGATGTCCTTGACGACAGCCGCCGAGCCGCCGGAGTAGCCGAGGTTCTCAGCGATGATCGTGGGGCTGATGCCTGCGATGCGCATCTGTACGGCCTTGGCGCGCCGTTCCGCGACGACGGCGGCCGACGCTCGCTTTCTGCTGGAAACCATGAGGGGAAACCTCCGTCCGAGGTGTGGGAGGAACGATCAGTGAGCGCGGGTCAGGTGTCGGTGCCGCGCCAGACGTGCAGCACGAGTTGGCCGCCCTTGACGATCGGCCCGAGCCGCATGTCCGGGCCAACGAGGTGTTCGGCGTCGTCGTCGACCAGGACGCCGGCGTCGGTCATTGCGCCGTCCACCGCGGCCTTCGCGCTGGGGTACCAGTTGCCGGGGTCGCGCCGCCTCCTGTCGGTTGGCCGGAGCTCGCCGACGACGTACACCCGCTCAAGCCGGGGCAGGCCGACCGCCAGGGATGCCTTATGGCCAGCGCGACGCAGCAGCTTCGTGAGTCTTCCCTTGGCCATCGGGTGCAGCCGCTGGTTGCTGTTCAGCAGTTCCATGCCGGGCGGAAGCTCGATCGTCCAGTCCGGGGGTGGGCGCTCGTCGAACCACATCGGACACCCCCTCGTTCACTGGGCTGAGGCGAAAGCGCCGATCACCGCCCATGAATGCCACCGGAACAGGACCTCTGGGGCGTGCCACCCGGCCGCGACTGTGGCGTCTGCGGTGGCCTGCTGCGGGTACGGCCGGAGCACGCCGCGCAGGGCCTTCGCCTTCGCCCGAATTGCGGAGTCGGAGATGCCGCGCGCGGCTTTGTAGTCGTGGGCCACGTCGGTGCCGATCTCCGCCCACCGCGAGTCGATGGCGCGGATCTTCTCCGCGACGATCAGCGCGCCGCTCTCCGCCGCGCGCTGCCGGGCGAGCCGCAGCGCCTTGACGCGCTCCTCACGTGACAGGAACTGCAGCGTGAACAGGCACAGCGTCAGGTCGGCGTTCTCGTGCACGAGCGGCCCGTCCTGGATCCGGGTCCGGTTCAGCAGGATGTCGAACTCGGTGTCCAGCTTGACGGCGAGTTCCCGCAGCTCGGCGTCGGCCTGTTCGAGCATCGCGGGCTGTTCGTCGTACAGCACGAACTGGATGCCTCGGTCAGGGTGCCGCTCTATGATGCGCCGCGCTGACGCGCCGGTCGACGCGCCGAGGTCCGCGACCAGGCCGCCGGCCGGGACGAGCCAGTCGGTCGTCTCGGCCACGAGGTCCTGGATCACGTCGTAGTGCGGCACGCTGGCGCGTACGTGGTCGTCGAACACGTCCACGACGTCGGGCGTGAACTGCCAGCCGCCGGTGTCGAACTGCTCGGCGATGTCGGTGTCTTCGCTCATGCTCTGCTGTTCCTGACGAGGCGTTGGTACTCGGCCCGGTAGAAGCGGCCCGGGTTCGGCAGCACGTTCGTGATCGCGGTCTTCAGCCCAAGGCCGTCCTGGAACGCGACCTTCGGCCGCCGCACCACAGCGTCGGGCAGTAGCCCGGCGTACGCCCGCTGCAGCACCACCTTGGGGCGGGCCTTGCCGTCCGCCACGGCGTGCTGCTGCAGCGACAGCGCCAGGTCGACCATGTCCGGGTCGCAGAACGGCAGGCGCCCCTCGACGCCGTACGCCATGAACGTCTTGTTGACGCGAGGGAAGTTCTTCCTGCTCTGGGCTGCCATCAGGTCACGCCGATAGATGTGCCAGTCGGTCTTCTGCAGGGCGTGGTAGGCGAACCCATAGCTGGCCCACAGCTCGTCGCTACCTTCTCCCGAGTAGGTGACCTTGAAGCCGTCCGCGCGGATCCGCTCGGCGAGCTGCAGACACGCCCAACCGATCTCCACCTGCGCCTTGTGCGGCATCTCGATCACGGACACCACGCGGGCCAGGTCGTCGGCGGTCGGCGCCGGGATATCGACCTCTACCAGCGTGATCCCGAGATGTTGGGCGGTCTCTCGCGCGCACCGCAGGTCCCTCGATCGGGGGTCCATGCGGGCGGTGTAGGCGACCAGGTCGGGCACGTGCTGCGCCAGCTCGTACGTGATGGCGGCCGAGTCGATCCCGCCTGATAGCAGCGCACACACTGGCACGTCGGCGATGAGCCGCCGCTGCACCGCGCGCGCGAGCGTGTCCTTCAAGCGGGTCGACGCCTGTGGCAGGGTGTAGCCCGCCGGCGCGCACCGCTGAGTGTGGAACCGTGACCAGGAGGCGCGGCCGCCGTGGATCGTCCCCCACTGACCTGCGGGGACGTCCGCGATCAGATGCGACGCCATGGGGCGGCCCACTGCGGCGAATGCCTTCAGCTCCGACGCGGCCATGACTGGCTGCGCCAAGTGCAGATGAAGGGGGATCTCGCCGTGCCGGTCGCGGGCGACATGAAGCACGCCCGGCCGCCGGTCATCGGCCCACGCCACGGCGAACATGCCGTTGATGCGGGGCAGCGCCCGGTCGGGGCCGAGCACCGCGAGCGCGGCGGCCAGGACCTCCGTATCACCGGTCGTCGCCCACGCCCGGCCCGGGTCGCGTTCCTCCACGGCCTGGCGCAGCTCGGCGGCGTTGTAGATCTCGCCGTTATACGCGATCGTGACCGGCCCGGATCGGAACGGCTGGTCCGAGCGGGCATCGAGGTCCTGGATCGCGAGCCGGGTGTGGCCGAGGTGTACGCCGGCCGCCGTGACCGTGCGGGAGGCGTCGGGCCCGCGGTGCGTGAGCGCGGCCACGGCCCTGCCGATGTTCAACTTGTCGAGGCCAGCGACGACGCCGCACATCAGATCTTCCCCGAGTTGCGCAGCGGGACGAGCAGTTCGTCGCGGACGGTCTCGGCGATCTGCGCCATCATCACGGGCGGCACCGCGCGGCCGATGCGTTCCCACCGGCGGTAGTAGTTGCCGGTGAGCTCGAAGTCGTCCGGGAAGCCGCCCAGGCGTCGCAGCTCGGCCAGGGTCGGGTATCGCGGGTGGTCGGGGTGGGTGATCGCGGCGGTGCCCGCCGTGCCTGCTCTGGCCACGATGGTTGGGCACGGCTGATCCCATGCCAGCCGCTTGAGGCTGGTGCGCTGCTTGTGGCCTTCGCCTGGGCGAAGATCGTGCCACAGTGGTTCGACGGAGTAGCCGCGCAGGGTGAGGTGCTGGCCCGTCTCCGGGTCGGTCTGCAGGTCGTCGAACGCGCCGGGCAGGTCGCTGATGGCGTCGCGCACTGTGTACCGGTACGGCAGCGGCTTCGGGTGGACGGGCTGCATGCCGAGGTCGTCGCGGACGCCAACGAAGATGAGCCGCTGACGGCGCTGCGGTACGCCGAGCCACTGTGCGTCGAGCAGTTTCGCGCTGACACGATAACCAGGCTTGCGCAGCGCGGCCAAGATCTCCTTGAAGTAGCCCTTCGCGGTGCCCTGCACCAGGCCCGACACGTTCTCGGCGACGAAGGTCTTCGGCTGCAGGTCGCCCAGGAGCCGCGTGAACTCGAAGAACAGGTCATCAACGCGCTGCCGTGTGTCCGAGTACGTCTTGACGACGCCCCACCCTGCCTCCCGCTTGCCGCTGGTGGAGAATGCCGCGCACGGCGGGGAGCCGTCCATGAGGTCGATTTCCCCCGCCTTGAGGCCCGTCCGGTCGAGGATGTCCTTCGCGGTGACCTGGCGAATGTCGCGGGTGTCCAGGTAGGTGTGCTCGCTGGCGTTGGCGCGGTAGGTGTCGGCGGCCGCGGGCACAAACTCCGATGCCCACAGCATGCGGAGGCCAGCGATGCGGTAACCGAGCGACGAACCACCAGCACCGCTGAAGCAACTGATCGCAGTGAATCCGTTCCAAGGCAGCGCCGCGATTTCAGTCATCGACGGAACCCGATACGAGGGCTTTACCGCCACTTCCACATTAACTCCGAGAATGTTCAGACTATGATAAGAGAGTGATCGAAGTTGACTGCCAGCGTTGCGGTGTGCACTTTGCTGCACTGCGAAGGACACGGAAGTGGTGCGACTCTTGCCAGACTCGCCAGAAGGACACCGCTCCGCGACAGCTCACCTGTAAGTGGTGCGGCAAGCCATTCAGTGCGGAGCGTGACCTCGTCGGTCGCGGACAGCGTTATTGCCAACCCGAGTGCTCGACTGCTGCTGCTCGCAAGTCCCGAACAGAAAGCCGAAAGCGCCGCGCTCGCGGGGAGCCGAAACGTTACGAAGGACGCCCCGCGACGCTCACGCCGGAGGAAGCCAGCAAGCGCAAACGGGAAGGCGTTGTTGGCCGGTGGTTCCGCAACCACCCGCACCGAAAGCGGGAGTGTGAAGCGTGCGGTGAGTCGCGCGTGGTCGAGTTAGCCCACAAGACGCCCCGTAACGGCGCCTGGCGGTCGCTTGCCAACACCGGGCCAGATGACGTTTGGGTGCTGTGCCCGACATGCCACAAAGTGCTCGACTACGGCATCCAGACAGCCGAGGAACTTGGCCTCACGCTGTAGTCAAGTGCGAGTGGCGGGTCTGCTATTTGGGCTTACCACTCCAGCAGTAAGCGCAGCGTGGGCACTGGTAGTCGGTGGGGATGTCGTCGTCGAACTCCTGAAAGTCCTGCGGCGACGGGCCATCAGCGTCGTCGTCGCTGCCGCCGCCGAAGTCGTACCGCTCGTCGTCGTGCACGCCCACCGTGATGGTCGCGTCCACTGCGAGGACTTCCTCAAGGTCGGCTAGCTCGTCGGGGCTGTAGCCGGTGGCCGCGAGCAGGTCCGCGTCTGCCTTTTGGATGTCGAGCAGGGATCGGGTCAGGATGTCCTGGTCCCAGCCGCCCTTTTCGTTGGTGCGGTTGTGCGCGATCATGTACGCCTCCGCGTCGGCGTCGGATCGTGACCGCCAGCCGCGCACGATCGCGACCTGCCAGGTGCCGTCCTCGGTCAACTGCACGCCTTCCGGAGGGCTTGCGCCCTCGGCGTGCATCTGGGTCAGAACCTCCTTGCGACCGTGACCGGCGACGAGCCGACCGGTGCGCTCGTCGACCTCCCCGGCGACGACGGCTCCGAACGTCTCGATTGACCGGCGGATCGACGACAGGTCGTGGTCCTTGGCATTCCTGCTCGCGGACGGGATGTCCGGGAGAGGCATGTACTTGATGTAGCGCTGCGTCACGTCGTCTTGTCCTCGGGGTTGGGGGCGTTCTCCACTGTCAGGTGACATGCAATCTGGCCGCGTGCCAACCGAAGCGGCCAGAGGGTTGGCCGGTGACAGGGAAAGTGGCCAAGGCGGTGGTCGGTAACACTCGAACTTCCGAAGCTGCGGCGAGCCACCACCGCCGCACGTAGCTCCATGAAGCGCCGCTGCGCTGGTCGTTGGATTTCCGGACAATTCCGTTTGCAAGAGGTCCGGAGTCTGTCGATTAGGCCCGATCACGCCAGGAGCGAGGCCTCTTGAATGACGTCCCCATCACGCACCCGCCACCGGTCGTTCGGCAACCGATCCGAAGCCCGCCGCATCCGCCCCGCCCACCCGGCGGTCGGCCAGCGCGTCCCCTCGCCCCACATCATCCCACCAAGGCGCGCGTCGGTCAGGGTCGCATCGGTCAGGTCCGCATCGGTCAGGTCCGCATCGGTCAGGGTCGCATCGGTCAGGTCCGCATCGGTCAGGTCCGCATCGGTCAGGTCCGCATCGATCAGGATCGCGCCGCTCAGGTTCGCGCGGGTCAGGGTCGCCCGGGTCAGGTCCGCGCCGAGCAGGTCCGCGCCGAGCAGGTTCGCGCCGAGCAGGTTCGCGCGGGTCAGGTCCGCGCCCCTCAGGTTCGCGCCTCTCAGGATCGCGCCTCTCAGGATCGTGCCGAACAGGTCCGCTCCGAACAGGTCCGCTCCGAACAGGTCCGCTCCGAACAGGTTCGCACGGGTCAGGATCGCGCCGAACAGGTTCGCACGGGTCAGGATCGCGACGCTCAGGGTCGCGCCGCTCAGGTTCGCGCGGTTAAGGTTCGCGCGGGTCAGGTTCGCACTGAACAGATTCGCTCCGAACAGATTCGCTCCGAACAGGTTCGCACCGCTCAGGTTTGCACCTCTCAGCCACGCGCTGTGCAGGTTCGCGCCGTTCAGGTTCGCGTGGCTCAGCCACGCGCCGGTCAAATTCGCGCCGGTCAAATTCGCGCGGGTCAGGGTCGCATCGCCCAGGTCCGCGCCGGTCAGATCCGCGCCGGTCAGATCCGCGCCGGTCAGGTCCGCGTCGCTCAGGTCCGCGCGGGGTTCGATGCGTCGTACAGCCGGTCGGGGAGGAAAGGCCACTGCCATCCTGTCGGGGGCGGCGGCCGGTCGCGCCCCGGCAGCGATGAGCACCTGAGCCCAGAAGGGAGACGCGGTCAGCCGCAGCCACGGGCGGCGCGGCCGGGTGGCGCGGGCCAGGCGGCCGAGCAGACTGTCAGGAGGCGTCGGCACGATCCCCACCCCCACCCCCGCCCGCCTCGACCGGCGCGGCCACAGGCCCGGCCTGTAGGCTCGGTAGACCGGTTGATGCTGCGTCCTCCGGCTTGCGCACCGTCACCTCGACGCCCGCCAGGAGGCCGCGCACGCTGGCCTCGGCGCCCACGCCGAGCAGGAAGGCCGGCCACGGGCCGCTCATCTGACCGTGCGCGGCGGCCGCCACAATCGCGCCGAGCCCCAGCGATCCTCCAAGCACCGCCAGACGGGCCCAGAACCGCTCGCGGGCCTCGTCCTTCGAGACGCCGTTCTTGCCGCGCCAGGGCCAGCGGTAGCCCGCGGCCTTGATGGCGGCCGTCAGCGACACGAGCGCCACAGCCGCGCCACCGGCCATACCCCACAGCGCAGCCTCGATCACTCCGAGTGCTTCGAGTGCGTCGGCCGTCATGCTCTGACCGTAGACCGCCGGGCCCCCGCTTCGCACCGGTTCACTGCAGGTTGTTACTTTGTGCGAGGTTATTTCCCACAAGCCACCGACCGCCGGGGTAGAGGGCCACCGGAGATGATGGCCGTCACTGCTCTGTCTCCGGCTGGTAGTTGTACTCGGCGCGTCGTGCGCAGAGCTGCTGCGCGGCGAGCGTGCAGGCGAGGGCGTCCCATGAGCGGGAGTCGACAGCCTGGTCGGGCACCTCCACGGACGCCGCCACGATGCCGCCCTTGGACGGGCGGGTGACGATCGGCGTGGCCGACTCCCACTCGACCGACCAGTGGTACTTCGCGGCCCACTCGGCGCGGGGGCGGCCGAGCCGAGCCCGCTTCAGGGTGAGCTGCACCTGGTGGCTGTCGCCCTCAGGCATCCGGATCCAGCCCATGACCGGGCCGTCCACAGTGCGGTAGCTGTACCGCTTCGGGCCGAGCAGCTTCTCCGCCAGGTCGAGGTTGACGCTGCCGTGCATCCACCACGGATCGGCCGAAGACCACTCGCCTTCGCGGGACCACAGCTTCGTACGGATCCCCCAGCTGTCGACCGACAGCCCGATCAGCCGCGACGCGTAGCCCTTGCTGTTGAGGCGGCGCTGGAGCCAGGTGCCGAACGCCTCGGTGTGGAGGTAGAGGGCGCCGATCGGGTTGAGGCGGATGTGCGCGGCTAGCGTGTTCTCTGCGCCAGCGCAGCCGATTTCCACTTCGGCGGAGAAGCCGCCGAAGGTGCGGCCCAGGATCAGTTGCCCGCCGATGCTGCCGGTCGGGTGCTTAGGCCACGGGCCGGGCAGCCGGAGGCCGGCGCGGACGCGGTTCATGGCTGTCCGGATCTCCTCGGTGGTGAGGACATGGCGCTCCGGCGTTTCGTACAGGCCGTCGTAGCGGTCGCCGATGGGCCACTCTTCGGGGTCGAGGTCGCCCTGCGGGTCGGGGCGAACGCCGCACCGGTCGCAGGTGACCCAGCGGCGCGCGGGCAGGCCGCAGTCGTGGGGGCTGTACCCGTCGATGACCGGCTTGTGCCCGAAGAGGCGGCACCACAGCGTGAGGCGGGGTGCGTCGTGGAGCCACATGCTGCGGTCGACCAGGCGGCCACGCTGGCGGCCTTCCTGCTCTGCGTTGTCGCGGGTGTGCCAGTACATGAGGGGACCTCCGGCAGAGGTTGGGGACCCGGCCCCGGCTCGTTTTCCGCGCCTCCCCCGAGCGACGCAGGGCCGCAACCGGGGCCGGGTGGACATGGGAAAGGCCCCGTCCCATCTGCGGGGGCGGGGCCTTCCAGCTTGTGCGCGCGTCTCAGAGCGCGTCAGACAAGATCAGTTCTCAGGGGGATCGGAGACCATGCGGGGAGTCGTGATCGTTCGACACGCGCAGACTCAGAGATGCGTACGTGCAAACACGCAAGCACTTTGGCAAGCGTGTTCCACTCTGGCGCAGAGCATATGCACTGTTGTCAAGTCACCGCAACCCCCGACGTACTAGAAACCCGGCGTTAGACGAGCACCGGGGCGTCCTCCGAGACGCCCTCGACTCACACCCGCCACCGCCCGTCCAGCAGCCGGTCCGACACCCCCGCATCCGCTCCGCCCGACGCGGGCCAGCGCGTCTCTTCGCTCCATCCCACGTGGTCCAGGTGCGTCGGTCAGGCTCGCGCGGGTCAGGTCTACGCCGACCAGGCTGATTTGACGCTGCCGCTTTTGATATCGTCGGCCGTATTTGGGAGTGAATCGCTGCGGCCGATATCCTCACAACAGAGGACCGTCATTGGCGCAACTTCCAGGCTAGAAATCTCTTGTTCGCGCCTGGCAGCGAAAATCAGGTAGTCCCGGGCGATCGAAGTCGAACCGGGCGGTGATGTAGATCCGGTGTCGCCGCTCCACGCGCACGATCTTCGAAAGGCCGCCCGGCCCTTTACGGACGTTATCCTTCGAGTTCCAGACAATGATGGGTCTATCAAGACTGTGCGGGCGATTGTGCATCACTCTTATTTCAATATTGCTCTTCTTCCCGAGACGGCTACCACCGCTACTTACGTACCAGTTGAATCGGTTGATAAAATCCTGTGTGCGAAGGATTTGGTAATATGCCTTGATGCTTCCCCGATAACCCTGGACTTGACATTCACCGGACACGCTTGCCCAGGGCGCAGCTGCACTGGTACCGTCTTCGACGGTCTTCGCCACCGCTGCCCCTGCGGTGCCAACCATGGTGCCGGTCATAAGTAATGCGGCCATGGCCACCGAAATTGCTCTCATTTATCCTCTCCGTTCTCTGTTGTGAAACCGTTTGGACCTCCACTCTGTCATCGCCAGAGCAATTGTCAAGGAAGTCTCGACCTTGGCCGCAAGTCCATGCTGCACGCCAGAAACCTGGTGGCACTGTTCAAGTCTGGATGGCTGAGTGGGCCGCCCGCCGCAGCCATGGGAGTCGGCCCCACTTCACATGCCGATGCCCGCCGTGGCGTTGTCTGCCCACTGGTCCACGATCCGCAGGTACTCGTGCAGCGCGGTGCCGTTCGGCGACCATCCGCCCTGCACGGCGATTGTCTTGGTGTCGTGCCCGGCCTCCCGCGCCGCCGTGGCGAGGCCGGCGCGCATGCTGTGCCCGGTGATGCCGATCAAGCCCACAGCCTCGGCCGCCGCCGTGACCGCGATCCCGATGCCTTGCGCGGCGATCGGGCCCAGCATCGCGCGTCCGTTGAACCGCCGGAACGCGGGCCCATCCGGGTCGAGGTCCGCGACCGACGCCCACGCTTGCCAGGCACGCTGCGGGCACGTCCACTCGTTCTCACCGCGCTTGATCGCGGGCGAGCGGGCGCCGGTCTTGCCGTACCGGGCGAACACCTGCAGCCCCTTGTCTGTCACCACCACGTCGCGGGCGCGGAGGTTCGCCAACTCGCTCCTGCGCGCCGCCATGCCGAACCCGACCGTGAGAATCGCCCGATCCCGCTTGCCTTTCAGTGTGTCCGGCAGCGCCTTCGATATCGTACGAAGCTGCGGGATCGTCAGCGGCGGGGCCTGGCCACGGCCGCGCTGCTCCCCCGCTTCGGCCAGCATGCGGGCCAGCGCGTCAACCGCCTTCTTCGCTTTCTTCGGCCCGTTCGGATGCACCGCGACGCCGCGTTCCCTCAGGGACACCGCCGCGCCGTACAGGTTCCGCTGGATCGTCGACGGGGCCTTGCCCTCCTTGCCGAGCCAGATCACGAACCCCAAGAAGGCGCCCGGCGTGCCGGCCTCCAGCGGGATGCCCACCGCGGCGACGTACCGTTCCCACACCCGCCAGTCGGAGGCGTAGGAGCGCAGCGTGTTCTCCGCGCGGGGCTCGAACTCCTCGGCCGCCTGGTCGAGCTCGGCGAGCCGGGCCCACTGCTCCGCCTCATCAGCGGGAATCACCTCGCTGCCGCCGTGACGCTCCAACTCGGCTCCAGGGTCGAAGATGCCAGACGTCGTCATATAGACAGCTCTTTCGCTTGCGTGTTGTCGGGTTGGTTGACGTCGGGCGTTGGGTGCACCTGACGCGCTGGAGGGGCTCGTGATCAAGCGCTCTCATGATCGATTATAACTCACGATAAGAAGGATTATCGTGAGTTATAGCAAGATCATTCAGCTACGTTCCGGGCCCCGCTGTCTCGGCTCAGCCGATCTGATGCCGCCTGTCAGGTGACATCGCATCTGGTCGAGTGCCAACCAAAGTGGCCAGAGAGTTGGCCGGCGTCAACAGGAGTGGCCAGAGATGACCCAGCGACAGGGGAGGTGACCGCGCGTGGCGGCCTCTCGCCGAGCCATGCATACTCTCTGTAGCTGCTAAGCTACTTTACGTGATGGTGGAGGAGAGGGAGTCTGCACATGAAGGGTCCGTGCTCTCCCAACAGGAGGAACTACATGCGCATCCCCGCCCGAATGGCCGGCGCCCTGCTGGCCGCCGCTGCCGCCATGGTCACGCTCGCGCCCGCCGCCTCGGCTGAGATCGTCACCGAAGCGCAATGTCACGCCATGGGTGGCCGTGTGGAGTCCACCCAGGTGGGTTACCCGTACGGAGGACGCACTGCCATATTCGTGATACGCAAGTGCGTCGGCACCAGCTACCCCCGCGAACTGACCATCCCCAACAACTAGCCTCGGCACGCCCCCGAGTGGGGCCAGACGGCTCAGGGAAATAGGCGAAACGACCCCCGCCAGCGCCCGCGCGCTGGCGGAGGTTCGCTACTTGCGCGGGCCGGACCCCCTACAGGTGGGCGCGTCGCGTCTGCATCACTTCGAGCGAGTCAGGACACACGCTTACCAAACGCGAGCACGTAGTAATCCCCGCCGATCCTCACGGGATAATCGGCGGCGAGGAGATCGGCCAACATCCTGCACCGTTCCTCGACCACCGAACGAACCACCGGCCGCTGTCCTGATCTATCCACCACTACGGCCGACCTCTCATCGGGCGCAAGCCGCGCGAGATGGAATCCAAGCTTCGCAGAAAGCTTCACCAGCTCGTCGACCTCAACATCGGTGGGGGCCTGCTCCAGTTCCTTCTCCACTTCCGCCCGCGCCTGTTCCGCCTCGGCGAGTTCAACTGCCACCCCCGCGGCCTCAAACCGCTTCGCCCGACTCATCGCCGCAGCCAGCGGACGGCGCAACACCACGACCGCCACGACCACAGCGACAGGCCAGTCGAGAGAACCCACGAGAGACGCCACAACCTGGAAACCCGACATGACAGAGAATCGCATGCAAACGACACAGCGTTACCAACACAAGGAGTTCACAGTCGAGACCTCAAGGCGCTGAGCTTGGCGATTACGAGCATGTCACCCTCCCGCTAGAGATCCCCCCCACCCCTTCCACTGACTACCCTATGCATGCAAAGCTCTACGCAGAGTTACCGTCGCATCAACGGGAGGCACCCCATGCACCTCATCGCCCGCGCCGCAATGATCGCGATCATCGCCACAGGAGGGATCGCTGCCATCACCACGACCCCCGCCGCCGCCGGGGAAGGCTGCACTATGTCCTACTCCAGGGTCTACCCGGGCCCCAACGGGGAAATCAAGGGCAGTGGCAAGTACGCCGAAGGCGACATGGACAGCGACGGCCGCACCTGCAAGAACGGCTGGTGGGTTAGCTAGCGCTAGCAGAATAAGGCGCTCCGATCTTGTAGCTTCCATGACGAAGACCGGAGCAACCCCTACGGCACCCCGTTCGGGCCAAGCGGCCAACGAGCGGGGTGCTTGTTACATAGGCGATCCCGACACCCGAAGATGTGGCCGACCCGAACCCCGCCAGTCGGTGTACTAGGCCATCCCCCGATTGCCGCCCCGCAGACGCGGCCCAGGCCGGCCACGCGAACGGCGACGCTCCAACTCCACCTCCAGCAACTCCCTGACGTTCACCAGACCCCCCGCCTCCCCCCGCCGGCGAGCCCTTGGCAACCCCGTAGACGCGTCTACCACCAGACACCGGAGCAGACCAGCGTTCACCCACCGGCCCACCGTCGCCCGATCCACACCAGCACGACCAGCCGCAACCTCAAACGACACCCACACACCCGCAAGCATGCACCACACCACAACAAAGACCGACCCATACCAGCGCGGACGCCGACATGGACCGCACCCCCCGGGGGGCCGGGGGGAGGGGGGTGGGTGGGGGTGCGCGTTGTCCCCGGACACGGGAAGGGCCCCACACACGTACATGTGTGGGGCCCAGAGACGCGCGACGCGCGGTTAAGCTACATGCCCATGAGGTCTCTGACCAGGCGCTCTTGAATCTCTCGAAGCGCGCGTTGGATGCCCGCTTCCTTCTCAGCGATGATGGCGCGGAGTCGCTTCACTTCCGCACGAGCCGCGACCTCGAACGGGGAGTCACCCGGGAAACCGGCGTCCGCGCGGGCCATGCTCACGGTCATGAGGTCATGTGCGGCGAGGTGTGCGGCCATGAGTGGCGCGGCGACGGCGTCGTTGCGCCAGAACGTGATGGCGTGCATCACTGCCGTGCAGTGGTCCGGGTGCATCTCCATGACGGTCCTGCGGGGCTCACCTTTGGTGGTGAGAGCGCAGGCCACCGGGATGGACAGTTCCCCCATGGCGGAGACGTACATCTCCGCCGCCTGGTCGATCAGGTCGTTTGTGGGGGTTGTGTCGTACAGCATGGTTCGCCTCTCGGCTTGCGGGTTGGTTGGGGGTGGAGCCGGGCCACGCGGGTACGTGGCCCGGCTGGTGGTGCTACTTGCTGGCTTCCGCCTTGTGGGCCGCCATCATGGCTTCCATGGCGGTCACGTCCACTCCGTTATTCCGGGCGACTTCGATGGCCGCCTGCATGTCCTTGAGGGTCTTTTCCATGAGCTCAGCCGCCGCCTTACGCTGGGCTTCCTTCCGGGCAAGCTCACGCTGAGCGGCGAGCCGCTCTGTGGCGTCGGGCATCACGGCCGTGATCCACTTCTTGAGGTCCGGGATGTTGACACCGGCGGTCTGTGCGAGGGGGTGTTCCTTGTCCACCTGCAGGAGGTACATGCCGTAGTGGCGGAGCGTGGTGTAACGCTTCGCGGCCTTGGCCGCACCTTGGGTGTACACGTACTGGGCGGGGTAGTCCTCAACGTCGGGAACGTCGATCAGTTCTTCGGTGACGAGAGCGTCACCGGCAAGCTCTTCCCGCTGGTGAAGGGCGACCAGGGTGGCCATGCTGGGACGCATCCCGCCAACGAACGACCAGAACGAAGAGGTTCCGCGACCGGAACCGCCCATCTTCCCGTCCTTCTGGACCGTTTCGGCGCGAGTAAGCCACGCGTACACGGGCAGCAGGGCCTTCGCGTGCTCCTCGCTGAGCTTGAATTCGGTGGTGGCGGGGGCGGTCGTGTTCTCAGCCATGATCAGCCTTTCGGGTTGGTTGGGATGCTGTCCCGCGAGCGCTTTTGCTTGCGTGAACGGCGATACAGCCAGAGGGCGGTTCCGGCAGACGCTACGGCGGCGACACCGAGGGCGCTGACGGCGATGCCCATGGGTCCGTCGATGGCCGCCGGGGCAGCGGTCAGGGTGACGGTGGGAACGGGCGGCGCGGGTACGCACGCCACGTTGGGGATGGGCGGGGTTACGCATGCCGCCATGGGCATCGTGACGCCCGTGTCGGGCGCTCCCAGTCTGGTGGACATGGCTTCCGGGGCAGGTCCCTGCAACGTGGGCAGCGGACCTGTGGTCACGAACGCCGTGGACGGCGGGGGTGTCGGGGGTGTGGGAGGTGCGGGGGCAGTCGTGGTGACCGTCCGCGTGGTGGTGGGTCCAGCTGCCGTGGTGGTGGGCCCGTGGGCCGTGACCGTGGTGGTGGGGCCCGTGGTGGTGGCCGTCGTGGTGGGTCCGGCAACCGTCATGGTGGGCCCGTGGGCTGTGACCGTGATAGTTGCCGTCCTGGTGACGGTCTCGGTTGGGTCCGGGGTGACCGTGGGCGGGGTCTCAGGTGAGTACCCCCACGCCACGGTCGGGGCAATGGTGGCAGCGAGCGCCAGGGCGCCGGACGCCGCCATCACTCCCCTTCCCGATCTCGTTAACTTCATGACCCAATCCTATGGTCATTTCGTTTTCGACACAACCTCTGAGCGGTGCCGAATCTCAGAAGTTTCCGCAGGTCGGACGTTGTGGCCTGGCTATGCGCCCTTATTTGCCTGGCCGCGTTGCCGCTCTTGTGTTCGCTTGCCCGCGCATGACGCTGAAACGTCCGTGGAGCGTCGTTGAGCACGTCCCTCGTCCGTGAGTCCCATTTGTGCACGCGAGCGCTTTAGCTTGCGTTTGAGCGTGTTCCAGAGGGGTCCTGGCTGGGTCCGCGCGTGTCCGTCTCGTCGTGGTCGAGAACCCATCAGCGACGAGGAGGCGTTGCCGGGGGCGTGTGCGCTGCTGCAGGTGGCGCAGTGGTCGGCGTCTCCGGTCCTGGTCCATCCGAAGGCTGCGGATGCGGTTGCTCGGGCGTCGGCGATGCTGGCGGGGCTGGTGATGCCGGTCAGGCCGGCGCAGTTGTCGCAGGCGAGGACGATCGTGTGGATGCTCATGCGGCGTCTCCGGTGGGGCGTCGGTCGAGGATGCGTTGAGCGTGGGCGCGGTGGGCGGCGTACTGCTCGGGGGTGAGGGGTTGCTGTTGGGATCGGACTTTCACGACGGCGTCGCGGACGCGGAGCCGGTCGCTGGGGTCGTCTCTCGCGGCGAGGAACGCTTCGAGGACGAGGCGGGGGCTCCAGGGGCAGCTGACGAGTTCGCCGAGGACTTGGTCGACGTCCCAGCCTTCGCGCATCTCTGCGAGGAGGGCGGCGAGGGGGCCGTAGGCGTGGCGGAGGGTGGGTTTGTCGTTGTGCTTGGCGCGGGTGGCCATGGGGGTCCTTCCTGCTGGTGTGAGTGCTTGCGTGTTGGTCGTTTCGTGTGCGGGTGATCTTCCCCTTTCCTCCTTAGCCACGTACGGGGGGATCCATTAAGGGACATGGAGAAGGGATAGCTAGTAGGGATAGGG
The DNA here is from genome assembly GCF_040655495.1 of Nonomuraea sp. NPDC050404. Taxonomy (NCBI): domain Bacteria; kingdom Bacillati; phylum Actinomycetota; class Actinomycetes; order Streptosporangiales; family Streptosporangiaceae; genus Nonomuraea; species Nonomuraea sp. NPDC050404. The sequence continues at coordinate 199,351 of NZ_JBFAKB010000011.1, forward strand.
GCCCCCGCTCTAGCGTGACCTAACTCGTCGTTTGGTTACGGTCTGAGCGTGACCACGGGCCACGCTCAGACGTGACCTAACTCCCCCCGATTTCATGATCATTTACGAGTTATCCACAGGCACTCACCGGGGGGTTTGGTTACGGTCTGGACGTGACCTAACCGCCTGGCGCCGGGGGGAGCTCCACCGACGCCGGCAGCGGCGGCAGGTGGTAGTCGACCGCGTGCCCCCGCCGCGCGAACACCGGCCTGCCGATCTTGTCCGTGTCGATCTGCACGCGCACCTCAACTCCGCGCGCTGCGAGCCGCTGCAACGCGTCGCTCAAACCGCGCGCGCCGAGCCCGGTCCGGATCTGCAACGTCTCCGTCAACGTGATCTTCGAGCCGTCGTCTCTGCGGTCCCCCCGATGCCACAGCATGCGGCGCGACGACTTGTTCGACCGCTCCGCAACGATCATCAGCACCAGCCGATCCGACGCTGGCATCCCCTGCGCAGCAGGCGTCCCAAGCCAAGAAGACACCTCCCCGACCAGGCTTTCGGCCACCACTCCCCCTGTCGTGCATCATCGTCCTTGAGGGAAGGGCGCTCATATCAGGTCACTCCGGTCCTCGGGCTCAACACCGTAAAGCCAGCTCCTTTGCTGGCATGAACTAGCTGCCATCAGCTCTCCTCGCAACTCCGTCACCGGCCTGGGCGCGGAGCCCGGCCGGTCAAGTCGTACATCTGCCGCTTCGAGCGGTCCGACAGCACGTCGTAGGCCGCTGTCACCTGCTTGAACCGCTCAGCCGCCTCGGGGTCACGGTTGACGTCCGGATGCAGTTCCCGAGCCAGTCGCCGGTACGCCCTCTTCATGTCGTCGTCGCTCGCACCCCGCTCGACGCCAAGCACTTGGTAGAACGACTCGGCCGCCGCCGGCTTCTCCTTCGGCGGGCGCGGCGGCCGTGGCGATGTTCTCCGAGGTGGCGGTTTGCACGTCGCGACGTGCGGCATCATCAGCTTCTCGTGCGGCGCCAGCGGCCTCTCCCGGGTGACGCGACGCGACCGGAGAACCCCGGCCACGTTGCGCCACACCGCTGTGTTCCCGTTCGGATCCGGAGCGAGATCCACCGGGAACGGCACGCCGGTATCGGTCTTCGTCATCCGGACCGGTTGCCCGCACGACGGCCTGCCCGCCAAGCCTGGGCAGCGACGGATGTCAGCCTTGGAGAACACGGCGTTCCCCCGACTTCGTCACCTCAGCCAGGACATCCAGGCGGCAGGCGTGGTGCCCGTCGCAGTCCGGGCACGTCAGCTCCCCATCGGCGGCGCACTGCACGTGGAACTGGCACACCGGCGTGTGGCCCAGGTGCTCGTGAACGCACCCCATGAGCAGCACCATCACCCGCTCCCGGTCGCACGGCTCGTCATCTGGCAGATCGGCGACGACGCATGCCAGCTCGAACGGATCGTCGCCGTCGTCGGGGAAGCTGCTCATACCACCGACTCCTCGATCACCTTCAGGCCCCGGAACTTGGCGTGTGCGGCGGTGCCGGCCGCGCTGACTCCCGGCTGCTGGGAGAACCTCATCCGCCGCTTCCTCCTTTGCCAGTGGTGCCGCTCTTGCCAAACCCGCCGCGCGAGATGACCTTGCCGACGCGGGTCGTGATCTGCGCGTCCGCTGGCCTGGCGCGGGTGCCGCCGCGCACGTACCCCGTCCGGCTGGTGGTCGACGAGCCGTACAGCCAGTAGTAGTAGGCGGCGTGGGAGCCGCCGTCGCAGAACCGGTCGTCGACCACCTGGTAAGTGCCGTCCGCCTGCTGCGTCGCGATCACGCAGTCGGCGACGACCTCCTCAACGTCGTCGTCCGTGGCGCTGGAGACGACTGCGGCCACGCCCAGGCCGAGGATGGCGACCACGCCCAGCACCATGACGATGCCCTCAGTTTCGGAACGACTGCCGCGGTAGGAACGGCTAGACATGGATGGCCACCGCCTCGAACTCGGCCACGAACACCCGGCAGGCGTGGCAGTCGATAAAGCACAGGTAGCAGAACGTCAATCCGACCCGCATCTGCTGCAGGTGCCGGTCACACGTCCACCCCTCACGGTCGTGGCCGTGCGCACACCGCGCCGTCACCTTCGCGACGGCGGGCGCGCCGCACAACCCGCCCAGGTCGATCTCCTTCACAGCCGCGCAGACCTGCTGCTCGGTCATCGGACCCTGTCCTTTCCCGACGCCGCGCCCCGGAGCTGGGCGTGCAGCCGCTCGATGACGGCCGCATGCTCATGGCTGGGCCCACAGGGGCCTTCGGCGTGGCAGGACGCGATCTCCACGGCAAGGCGCAGGTCCTCCACCGACACCGTGACCAGGCCGTCGCCCGACGCTGCCGCTGGCCTCGCCTCCTGCGGCAGCAGCTCGGCGAGCGCGAGCGGCCACGAGGTGAACTTGACGGCCCGATCGTCGAGATACGCGACTGCGGGGTACTTCCGTCGCGTCACCAGCAGCGCACCGCGTTCCATCCAGAACTTCATAGGGTCGCCGGGGTATTCGACCTGGACCTGGAAACCGTGCTGGACGAGCCATGGAGCGACGTCGAGCACGTTCCGTGCCGTGTGGATGAACACTGCGCCGTGCTGCATCAGCTGGCGCAGCCCTTCGATCGCTCCGGGCATCGGCTCGTCGTAGATCGTGCCGTCGAACCACCCTTTGCTGTAGCGGTGGATGACGCCGTCGAAGTCGATTCCGTACGTCGGATTCATGCCTGGTCGGCTCCTTCGTGCTGGCCAGACTTACCGTGCTGGCATCCTGGGTTGGCGACGGTGATGTTCTCGGTGATGAGCAGCACGACCGGTTTGGCCTTGGCCTGGACGAGCACGGGACGGTCGTCGTCGCCGTACACGATCTGGTCCTGCTCGTCGTACTGGATCTGCTTGTGGCGCATGTCGTAGCGGGAGCAACGGCCGGTCGGCTGCACCTTCACCCGGGTGACGCGCTCCAGGCCCTTGTGGTCGGCGTTGTCCGGCTCGAACCGCATCCACCGGCCCGACCAGACGACTTCCCAGATGTCGAGGACCTCGCCCTCCTGAACCTCAACGGTGCGGCCCTGCGCACGCGGGTAGATGATCAGCGTGCCGACCGTGTACGGCTCGCCCCGCCAGTCCGTCAGGGTCATGGGGGACGTCATGACGCCTCCCACGGAAGGCACGTGGCCTCGTCGACGATGACCAACGTGGCCCGCGCGCCCTGGAACGGCCGATAGTTCTTCTTCGCCGCGGTGAGTGCGGCGTAGTGCCAGTAGTCGCCACACCGGATCGCCCGCAGGTTCGTGCCCGGGTGGAGCTGTCTGGCTGCCAGCTTGGCCATCTGCTTCGAGCGGTACCGGACCCTGCCGCAGTCCTGGCAGCCGCCGAAGTGGCGGTCAGCGGCCACCGGCCTGAGCGCCTGCTTCTGCCCCTTCACTGTGCTTCCCTTTCCGCTAGCTTTTCTGCTTGCGTGTTCGTCCTGCTGTGCCGCTGCAGGCACTTCCGCAGGGCCTCCAAGGTGACGCCCAGTCGTTCGGCGACCAGCGCCGCCCCTTGCTCGTCGTCAAGCGACCATCCCTCGTGCTCGGAGATGAACCGGGCGTCCTCCGCGAGCGCCCGCCCGTTCTTCACCGGGACGTAGCCGTCCGCCGAGCCGTGCTTCTTCAGCCGAATCAGGCACGCCTCGCAGCGGAGCCAGCCCCTCTTTACCTGGCGACCGCACGAGACGACCTCGCACCGGACAGCCGCCCAGTCCGGCTTGGCGTCCGGATCGTCGATGTCGACGGCATCCCACGCGGCCGGCGGCGCCCACTGGCGGCGCTGGGCGCGCGCCTTGGCCCGGCTGGCGGCCAGGTCGGTGGGCGGGATTTGCTGGCGCAACTCCCCGTAGACGAGGTTGACCTCAGCCGCGAGGCTGGCCGTGAGGCGTGTCCCCTGCATGATGCGGCTGATGTTCGCCCAGGTGTCTCCTCGCCGCATGGCGACGCGGCGGCCAATCACTTCGCCGGTCCAGCCCATCGTGCCGAGCGCCTGAATGCGGCGCTGCGTCCCGAGCGAGTCCACCAGGACCAACCCGTCGGAGGGAGTCACCGCGAGGATCTTCGCCTGAGTCTCGGGGAAGACGGTCTTCTGGTCGTGGAGCAGGATGTTCCAGATGGACGTGCCGGTGAAGCCGGAAGCGTCGGCGATCTCGCGGACGCTCATGGTGCGGCGCAGGAGCTGCAGGTGCTGGCGGACGCGAGTGGCGGCCACCCGCCTTCTGATGCCAAGCTGGTTTGCCTTACGCTGCCTGGTCGCCTTGGCCACGCGGCGGGCCTGGTCAACTGCCACCATCACCGCCGCCCGGGGCAGGTCGGGTGTCGATGTCCTCGATCCACGCCATGATGACGGCGGCAGCCTGGACGAGGCGCTGACGCTCGGCGGGCAGCTCGTCGGCGGCCATCGCCCCGTACACCTGCTCCAGCAGGATCGACTGCCACGTCTTCATCTCGGGGTCAGCGTTGACCTGCCGCTCCGACTCGGTGAGCATCTCCGCGAACGCGAACTCTGCCCTGTCGTAGGTGGCGTGGTCGCGGTGCCGCTGCTGGCCGTACGCGCGGTGCTGACGCATCCGCTCCTCCAGCACCTCCCGAGTAATGAGGGCCCTCACCCGGGCGTTGGCCAGGAAGTCGCCGGTCTTCATCGCATGCCGCCTGTGCTGGCCACAGAGATGCCGAGCACCATCGCGCGGGCGCTGGCCAGGTCCGCCGCCGTGACGCCGTGCCCCTCGACCACGGCCACGACACCGTCGCTGACCTCGACGCGGTGCCGGGGAAGCTGCGACGGCTTCTTCTTGTGCTTGACGACCCGCTTGCCGTCGACCTTGCGGGGCTTCTTCTTGCGGTTGACGTACGGAGTGTCCTGCTCGTGCTCCATGGAGCCGCTCATCCTGTCGTTCCTTCCGTAGCGGTTTTCGTCTTCTTGGCCTGGTAGACGGCCCGCTGACGCGCGTTCTCGCACGCCTTGCAGATCGACCTTCGGCCGTGCTTGCCCTGCGTCTTGGGGACGAAGGCGTTCAGCAGCTTGTTCTCACCGCATTTCGTGCACTTGCGGCGCGTGTTGACCTGGAGAACGCCGAGAAATTCAGGTCGCGTCTGCCCAGCCATGACCAGGTCCGGCAAGTCGCCTTTCGGCGTCGCCTTGTAGGCAGCGGCACAGCTGCCCAGCACGGTGCAGCCCGCGCACACCTTCCGCTGGGCGTCGATATCGCGAGCCTTCTTCGACGCGAACAACTTCCCGAGATTGCCGCACGCCGCGTTGCGGTGCCAGGCCGGCACCGCCCCGAGGATCGTCACTCGCTGTCCTGACGCTCAACGCGGGCGCGGTGAGCGAGGTACTCCTCCTCTTGTTGGGCCATGCTGCGCTCGTATCGGCGCATCACCCTGTTGAGGCGCATCTCCCGGGCAATCCCCTCACCAAAGAGCAGCACCATGAACGCCACGCAGAGGGCGCCTACGGCGATGAGCACGTAGCCGACTGGCGGCCACATGGCTGCCAGGACGCACAGGGTTGCCGTGAGGGCGGCCCACAATGCGGTGGACAGGGCTTCTTTCACTTCTCTCCGTTCATGTACAGGTGGTGAAGGGGGTGCAGCTGATCAGGCTCCGCCATGGTCAGCGCGCCCCCTCACCGGTTTCCTTCAGTGGGCGCTGGCCTGCAGATATCCGGACGGGGCGGGGGTGGTCTGCTGGACAGCGCGGTCGTTGTCGGCGTCGAGGATCCAGATGAGGATCGCGACGGCTGTGATGCCGAGCAGCACGCCGATGACGACGAAGATCAGCGGCGTTCTCACTGGGCGACGTCTTCGGCGGCGATGCCGGCCGCGGTCCCGGCTTCGGCGTCGAGCCCGATCACTTGGGCGAACGTCCATGCGCCGACCAGGGTCGTCGACTGGAGGTCGCCGCAGCGAGCGCACCGCTTGAGCACGGCGGTCTGTTCCGCCATGAACGGCGTCATCCTCAGGTTGGAGACGGCCAACGGTGACCACCGGCATCGGTGGTGGCGGGACGAGCTGGACAGATAGCTGGCCACGATGAGCCCGCCGAGGACGGCGATCACGCCGCCGACGATGACGGCCGCGTCGGGGATGCCGGTCACTGAGCACCTCCCACCCTGCCGCTGTTGGCCAGAGGGGCAGGGCCGCCCTCCTTGTCTCCCAGGAGAGCAGCCACCACTTCAACGGTGAGGTAGGCCCGGCGCTGCTCCAACGCCTGTTGGAGGGCGGTGAAAGTGGGTAGTTCGACGTCGTCCTGGCCGACCTGCCACACGATCGTGTCGTTCGGGTCGCGGGCGTACGCCGTGAACGTGTGCCGGGAGGCGTCCCAGGCTGCGTAGACACGCAGCCCGGACCACCCTCGGAACATGCGGTGCTGCATCAGGACTTGGCCGCCGTCTGCGTCTGCTGGGCCAGGCCGACAAAGCCCTGCCCGGGGGTGAACTTCGGCTTCCACTTCTCCGGCACGGCCACCTCGGCACCGGTGCTGGGGTTCCGCGCGGTGCGAGCCTCCTGGTGGGCCAGGGTGAAGCTGCCGAAGTTCGTGAACGCGACCTTGTGGCCCTGGGCTACCTCCTGCTGGATCGCAAACAGGGTCGCCTTGATCGCCTTTCGCGCGTCCTTCGCCTCGAGCCCGGTCGCGTTGGCGACGGCCTCGACGATGTCGCTGAGGTTGCGCTGCTCACTCATGTCTTGTCCTTCTTTCGTGATCGTGGTTGTGCTGGGGGTCAGTGGGTCGGCGTGGTCGCCGGGGTCCGGGCAGCGGGCGGGTTGAACGCGGTCGTACTCGGCATGGGGGCGCGGCCGTCGTGGACGAGCTGCAGGGCATTGGTCTCCTGCGGCGGGTTGACGATGGCGAGGCCGTGGCCCGCGCAGTTCGGGCAGCCGTTCCCCTTGCAGTTCGGGCAGGGCGGGTTGTCGGCCCGGTGACAGGGCGCGTCGGCGCGATGCACGGTGTACGGGGCCGCCGGGTCGCCGCATCTGCACGGCGCGGCCGGCGCCGGGGTTGGGGTGGCCTGCGGCTGCGCGGCGGCGTGGGTGTGAGCGGCGGCCAGGCGGCGCTGCTCCTCCTGGTTTTCGAGGAACGCGATGCGGGCGGTCAGGTCCCGGTAGGCGTGCTCGGCAGATTCCGCGATCTTCCTGTAGATGATGACGTCCTCCTTGAGCGCGCCCAGGTCGGTCGTGCTCGTGGGAAGCCGGTACGCACCGATCGACAGCGCCGCCTCCTCCTCGAATCGCATGTAGCCGATCCGGTCAGTGCCAAGGTGTTCGGACTCCACGTACAGGGGTCGCATGGCTTCTCCTTGAGAGGGTTGGTGCCCCGGCCCTGGGTACGGGCCGGGGCGGAGGGGGTTAGTTCTGGGCCTGCTCGGCGCGGGCTTCCTGAATCTGGGCAAGCATGGCGTCGTAGGTGTCGAAGTTGCCGCTGGCGGCCTCCAGGACGTCGATCGCGTCCTGCATCTGCTGCGGGGTGGGCGGGGCGGACATGTCCACGTTGGCGCCGGTGATGGCGCTGATGTCCCGCATGACCTCGTCGCGGTCCTTGATGCCGAGCTGGCCGAACAGGTTGAGCATGTGGGCGCGGCGCTCGGCCGGATCCTGCTGCCGGGGCTGCTGGGCGGCCTGCTTGGGCTTGCCGGGGTTCGTGATCGGCATGCTCTTGAGCCGCGCCATCACCAGGTCGGCTTCGCTATCGGTGAGGTCAGCGGTGGACTCAATGTCGGTGTCCGGGCTACCAGGCCGCTGGACGGTGTCGTTCAGGAACGCCGCCTTGGCCGCCTTGTTCGCCGCGGTGCTGCCCTTGCCGGTGGCGGAGGTGATGCCGCGTTCACTGATCATGATGTTGAGGCGGGTCAGGCGTTCCTTCGCCACCGGAGGGTCGTCGACGATGTCGGCGTCCACGATCTCGTCGTCTGGGGGCACCGAAGCGTCTTCCGCGCTGCGGCCGGCGGGGGGCTGCGCGGGCGGGGCCTGATCGTCGGCCGGGGACTGCTCGGGCTCGTCGGGCGTGATGTGCTTCAGGAACTTCTCCAGCTCCTCCGCCGTAGCGTCCTCGATGCGGCAGCCCCGGGAGAAGTCCATGAACTCGCCGTGCAGCGCGTCCATGTCGCCGCCAGACCACGCGGTGACGATCTCCTTCCACACCTCGGCCAGCCGGTCGATCTCCTTGACGCGCTTGGCCGCTGCCGCCTCGATCTCCGGGCCCTTGCTCGTCCAGGCGTCACGGTCGGCCTTGGCCTGCCGCCAGAGCTGGGTCACGCTCTCGCGGGTCTGCGCGACGCGGATGGCCCCGATGTAGTCGATTTGCTCGGGCTTGCCCGCCTCGATCGCCAGCCGGTCCTCAGACGCCCCGGCGCCGAGTTCGGCGTGCTCTGGGGCTGCGGCCATGATGCGCGCGGCGGCCTGCATGCTGGTCATGCCCCGGATCGCGATCTCGACCTTGGTGTACAGCTTGAGTTTCCCCTTCTCCCTAGTCTTGCCAGGGACGAGCCAGAGGCTGACCGGGACCGCCACCTTGGGGCCGAACATCGCCTGAAGCATGTCGACGAAGCCGGGCAACTCCGCTCCCGCGTTCGCGCCCTTGGTCTCCAGCAGCCACACGCCGATGTCCTGAATCTCGGGGATCCAGATGTTGAGACGAGAGTGCAGCTTGCACGCCTGCTGCGCTGGTGCGTTCTCCCAGAACCGCGGCCCCCACTGCGCCTTGCAGACGCAGGGCCGTCCCAGGTTCTCGACGGTCTCGCCGTTGCAGCGGGCTTGTCGGCCGCCCCTGCTCCACTTCTCGTATGCCTGGTCGAGGGGGTCACGGTGGGGCGGGATGATCGCTTCGAGAGAGGTCAGTTCCTCGTTCATCAGCCGCCACTGCATGCCGCCGTCGCCCTGCGGTTTCCACTGCTCGACCTTGCCGCCGTAGATGTCGGCCATCTGCCGGATGAAGTGCTCGAACTCGGAGGTGGGGATGAAGAACTCGCTGGCCTTCGGCCTGCCCTCGAACGTTCCGAGGCGGATCCGCCCGATTGTGCGGAGCCGGTGCTGCCGGTCGATGATGCGCCCGCCCATCAGGCTGCTTCCTCCTTGATCTCGTCGGTGTCGTTGGTGGGGTCGTCGTCGACCAGGGTCAGCGGCTCGCCGATCACGTTCTTGGCGAGGCCGGTGTTGAACTCCGCGACGCGGCGGATGGTCTGGAAGATCTCGTACATGTCGTCGCCGCACCGGGCCGGGTAGAGGTTGTAGCCCTCCGGTCTCAAGTGCAAGATCACGCCCACGTCGTGCCGGGGCGGCAGCTTGACGCGCTCGCCGTCGCGCAGCCATCCCCACGGGGCGGCGCGGTAAGCGCTCATCTGCAGGCCGGCTTCCGGGTAGACGCCGTGCACGTTGCCGTCGTACGTGGTTCCGTTGAGGGTGCCGCCGGTCTTGGTGTCACCTGCGAAGATCGTGTCCGGGGGCACACGGAGCTTCCGCGCAAGCGGACGGGACCGGAACAGGTAGTCGAGCGTCCCGCCGTACGGCTCGTCGTAGTTGGCGACGACCATCTCCGATGCGTAGAAGTCGATCTCCCACTCATCCACCCACCGGTTGAAGTGGACGATGTAGGGCCGCAGGTCCGCGTTGGCCAGCAGCCGCACCGGCGCGGGCTCGCCCAGGATCTTGCACTCGACCAGCTTGTGCACCGCAGAGCCGACGTCGGCCCGCTCGTCCTTGCGCCGGTTCGGCTCCTGCTTGAGCCACTTGATGAACTCTTCCCGTCCCTCTTCGGTGCGGGAGGCGTCGAGCATGGCGAACACGTTGTCCATGGCGGTTTCGGCGGTGACCTTGGCCGCCCAGTAGACCAGCGCCTCGTGCGCGGACCCCTGGTTGAGGATCGTCGTCACCGACCTCAGCAGCACGCCGGTCACGGGGTCCTTGTAGAAGCCGGACTTGCTGCGGTGCGGGATGCGCGCGGTGAGGATCGGGACGCCGGAGCCGGTGCAGGGCAGCACGTCGCCCTTGTTCGCCTTGTGCTTGCGGATCCTGCCGGTCTTGTTGACCTTCTGCAGCTTGCCCGTCTTCTTGCACTCCTCCCCGGGGCAGGGGTAGAGGTCGGGGAACACCACCTCTGCGGCTTGGTCCCAGTCGGCGGCCTCGGCGTCGCCCAGGTTCTCTTCGACGGCGACGGCTGCGAGTCGGCTCACTTGCTGGTCTCCAGCTCGTACATGGCCTGCACGAACGGCTCCACATGCTGGCCGCCGGGCCATGGCACCATCCGAGGTTCGCTCGCCTCGACGCTGACGATCACGCTGGTTGCGACGCTGATCAGGTCGTCGGCGTGCTGGTATGCGTCCGCGTGCGAGTGGCCGTCCATCATGAGCAGGCTGACGAGGAGCGTGCGCAGCGGAGCGTATGCGGGGCAGGTCATGTGTCGCGCGGCGTGGATCGCAACGAGGGCGTACGTTCGGTTGAACTGCAGATCCGGCCCCTTCGCTGGGGCGGCACGTTGGCTAGCAATATTGCTTGCGAAAATAGTCATGATCGTGGGATCTCCTCTGTGCAGTGCCGGGTGGGTTGGTTGGTTACGAGACGGTTTGGGTGGACCGCCTACGTTGGGGGGGTGTGTTGGCGCTGTCGACCTGGGCGAGCTTGGCTTCCGCTGCGGTGATGCGCGCGGCGAGGCTGGCCAGCTTGTCCGTCGCGTCCTGGATGGCCTGCTGCGTCTCGACAAGCTGCTGCTGAGCGGCCTTGAGTTGCCGGGGGTGGAAGCCCTCCAGCAGGTACTCGGCCAGCATCGCGCGCGGGATGCGGTATCCGCGCTTGCCGGTGCGGACGTAGCTGAGCTTCTTGCCCTGCAGGAGGTAGAGGACGGCGCGGTCAGTCACTCCAAGGACCTTCGCGACGTGCCCGACTTCGAGCATCCGAACGTCGTCCGGCACCACGGCGTCGATGAGGTCGCCGACGATCTGCTCCGGCGTTGTTGCCGTATCCGTGCTGGTCATTGGCACCTCCCTAGTGCTTTGCGATCTTCGTTCTGAAGATCAACTCATCGCGTAAGCGACATTACCCGGTTGTTCGCGAAAAGCAAGTCGCTTCGCGAAATTTCGCGAAGTAACGCGAAATTACCGAGAGTGACAGAACTTTCGCGAATTACCGACATGTTCGCGCAGCAACTGATACGGTGACGCCGTGCCGCACAAACTGAAGGTCAGCGCAAGAACCGAAGGAGGCATGCCGCTATGCCGTCATCACACAACACTCCCCTGCCGCCCGACGCCGCTCTCATCCAGCAGCTACGCACCGAACGAGGACTCGAAGGCCCCCTGAGCGTCGCACGGTGCGCCGAGATGCTGAACGCCTTCACTAGCAAGCCCTTCACCGACAGAACCTGGTCCGCCTACGAGCAAGGAAAGCGCGCCATCCCCGACCGGGAGTACGTCCTCATGGCCCTCGTAGTCGGTGCCGCCCCAGACGACGTGAAGGCCGCCGGCCGCGACAAAGCCGCCGAACTCCTGACACAGGAACTCGACCGACGCCGCGCGCCCACGCCAAGCGGCGCCTCCGCTCGGACGATTGCGCGGATCGAGCGCGCAATCGCCCAGATCCAGGCGACGCCCTTCAGTCAGGACACCCGAGACGGGATGATCGAGGTGCTCATGCAGCAGGTGGACGCCCTGCTGGATCTGCAAGAGAAGCAGATAGACATCATGCGACACGAAACGCCATGACGTTGGGAACGAGCCCCGCTGCGCGTGTCTGCATGGCCGACATTGACCATGACAAGATTCGGTCGCATTCCTGGCAACAAGGGGACTACAGCAAGATCGCGAGTGTCGCCCAGGTCGTCACCATCCCCGCCACCGCGCCAGCAAACACCTGGGCAGCGGTGTGGTGGGAGACACTGACACGCGCCCACCCGATCACCGCCACGAGGACCGCGCCCCCCATCAGCACCGGCAGCAGCGGAAGCACATGCGCCAGCACCACCACAGTGCCCGCCGACACCCCAGCGTGAAACGAAATCTTCCACACCAGCGTGATCAGACCCATAACCACAACCCAGGCGAGCATCACCGCAGCCGACGCCACCACCACCCTGGGTGCCTCCAGAACCGCCAGCACAGCCAAGCCCACCACCACCGCAGCGAACCCAGCCAGCATGGGCCCCTTCCGCGATTTCCGCTCGACCAGATGAATCGAGTCCAACCGGCCCAGCCGCACACCCACCGCGATCACGGCCGCAGGCACGCCTGCGCACAGTACCGCGGCCAGGAGCCCCCACAGTAAGCCAGCCCAGCCCTCGGCGAGCAGCCCGGCGACTGGTGGCATAGCAATCGCCACGTACTGCGGGGCGAACACCTCTGTCACAGCGCGGGCGAAACCTCCGCCACGTCCGGCCGCTTCTCCAGCCGCTTCCACGCCTTCCATACGCTGATCAGCCACTTCGCCTCCTCGGCAATCTCCGTTCCTGCCTGGACTGTGGTTCCCGCAGTCGTCCGCACGGCCCGGGTTCCTGCCTCCTTCGCCGCGATGGCGTCGCGAAGACGTAGCGCGGTCGTCTCCGAATCCACCCGGCCGGCCTCGTACGTCCCCGGTGGCAAGAACTCCCACAGGCGACGCATCACGTCGTGGCACTCCGACACCTGCCGCTGCAGTCGGATACGCCACAGCCCTCCAAGGTGGAGGACCGGCACCTTGGGGTCGGCAGCGAGTAGAAGCCGCCACAGCGGGCGCAACCGTTGATACAGCAGCCATGATCGGGCACCCGCGCGGCGGCGCTGGATCTGCTGAAACGCCATCGCCAAGATGATGATGAGCATGCCGGGCGCCAGGAATGCGGCTTGGTCAATGAGGAGCCGATACGGGAAGAGACCGGCCAGCGCAGCGAGGGCGTAGGCGGGAGACAGAATGCACCACGCGGCACCCATAATGAACAACACCAGCTGCGTGCGCACGATCCCAGACGCTTCCCGGGCAGCCGTCACACAGGTCGCGGCGAGCGCGAGCAGGATCAACGCCACGTACCCGTACCAGGTGATCCAGTGCAGCCAGCCCATCGCCGTCGCTGCTGTTAGCTGAAACCGGCCCTGGTCGGCATAGAACACGGTGGTTTCCGGCCACCGCCACGCGCCCGCCAGATACGTGACCACCAGCATGACCACGGCAGCCAGCGTGGCCAGCACCGATTTGCGAGCGCTCCGGTCGGCCACGCCAGACATGTAGAGCACGATCCCAAAAACACCCACCATGGCCACGCAGCGTTTCGCCAGCGAAGAGATCGGCACCCCACCCGAATCCACCAGAGTGGCGACTTCGGGCCGCGCCAGCGTCAGCGTGGTCGCCATCCCTACCACGATGGCCAGCAGCCCCCTGTCCTGGAGCGTGGCCGTCTGCCGCAGCCGTGCCGCAACCGCCACCCACGCCGCGATCGTCCATAACCACCCGCCCATGATCACAACCCATCCATTGCTTGTCGAATTCTGCCGATCCGGCCCTTCATGGCGCGATCGTCAACGTGCACGCCCGCAATCGCGAGCGTGCCGTACAGCTCGGCGTTCAGTTCGCCTTCCTCCTCGTAGCCTGTCCGCGCGAAGTAACGGGCCAGCACCTCCTGGTCCATGTGCGGGAACATCTCCCCCAGCCATTCCGTGGCTGCCGGGGGCAGTTGCTCGCGCGACTCCTCGTGGATGCCGTGTCCGAACGTGACGCCTTCTGGTGCCATCAGCATGTGGCCCACTTCGTGCGCAATGATCTGCCAGCGGTGGGAGCCGGCTGCTCCGCGAGGCACGTAGATGTGATCGGTGTGGCCGTCGAACCGCCACACGCCGCACAGATCCACGGGCAGGTCTTCCTCTTGCAGCACGAGCCGATGCCCCCGCGCTTGGGAGACTCGGTCGAGATACTCGTCTAAGTCGAAAGGGCGCGGCGGCGGCACCGAAGCCAGGGCGGCGTGCACCGTGTCTGGGATGCGGAGACGAGAAGCGGACACCTAGACAGGACGAAAGGGATGCCCGAAAAGTTTACAAACCTCGTCATATCCCTGGCTCGTAGGCGATGCCCTCGTTCTCCATCTCCTGCCTGATGATTCGCGTGATGCGCTGTCTGGCTTCAGGTGAAAGCTCACCGGCCTGCCGGAACCGCATTTGCACGGCGCCTGACTTGAGCATCGCCTCGAACAGGTCCAGCTGCGACGACACCTGCTTGACTAGGTCCTGGTCGGGGTTCTCGCTTAGGTATTCCACCGGCACCCCGTAGAACTTAGCGAGCCCGATCGCCTTGTCCAGCGAAATCTTGGCGCGGTCGCCACCCTCCAGCAGGGCGATGTAGGAGCCCGTCATCGGGGTGCCTGCCGCCGTAATAGCTGCCGCGACGTCGCGCTGCGAGTACGGCAGCCCGGTGTTCGGGTTGACCATCACCTCGCGCAAACGCTTCAGCCGCGTGGCGAGCGGCATCCTGAGTCTCCGATCAGGCTGCTTACAGATGTTGACACGAACCTAGATTAGCGGGAAACATACACAAGCCGAAAGTGCTGACAGCTGTAAGCGCTGCCAGTCGGCCGTTCACACCTGTTTAAGGAGATGGATGACGTGAGTTCATTCTTGGGGTTGTTCCAGACAGCCGGCGCACTCCTCGCCGCTGCGATGCTGGCCGTGAGCGCGGGGGCAACCGCGGCCCACGCCAATGACGCAGGCGCGATGCTGCGCGCCGATCGCGCCTTAGCAACGTCCGTGACCGTCACCGTGCTCAGCTGGATCACAGCGGGGGCCGCCACCATCTGGGTCGTCCTCAACCCAAACATGCTCAAAATGAGCGTGATCTACCTGCTGTGGTTGCACAGCTTCGCGATCGTGGCAACTATGATCACCGTAGCGCTGTTCGTGCTGCGGGCCCTTAAGCGCATGATCGGTGAAACCAGGCAGGCATACGTGCTCGGATGGGAGCACAGCATCGACATCGGGGGCTCGATCACGGCACCCTGCCACGAACCCCCTTCTCGGCTTCGCGCCGTCGACTTCTGAAATGCAGAAAGCCCCGGCCGCCGCCGGAGCTTTCCGATGAGCGGGGAGGTCTACTCCTCCGCCGACTTTCCCGCGAGTTCGGACACGACCTTCCGGATCGTGTACAAGGTGAAGCCCTCACCGCTCGGGTCGGCTTGTTTTGTGATCTCGACCATCTGCCGAAGCGTCACCAGCGACTTCTTCTCGCTGCCTGGCACATCCACAGGCGACCCGGACGCAGCAAGCAGAGCCTCTTGGAACTGCCTCGTCGGCCCCTCGATCGCCTTGTAGTACGCGACCGCGGCCTTCCTCAACGCTTCCTGTGCGGCGACTCTCTGATCGGTTGGGGGGAGCCGCCCGGGATTGCTCGTCATGAACATCATTCTGCCACGCCTCATTTCGTTTTCACGCCAACCTTGCGACGTTGGCGGCGCCGCCCCACCAGCTCGGCCACGTGCTCCTCGTACTCCTCCCAGGTCCACAAGCTGCCGCACCCCCCAACCTCCTCTCGGGCGTCGCACTCGATGTACCGCTCCCCCGCCGTACGGATCAGCGCCCGCTTGCCGCACGACCGGCACGGCCCGACGAGCTCCTGCACGTGAACAGCCCACGGCGCGAGCCCATGCGCCCACCGGCGCAACGCTCCGACCTCGTCGATCATGTCGTCGATCCACGGGCGTTCGGTCGCCCAGTCCAGGTGCCGCAGCAGCCACACCGACAGTTCGCCGACGCCGGCCCGCTGCGGGTAGGTCAGGCCGCGATGTTCGGCAATCAGCCACGCCCACCCCTTCAGCGTGGACGGGATGGACGGCGGGCCAATCTGGTCCTCGTCGTCGCCGTGAATCGGCGTCGCCCCCTCGTGCAGCATCGACAGCACGTCGAGCCTGGCCGGAGTGCCAGCCTCCTGCGAGCCGGACACCCGGTCCCCGCCGCCCTGGCCCGGCGTTTTGTTCTGCTCCAGCCATAGCGTGAGCTGTGGAGTGATCTCCAGGTCACGTCGTAGCCTGGTGGTGCAGGTCTCGCAGATGAGGCGTCCGGCTGCCGCTTGGCAGGGCTGCCGCCCGCACCGAGGGCCGATGCACAGCTGATTCGTGGTCTCGGGCAACGCCGTCCTTCCACCGATGTCCTGAGGGTATGCGAGCGGTATTGCTAGCAACACCGCTCGCGTCAGTGGACTACGGTACGTCCTCCCTGGTAGCAACACTGTTCGCCGCAGCCATCGCCTCGTACGACGGGTACAGCTCCGGCCAGTTGTCACCCCGGTCCAACGCCTCCAGGGGCAGCCTGCCGTCCCTTAGTGCAAGCCGAACGGCCATGTGCTCGTGGCCCTCAACAGCGAGCCAGCCCGCGCAGGCCAGGTCCTCGTCCGTGCCTGGGCCACCGACGTGACAGCCGAACATCGGCGATCCCGGCAGCGGCGGCATACCCTCCGCATCCGGCCGGCAAGTGGAGCGCAGACGCTCATACCGCCCCGGGGGGAACTTCCCCGGCTCGGCGTTGACCTGCCAAGGGCAGTCGTGGCATGGAAACTTCCGGCGGGGCATCTCGTTCACTGCTCGTCCTCTCGCATGATCTGGATGAGGTTGATGACCTCTTCGCAGCGGTGTTCCAATGCCCGCCGCTCCTCCGGCATCATCTTGGCCAGAAGCGCACGAGCGTGGTCCACATCGTCATTGACGATGGCGAACAGGACCTCCGACTCGCCGAACGTCGTGCCGTACCGGCCCAGGTACACGCTCACGTGGCCGCCTGCCCAGTGTGCGCGAGGCACGTTCCCTTCGAGCAGGTAGGCAGTCGTTCCTTCCTGAAAGCCTTTCTGCTAGCAGGAATGAGAGGCTTGATGAACCAGGCCATCGCCTCCAGCATCACCATCAACGCAGAGCCGAACGCCCCGTAGACCTCGAATTGAGCGGCTTCGTGCATGACTTTCCTGCGCTCGTCCCGGCACGCGTCGCACAAGTTCACCGGGTCGCAGCTTGTAATGAGAGACCAGCGATCCAGAACACGCGGCACACGGTAGGTGATACCCATCGCATGAACCAGCATGATGATGTCCCACGACGTGATCACCAAGCCCTCCTTTTGGCAGGGCGCCGCTTGACCATTAGCACTTCGCCGCCCACCTCGAAACAGGCGAGCAGGCCGCCGTCCCACTCCTCTGCGAGCCGAAGCGTGTAGCGCACCCGATCGAACGGGCACACCACATCCACCTCAAGGTCAGAGTCCGCGGGGACGGTGATGCGACGGATGCAGCACGGCAGCTCAGTCTCCACATGGTCGGAGCCCTCTTCCTGCGTCGTGTGCCGCTGCACGATCATCCCTGCATTGGAGCAGAGGTCGCCCACAGTCACGGACCTGCTCGCCGACACGACCGTGGCTGGCGGCGGCGTCGGTTCGGTTCGCATGATCCGCTTCGTCACGGTGTACTGCCTGGCGTCCAGCGCCTGGAGCAGTTGGTCGGCCATGCGCAGCCGGGAGTCCTCCTCAGCGAACGGCCCCAGCGCCTCGCTGCGCTCCAGCTCATCAGCGAGCACGCGCCCCGCTTCCGCCCAGGTGCTCATCACAGCACGCCGTACTTGTTGTCGATCTGGTCCCAGACCTTCACGCCGACGTCGACCAGGCCCTCGGGGTCCTCGAAGAACTCCAGCGCCCAGTTCAGCGGGTGCTGCTCGTCCTTGGCCAAGACGCAGGCCGCGGCCGCGAACTTGACCAGCTCGCGCACCTGGTCGTCGTCGAGGCCCAGGTGTCTCAGGTTGACGGCCACAGGGAGTTCCTTTCTTCGGTGGGGAGGGGGAACCGGGCGACCAGCGCCCGGATGATGTCGAGGGCGACGCGCCGGTCCTCGGCCTCGTCGTAGTCCTCGGTGTAGGTGTAGGTCGTCGCTCCGGTGCTGGCGTCGAAGTCGTAGTCGTCGCCGTACTCGACGTCGAACAGCTCCGGCCGGTTGGGCATGTGGTCGCGCCAGTCGCCGCCGTAGCGGTCGGCGTCCCGCTTCGCACCGTCGACGACGTCGCGGACCTCGACCCACGCCCGCTCCAGGGTGAGCGCGTTCTCGTACTCGCCGTTGATCGTGGTGGCCTGCACACTCACCATCTCGCACGGCTGGCCGGGCCGGGCGCACAGCAGGCCGGCCACCTCGGCGATCTCGTCGCGGGTGATGTAGCCGCGCGCGCTCATCAGTTCTCCAGCTCGATGACGCGCTGCTCCAGCTCGCGGATGCGCCGCTCCAGCGCGTCGGCGCGGTTCTCCGCCTCCCAGCGGTTGGAGTCGACGGTGCTGGACAGCGTGCCCACCTCGTGCCGCACGTCGTCGGCGGCCCGCTGCGCGTTCTGGGCGGCCGAGCAGTCGTTTCCGTAGCCGTAGCTCATACCTTCGGTCCTTTCTCGGGTTGTACGAATCGGGCGTTGTCCGGGTACCGGTGACGCCACTCGGGCGGGATCTCGCCCTGGTGCCAGAGGTTCCGGGTGGTGGTCTTCCGGCCGTCGAACCACTCGATGTCGAAGCGGCGGCCACCGTGCCCACGAAACCCGCCGGTGTCGTCGCCGATCGCGTAGTGGTCGCCGTCGACCACGACCCGGGCGGCTGGGTCCACGACGCTCTCCAGGTAGCCACCGGGCCCCCAGTAGGGCGGCATGTTCGTGGTCTCCTCGTGCCGCGCTGCCTCTGCGAGGGCAGCCTGCAGGATCTTGCTGGCTAGCTTGCCTCCGGCGGCGACGGACTCGTTGTCGCAGCGCAGCAGCAGCATCCCTAAGGCGGCCGGGCGTCCGGCTAGGTTGTCCAGGTGCCGCCATGCCGCGAGCACACCCGTTCCCTGCTGGTAGGCGCGCAGGACCTCACCTGCAGCCACGTACAGGTCAGTCGGCCGTTCGTCGGTCATCGGAGGATGCCGCCCATGATGCCGTCGAACACGTCCCGCACACAGCGGGCGTCACCGAGCGCGGTGTGCTTGGTCGACCACTCCTGCGTGACGCCGACGATCTCCCAGGCCAGCACGTCCGTGTCGTTTTCGAGCCAATCCCGTACGTGATGCGCGGCCTCGCCCTCGAACGCCTCGTCGACCTTGCCGCCGGCTGCGGCCAGGCGACCGAGCACGTAGCCCTTCAGCAGGCACCGGATATCCTCCATGCGGTGTGACGCTGTGTACGCCTGCCCGTTGGCGCTCATGAACGCGCGCAAGTGATCGCGGTCGTGGCGCGGGTTGTTCGCCACGATCGTCACGCCGTCGAGGTGCTGGGCGAGCTGCAGCGCGATGTCGGCCGCTGTCACGTTCTTCGTAACGGTGCCTTCGACGGCATCGGGGAACTCCGTCCCGCACATCAACTCCACGCCGTGACCTACCGGCATGTGGGAGACAAGGCTCCGCTCGTAGTACCTGTTGATCTGCAGCGCCTTGGGGTCGGCGGTGGCGAGGTCGGGCCTCACCTGCCACCAGAACTCCGCATCGCCACCGTCAGGGGCGTCGGTGTCTCGCACAATCAGCGCGGCCTCCCAGAGATGGCCGACCTCGCAGTCAAGGTGGGTCGACTCCGTGTCGAGAATCACGTACTTCACAGGTGTCCTTCCTGGTTACAGCTCGGCGAGCAGGTCGAGCTGTCGGGGCTGCGCGGCTTCCTCGGCCTGGCGGGCAAGGTCGCGCGGGTGGGGTTCAGGTGTCTGGCCGACGTCGCGGCAGAGGCTCACGCAGGTCCGGCGGTGGATGTCCTTGCAAGGCTGGGAGTACAGGCAGATGGGGTGCTGGCACAGGCTGTGCTCGTACACGTGCTCCCTGGTCCAGGCCCGGTTTTTCTGGCCGCACTCGACGCACTTCACCGGTCTTTCTCCTTGCCGCGCCATGCCCTGACGAACGGGTTGAGCCGGGCAGCCACGATTTCGTCGACCGGCCGCAGGTCCAGGTGGTTCGAGCCGTTGTCCTTGGCGGCGGCCCACAGTTGCAGGATCTGCGTGAGCGTCGCCGTCAGCTCCGCGGTGAGGCTGCCCGGCGGGTAGTCCGCCGCGATGGCCGCCAGCAGCTTGCTGTACTCGGGCAGGTCCATCAGGGTGCGGTACTGGCTGGTGCCAGCCTTGAGGTGGAATGTCTGCCAGGTGCGGCGGGTGGTCCAGAGGGTGACGGTGTTCTTGTCGCCGTAGCGGCGGTCGCCTTGGATGACGAAGCCGTAGCCGCCGATCCCGCTGGTGTACGGGGTGACGGCTTGGCGGTGGATGTGGCGCTCTCGACACTCGACGAGCAGCTCGTATCGGTAGCCGCGCATGACCTGGCTCGTGTCCCCGTCGAGGTAGTCGATGGGGACGGTGCGGTGCTGCGGTGACCACGGTGGTTGTCTGGGGCCGGGCAAGACTGTTCTCCTAGGTGTCGTGGGCAGGGTGGCCCGGCCAGCGCTGGGCCACCCTGCCGGAATCAGCCGGGCAGCTCGGCGTCGCGGACGGGTAGCGCCGCAGAAGCGGTGGAGACCGGCCGATGGTCGGGGTTCCGGTGGTCACGCCGGTGGATCCTGGCCAGCTCCTCCGCCGCGGCCTTGACCACGCCCGGGTGGCAGGCCCACACGCCTCCGTCGACTCCGAGCGTGCAGCCGGGGGTGTGGCAAATGGCCTGGTGCCGGGCCTCGCCGTTGACCGTTACCGGCACGATCTTCACAACGATGCGGGACGCTATCACTCGCAATCCTTTTTGCTAGCGTGTGTGGTTGTTGTGGTCATCCAGTCCTCCCAGCCGGTGCCGTCCATGGCGATGAACGCGGGGTTGACGACGCGCAGGCCATTGCAGGCGATCCCAACGAACCAGCCGACGTTCTGGTGCTCGGTGTCGTCCGCGCCGGGCTGGACGCCGCACACCGGGCAGGCCAAGGTCAGCCACTTCACGATGTGCCTGGGCCACACCTCGATCTGGAGGGCCAGCTTGGCGAGGTAGCCGGCGTCGTCGGTGAAGTACGTGTAGTCCTCGTCGAGGACCTCACGGTCGCAAGCGTCGTAGAAGTGGTCCTCAATGTCCTCGGACCACCCCTCGTCGTTGGCGGCGAGGTAGTTGGGCAGCTCCGCCACGGTCACGCCGACATGAATCTTGATCTTCTTCTCCACCTCGTAGGTGACGAGCTCCTGGACCCTGATGCGGACCATACGGGTCTCACGGGGCAGGGCCTGCTCGATCTCGCACGGCGGGTTCGGGGTGTAGCAGTGCGGGTCGGTGACGGTGGTGTGCACCCACACGTCGGGGCGGCCGTCCGCCGCCTGGTTGCAGAGGGGGGTCTTGCACGCGGTGCAGGTCGTTTCCGTGTTCTCCACGGTTCTCCTTCGGGGGTTGGTTGGAGGGCGGGCGCTGGGTGGCGCCCGCCGCTGGTGTGGTTTAGGCGTTGAGTGCGCGCTGGCCGCGCGAGTCGAGGCGAGCGCTGCCGCCCCCGAGGTCGGCACGGTCGCCCGCTTCCCGACCGGCGTAGAAGGCGTCCGCGTCTCCGACCTTCCGCGACTTGACGTGCCCGGTGTTGGGAGTCATGCGGTCGAAGTAGTCGTTGACGGCGGCCTTGCGGTCGCGTAGGACCAGCGCGGTGGAGCGGCCGTCGACGTGCTCGGCCTCGACGGTGGCTGCCTTGTTGGCCTGGCGAATCTTCTCGCCGACGCGGCTGGCGAACCCGAGCATGAAGCTCTTTCGGGCGGTGGCGAGGCTCCGGCGGCCGGTGCGGGTGATGTTGGCGACTTCCTTGGCCATCTGCAGTGTCAGGGAGGCGTACAGCATCTGCACGGCGTCGAGGTCGCTTTGGTAGCCGGAGACCATGAGGTACGTCGTGTTGTTGAGCTTCCACTGCAGGATGCGGCAGTTCTTGGCGTCGGCGATGTTGGTGAGAAGCTGGACGCGTTCGGCCTGGTGGGTCTTATCGATGCTGAGAGGAAAGCTGGCCAGTTCATCGGTGATCTGCCCTGCGGCGGCGAGGTGCGCGCGTTCGATGCCGTACTTGGCCATGAGGCTGTAGGCGCGCTCGCGGTAGGTTTCGGCTTCCTCGGGGCCGGTATTGGGGTGCTCTGCGATGGCGAGAGCCTTGCGGATGCGGTCGAGTGTCTTTTCGGTGGCAGCGGTGGTCACCGGACCTGCTTTCTGGGCTGGTTGGCGCATGCAATTTGGCTTGCGTGAGTTGGGTTGGCTCACACTCGCTTGCGTTTTGATCTTGCGCCATCTTTGCATATTCGTTCCGCTTTCGCAACGACCCATAAGGGGCCCTAGAACGATCTCTAAGCGAACGCGAGACGCGAAGCGATCAAGCGTCCACGGACCATGGCCAACCACGCTCACGCTGGCCCTGAGCGTCGCGCACGCCCGCTCCAGCGCCACCCTCGGAGGAGGATCCTCCTCGCGCATGCGCCGACCTAGGCCACCGACACGCAAGCAACGTCACTTGCAGAATAAACCGAAGCACGGGAAGGTGAGGACGACACCACGCATACCGCCTGCCAAGGAGACACCGCCGCCCATGGCCCGCTCAACCAAAGCCGCCGCCGCCCGCAAGGCACTGGTCAAGCAAGCGGAACAGCAAGCGGCACCTCGCACACGCACGAAAAGCCGCCAGGACAAACCCACCCTCGCCGTCCGCATCAGCTACCACACCAACGAACGCCTCAGCCACGCCAACGAGGAGACCGGCCTCGGCATCTCCGGCATCGTCGAAGCCGCCCTCGTCGACTACTTCGACTTCCTCGGCATACCCGCCGACGCTGAGCCGCCACGCAACCCAGACGGCAGCCGCCCCAAGCGCGAACGCACCGTGAAAAGCCGCACGCGCCGGGCGAAAGAAGACATCGACGACGTGGCCATCGCTCCGCGCATCACCCGCCAAACGGACAACCGGCTCACCATCGCCTGCCTGGACACCGCCACCGGTCCGGTGGACATCTTGGAGACCGCCCTCAAGGCATGGCTACTCAGGCGCGGCATCCCGCTCTACCGGCGGACACCAGGCACGTGACGAGCTCAAGCGGAGCAGATTGCGGAGGCCGAACCAGCAGAGGTTGCGGTCAGCGGGCCGGGCTGGCAAGCTCGCGGCCATGATCATTTGCAGCGACAGCGGCGGCTGGACTCCGGGCAGCGACACGGGCGGTTGGACGGCGAGCGCGGGCGGCGGCGTCCGCCACATGGGCGGCATGCGGCACATGGGCGGCTGGTAGCCCTGGAGAAGTGAGTCAAAGCGGTGGCCTCATGATCACGAACGTGATCATGAGGCCACTGTCGTTGTTCTGCTGAACTGATACTTTTGAGTGGACACTCAGCAGGGGGTTTCGTAGAACTCCGGATAGGACCCCCGCCTGCCCACCCACGTCTCATCCCCGACGCAGTTCTCGTACTTAACCCCCACCAGTGTGGTGCGGCTGGAGTCGGTGTAGTAGTACGTTTCGCAGTGGTAGTCGATCTTGCAGGCGCGGGCGTGCGCGGGCGAGCTGATAACAGTGAGGGTGCCGAGAGCGAGCAGGACGGCCAGCGATGCGCGACGAATCATGGAGATCCTTCCTCAGGCGAGGGCCGCTACTGCTCTCGATGATCGATCGCCGAAGCGAACAGATCAATAAGGTCAATATCGGAATTCATGCCGAGTTCGTGGGGCAACGTCGATGGCCGCGGCCTGAGTACGCCAGTGGCAAGCCAGGGAACCCCTGCCTCAACTACACGAACCCTCGCAACCCACGTCCACGACCTGCGCGTAGATGCCTTCAAGCAGGGTGTCATGCCGAGCGTTCCAATCGCTCACCGCTCTTCTTCGCCCCCTGCGCCAGCGCCTCGCGCAACCGCTCCAGGGTGACGCCACGTTCCCCTCCCGGAAGTAACCGGGCGAGGACGTCCCACTCATCCAGCTGGACAATGGGGGCCACCTCGCCGACCGGCTCGACCAGCGCGGCCCGGCCATCCATGACGGCCCATGTCGCGAGCACCGGACCAGTCCCTTCGTCCTCGTCGATGTCGAGGACCTGGGCGTGCAGCCGCAGGTATGGGAACGCTACGGCGATGCGCTGCCACTCGGAGGTCAGCTGCTCCACGCTCGGGTACTTGCCGATGTTGTAGTTCGAGCAGCCGATTCGGCCGTCCCAGTCGCACCAGCCCTTCGGACCGCCGATCCATGGCGATGCGATCCGTTGGTTGCCCAGGTACTCCAGCTGTAAGACGCCCGTCCGCTTCTGCCACGCCCTCTTCGCGGCCCAACTCGCCTTCTTCGTCTCGATGTCGGCACTGAAAGGCGGGTCGACCGGCATCCCATACTCGGCGGCCACGCCCTCCACCGCCGACACCCACGCCTGGTCGTTCGGGCTCAGGAACCACGGGTCCGTACGGATCAGAATCTCGTTGGCCTGCTCGCGCGTCACCGGTTCGCCCGCGACTAGGAGGCGCGGCCACTTCGTCAGATCAGTCATCAGAACTCCAGATCAAGGGTCGGGTGAGGAAGATTGTCCCGCGATCTTCTGGGTTGGTAGTACGAGGCAGCCAGGTCGTAGCCGCCGCCCGGCGCCCTCCCCGGCACATGCCGGGAGAATCGGCTGTCGGTGCGGATGGTGACGATCGGCCCGCCGACCTCCAACCAACCGGGCGGGTACGCTCGCTTCACCTCGGCCAGCCACCGTTCATAGTTCGACTTCGGCACCTTCACCGCGGGCAGGTCACGCCAGCCGGGCCACGCATGATCGTGCGCATCCTCGACGGCATCGCCGTTCCTGGAACGCGTCTCGCCCTCCCAGTCGCAGCCGAGGCAAGCACCCCGGTAGAGCTGGTGCCACTTCGGTTCGTCGACCACCCGCGCGAGGAGGGTCGGCCGGTGCTCGGGCGCGGTGGAAGTGAAGCCGCCTTGGTCCTTCGCCCCCGGCTGCCCGAAGAAGATGGTCCACATGCCGCGTTGCTGCCCTGCAGGGGTCTGCGCGTACACGGCCTGGCGCGCGGACGCGCCCCGCGGCTCACTCCCCATCACGCTGCCCCTCTGCGAGCGACCACAGAATCACCTTCACGTTCCGCCGAAGGTCGCCTGGCTTGCCACGGGTAGCGAGCTCGCACCGTACGAGGCCGTCCCGTTCCAGACCACGCAACGCGGTCAGCACCGTCGAGGAGTACGGCTGCAGCCGAAGCGCTCTGGCGAGCTGAAACGCCGGGATCCGCAGATGCGGGTACCTACGGAAGTGCTCCAACACCTGCGGCTTGATCTCCAGGTGCAGGAAGCCGCCGCCCTGGCCCTTCCCGCGCTGGTCGACGCTGCCCTTCAGCTCATGCAGGTACCGCCAGACGGTCCGGGGATGGACGCCAATGCGCGCCCCGATCAACGCCGGATCGGTGATTCCGATGGCCAGCATCTGCGCCGCCAGTTCCTTCCGTTCGGCTCGCTGACGGACACGGGTGGCCCTGCCGGCGGCCCAGGAGTCAGTCACTGCGGCGGCCCCTGCTCCAGGTCGTCGTCGCTGTTGGTTTCGCGGTCGGCCGCCGCCGCCATGACGGCTTCGACTGCGCCATCGGCCGGCTGCAGCTGAGCTGCGGGCGGCTCCCAGTCGGGCCGGGAGGCGACCATGGCCAGATACAGCCAGTCGGGAAACATGGCCCACGACTCCGGGGCGGTTCCGAGTCTGCGTTCGGTGACGGTCATCAGGCCGGGCGACCCGTCCGTCTTCCGGTTCGGGCCGCTCAGCTCGTACCGCTCCAAGTGCCAGCCGCGCTCGCCTGTCCACACCCACCGGTAGTGGGCGTTGCGGGGGAAGAAGTCACGCTGGCCCGGTCGGACGACGGCCTCAGCGGCGGCGAACTCGTCCTCGACGATCAACGTCACCTTCGTCCGCTTGACCGTCGTCCAGCCCGCGGTTCCGGCCGGCTCCGCGTCGGCGGTCGGCGGCGGGTCGAACAGGGTGTTGTCTTCCACGTTGGTTCCTTTCACAGCAGGGCGAGTTGTTGATGTTCAGGCCGAGGCCGCGACGGCTTCTGCCACCGGGGCCAGCCGGGCGGCAACCACTGCGCGAGGTCGTAGCCGCCGTCCCACAGGTCAAGGTCGTCGTCCGGGACGTCGTCGAGGTCGAACAGGCCAGGCGGCGGGTCGTCGTCGCGGAGCAGCGCGTCACGCCAGCCGAGGATGATCGGGATCGCCCGGTCGGGCCCGGCGCGCTGCGGGAAGGTGCCGTCGACTGAGCGGGCCCAGCGGGTCCTCCGGTAGCGCAGCAAGGAGTTGACCCGTCCGACGTGCGTCCACAGGCCGATGCTGTTGGCGACGCGCCCGAGGTTTTCGGCGGCTGGCGACAGCTTCCACGACGTGGTGCCACCGACGAAGAAGCAGTCGAAGTCCTCCCAGTCCCACAGGGGGCAGAACTCCATGTAGTCCTGCGCGACCAGGGCGGCCGGGAGGCCCATGGCGCGGATCTCCTTCAGCATGTGCCGTGACCGCGCCGCCGTTGCGAACGCATTGCCCACCTCATCGGGCGCGGTCACGAACAAGCACCGGTCGGAGTGCGGCACGAACCGCTCCAGCCAACGCAGGTACTTCCGGTCGCCCGGGTACTTGCCGCTCCACACCGCGTTGTCGACGCCGAAGAGACCCTTCTCCGGCACGCCGTTGCCGGAGGCCGGGTTGAGGATCGCCCCCATCCGGCCGGCAGCGACCTGCTCTCGGATGGACGGGGTCGACGGCGGCGCGAGGTACAGCGGCTGCGGCAGCATCAGGTGTTGGCCGACTTACGCAGCGCGGCCCGCAACTCGGCGAACCTGCCCGCGCCGAGATTTCTGACTCCAGACAGCTCGTCGTCGCTGTGCCTGGCCAGGTCGCTGAGAGTGAAGATGCCCGCCCGCGCCAGCGCGTTCACGATCGCGGTGGACACCTCCAGGTCGCGGATCATGGTTTTCACCGGCCGCCAGGAGAAGCGCACCAGGTCCGCCGTGGTCGCGGTCTGGACGACGATCTGGTCCACGATCTGGTCGCGCCAGGCGCGGACCTGCGCGCCGTACTCGGCGGCCTGCTGGTGCTGGGGGCATTTGCCCGGGTTGGCCTGGTCGCAGTCGTAGCAGTCGCCCAGCCAGGGGCGTTCTTCGGCCTGGTCGGCGAAGTCGCCGAGCCGGTCGGTGATGTGGTCCCAGATGTCGCTCGTCAGGGTGACGGTCAGCATCCGGGTGGGGTCGTCAGGCATGAGGGGTCCTTCGAGGTCGTGACGAGGGGGAGGCGGTCACCTGGTCGTGCGGCCCTGACAGACGGGGCACCGGTCACGGCGATACAGGGAGCTGCAGCCGAAGCGGTGAGTGCCGTGGAGGACCAGGAGGTGCAGTTGGTAGGCGTTGATGGCGCCGCCCTGGTGCAGGGCGGACACCGAGCTGCTGTCGGGCCACGTGTGCGGCAGGAGGCAGCCGATGTAGGCGTTGCCGATCGCGGTCCAGCGCTTCCCACGGCCGACCAGCACCCCGGCCACGCGCACTTCCACGAACTCGTCGCCGAGGTCGACGTCGATGCCAACGATGGGCCGGTGATCGGACACCATGTGGCCGACGCACGGGGCGCGGCGGCCCCCGGGCCAGCCCACCCGGGCGTTGATCGCGTCGAGGACCGCG
The DNA here is from genome assembly GCF_040655495.1 of Nonomuraea sp. NPDC050404. Classification (NCBI taxonomy): domain Bacteria; kingdom Bacillati; phylum Actinomycetota; class Actinomycetes; order Streptosporangiales; family Streptosporangiaceae; genus Nonomuraea; species Nonomuraea sp. NPDC050404. The sequence continues at coordinate 226,879 of NZ_JBFAKB010000011.1, forward strand.
ACGACCGTCTCAGGGACGGGGTCGATGCAGGGCCCGCTGTTCCAGGTCACGATGAAGCTCCTTCCGAGACAAGGCGCTGGCCGTTTTGCTTGCGTGAACGGCAAGCGCCGGGGAGAGACGGCTAACAGGGGATGACGACGATGGCCGTAGTCACCGCGATCCCGGCCGACTTGAACGCGTCAGCCGGAAGCGATGTGATCGACCCGCCCCGGTCCTCGACGAGCTGCCGGAACTCGGCCGTCGCCTTCACCTTGTTGAAAGCGACGCCGCCGCCCATGACGGCGATGAGCCGACCGCCCGGCTTCACGAACCGCAGGGCGTGGGTGACGTGCGCGATGTCCCGCCCGCGCGAGAACGGCGGGTTCATCACCACGGCGTCGTAGAGCTGCCCGTCCGGCTCGACGCTGAGGAAGTCCCGGATGCGGACGTCCCGCACCTCCTTGACGCGGCCGATGAGGATATTCGACAAGCCAAGGTCCAGCTCGACGCAGTCGACGACCGCGCCAGCCTCGACGGCGGCCGTGGCGATGTTCCCGGTTCCGGCCGAGGGTTCGAGGACGGTTTCGCCAGGCTGCAGATTGGCCAGCTCCATCAGCCGGGCCACCACAGCGGGCGGCGTCACAAACGCTTCCCGGTCCCGGCCGACCTCCATGTTGCTGGCCATGTTCGCCGCGGCCTTCAGCTTGTCGGCGTCGATTGCGGGCACCTCGAACTTCGGCTTGCCCGCCGCCGGGGGCTTCTTCTTGGACCGGTTCGTCGTGGTCATTGCCGGGCCGTTGTCGCCGTGCGGGCACTCGACTCGGCGGATGTCGGTGAACTTGACCTTGTCGGGCCAGGTGTAGTCGGACTCGACGGCGACGGTCTTCTTGTTGACCTTCACCACGGTGCGCGCCCGGATGCCCCAGTAGTGCACGACGTCGCCGACGTGCACGTTGCCCTTGTGCCACATCACGTACTCGCCCGCCTCGATCGCGGCGGCGAGTTGCGCCCGGTCGTATTCGAGCTGATTCTCCAGCTGCGCCTTGCGAGCGATCAGCCGCTCCCGATAGGGGCCATCGGCGGCGGGCTCGTGCTTCTCGATGTAGTAGAGGTTGCCCCCATAGTCGAGGTGCCTGCGCTCGTAGCCGTCCAGGTTCTTCTGAATCTGGCGCAGCTCGGCCTCAGCCGTCTCGATCCGGCGCCTGGTCACGGCCGGAGTCGCGGAGCGCCGCATCTGGGAGCCGACAGCGTTCGCGCGCTCAGCTGCGCTCTGCGCCGCGTCGTTCTCGCTGATGCTCTTCCGCATCGCCGCGTGCATGCGTTTCTGGTCAGCGCGGGCGCCGCGCTCAGAGTGGTGGCCGGGGATGATCGGCTGACCGCCCGCGAACCGCTCGCCGAGCTGCTCCGCCCGGTCGTGGGCGGCCGCCGCCGCGCCGGCGTGCCGGTCAGCTTTCCTCTCCAGCGCGTCGCGCCGGTCGTCGAGCCGGTCGGCCTTGTCCGCGAGGACCTGGGCGCGGTCGCGGAAGGTGTCGTCGATCTCGACCTCGACCTCGAACCCGGCCGCGCGCAGGGCCTTCGCTGCGGCCTCGATGGCGTACCGGTCGGCGACCTGGTCACGGCTGTTGCGCAACCCGATGCACGGCAGGCCCTGCCTGGCCATCGACGGGAAGAACCGGAAGCCGCCGTTCTCCCACTTCTTGATGATCTCGAACACGCCGTCGCCCTTGCGGGTGCCGTACACGAGGGTGCCGTCCTCGTGGGTGTGCCTGATGGTGATCATGTGCTCCTGTTTCTGGGTTGGTTGGGCGGGGCGGCGGTGGGTGGCCGCCGCCCCGGCGATGGTGAACAGCTAGGACCGCTTGAAGGTCCAGCCGGGCGGCAGGGCCACCGGCTGGCCGCAGTGCTGGCACTCGAAGCCCGCGTGTCCGGAAGTGCGGTCGTCCTCGGTGACGGACGCGCTGATAACGCGTTCCTCAGCGATGTAGACCGGGTGCTCGTCGCCGTCCGTGGTGATCTCCGCGATCGAGTCGCCGCCGCAGCCGCTGTAGGGGCAGGCCAGCGACATGCGGAGGAACACGGTCGGCGCGCTGTCGCAGGTAAGTCCGAGGGTGGGCCCGCTCACCGGGGGGTCCCGGCACCCGGGTCGTCGGCGGTGCGGCACAGGTCCTTGTGCACGTAGCTGAGCTGGAACTGGTCGGGCAGGCCCTCGATGGCGGCGGCCCGCGCCTTCACGTTCATGAACGACGTCGGGTTGCCGGTGCCGTCGCTCATGGAGCCGAGCTCCACGTCTTCGGGCAGCGGGCTGCCAGGGCGGACGACCTGCAGAATCCACGCCTGGGCCTGGACGCCGTGCTCGCACACCGGGATGCCGGTGATGGCGTGGGTGCCCTTCGGGGCCGAGAGGAACGGCAGCTGCAGCCAGGCGTCGTCCCATGGCAGGCCCATCTCGTGCGCGGTGTCGCCGATCGCGCCCTCGTACGACTCGTTGATCTCGTGCAGCGTGTAGCCGTGGCTGCTGATGTAGTCCGCGACCTTCCGCACCACGACCTGCGGCGTGATCTCTACGACCAGCACCGCGTCATCCGCGCGCCACCGCTCGGCCAGCTCGTCGAGCTTCCCGGCCGCGTAGTGACGGCCGTGCATCCACTCGCCGTACCAGGTGGGGTTGCCGATGAGGGGACGGGGCGCGTTGGCGACGGCCAGGCCCTGCGTCCGGATGGTGTGGTCATGCTCGCCCCAGCCAGGCGTACCGGCGAGGACGTACCGCTTCTCCAGCGTGATGTCGGTGGCGGTCATTGCTGAGGTCCCTTCGGGCAGTCGTGCATGAGGTGGGTGTCCATGAGGGCGTCGAGCGCCTTGACGACGCTTTCGCCGTAGCCGGGCTGGCCGCCGCTGACTCGTTCGCGGCACAGGGGACAGTTCACGGAGATCGTGAAGTTCTCCCGGTCGTGGAAGTAGCCGTGGCGGCGGGCCTGGCGGGCGATTCGGGCGCGGCCGGTCTTCGTGGCCGGATTCGGCGGGCGGGGGGTCACTCGGCGTCCTCCTCGCCGTCCTCCTCATCGAGGAGGTCCTGCGCTTCGTCAGCCGCCGCCTCGAGGACATCGAGGTCGAATCCGCCCTCGTCGCGGAGCATCTTGTCGAGCAGCTCGGCGACTTCCTCACGCGTCGGGACGGGCCCGAACACGGGCTCGTACACGGCGCACGAGTCGGGGCAGGTGCCGCCCGGGGCGGTGCCGCAGTGCTGGCACGGCTCCTTGGCCGGGACGGTGTCGCGGACGTCGAACACCCGCTCGGCGGTCCAGCCGGACCACTTGCCCTTGACGGTCTCTTCCGTCTCGCCGGTGTCCGGGTTTTCCTCTTCGACGATCTTGTTGCCCTTGCGGCGGGCTAGGACGCAAATCGGGTCCGCGTCGGGCCGGACCGCCCGGCCCTCCTTCGCCCAGAAGAGCGCCGCGTTGACGCGGAGCGCGTCGGGTCGCTGAGCCATCATGCCGAGGGCGTTGCCGAGGGTACGGTGCCCCATGACGCGGCTCGCGTACGTTCGGAACGCGTCGATCAGGGCGAAGCCGTTCGTAGCCAGGAGCTCGGCCGCGCTCTCGCGGTAGGCGATGGCGGTCGCCTTGTCCGCGCGCTTGCGTTCCGCGTACGCGGCGCGCTGTTCGGGGGTGAAGTCGGCTCGGGGCCGCTTCCGGGCTCTGCGGGTCGTGGATCCCATGGGTTGGTTGGCCTTTCTGCTAGCAACATTGCTTGCGTCATGGCGCTGGCCTGGGTGGGCCAGCGCCGGGGTGGGTCAGGTTGTGAGGGCGGGCCTCGGGCCGAACAGCTCGGTGCCCTTGGCCACGAGGTCGCTGTAGCTGTTCGCCCCGGTGAACAGGTCGAAGTCGTCGTGGTCGAGGCCAAGCAGTCGGATGGCCCTGGCCCGCGCGGAGGTGACGGTGACGCCGTACCGGTCGTAGACCTCCATGTCGTCCGGTTCAGCGATCAGAAGGTCCATCTCGCCAAGGATGGGCCTTCTGGGCGGCTCGCCATTGACGAGGAGCCCGCCGTGCTCGTCGCGGGTTACCAGCCATCGGCCGCCGCACACGTTGCTGATGTATCCGGCGAGGCACAGGACGGTGCCGCAGCGGTCCTTGCCGACGAAGTCACGCCAGGTCTCTTGCTCCCACCTGACCTCGCCGGGCACCACCTCCATGGAGGGGTTGGTGTGCGCCCACCGCACGATGAACGTGTCCATGACGTACCAGAACAGGGCCCCACCGCGCAGCGCGACGGGCTCAGTGACGATGGTCATTACAGGTCCTTCCGGTGAGGGTGGCCCCGCCCACCGGGCGGGGCCGCGAGAGGTTAGTACTGGGTGGCGTCGCGGTCGTCCTGGGTGAACCCGCCGCCGCGCGACACCAGCCGCCCGGCGCGGGTCATGGTCTCGGTGGTGCGGCGGGACGAATACGACAGCGTCGTGTCAGCGCCGATGCCGATGTCGCCGGCCGCGGCGAAGGCGTCCTGGTCCGCGCCGAGGAAGACGAACGTCCAGCCCTGGCCCTGCAGGGTTTCGATCAGGCGGCGGATCTGGCGGCGGGAGCGCCACTCCTTGGAGGCGTTCTCCCCGCCGTCGGTGAGGATGACGACGCTGACGTTGCCGGGCACGTCGCCCTCGGGCATGGCGTCGAACTGGGTGCGCATACTGGTGAGGGTCTTGCCGATGGCGTCGAGCAGAGCCGTGTCGCCGCGCGGCTGGAGAAGGTAGTCGGGAACGTCGGCCAGGGCGCGGTACTCGTACACCGGCTCGTAGCGGTCGTCAAACTGGTACAGCGACACCAGGGTTTCGCGCGGGTCGGTGGCCTGCTCAGCGAGGAACGCCCGCAGACCCCCTTCGGTGTCGGCCTTGACTCTGTACATACTGCCGGAGCGGTCCAGGATGACGGTGATGAGGTGGAGGTTCGGATTGGACATACCGTTCCCTTTCGGGTTGGTGGGACCAAGCCCGGCCAGGCGGCCGGGCTCTGTGAGGGTCCGCATCATGCAAGCAGTGTTGCTAGCGTGATTTGCGGACTGGGTTACATGTACTCGTGGATCCAGGAGAGACCGGAGTTGTCGAGCTCGTACTGTGCGCGGGTCACGGTGACGTAGGCGAGCATCGCGTCCGGGCGGGAGATCTTGCCGGGCTTGCCGTCAGAGGTGGGCTTCGGCTCGGGGAAGTCGTTGGCTACCCGAACGCGGCGCCACTCCCTGCCTTTGGCCTTGTGGCCGGTGGAGATTTCGACGTCGAAGCGGGTCTCGACGAGCTTCGACACTGTGGCCAGCACGATGTCGGGGCCGTGCTCGTCGATGAGGTTGACGAAGGGGCGCAGGTCGGAGCCCTCGTCCTCTTCGACGTAGTCCTGCAGTTCTCCCCAGTTCTTGAACGCGAACAGTTCGGGGTGGCTGCAGCTTCTCCCGTCCTTGAGTTGGATCGCCGCCTGGGCCAGCTTGCGGATCTGGTCGCCGCCGCCGACGAGGGAGACGCGGCGGCCAGCCTTCAGCTGTGCCATGACCTGCGCCATGGCGGTGCCGTTGGTGCGGCACAGGATCGCGTCGGGCTCGTCCAGTTCGGTGATGCGGGAGTTGATCTGGTCGAAGCCACGCAGCCGCAGGGGGGCGTTTAGGTACTCCAGCCACACGTTCGCTTCCTCCGCGACCGCCGCGCCGAAGCGGAAGGACTGCGACAACGTCTTGCGGACACCGTCGAACTCGGCCATGGCGTTGTCCGCGCCGCGCCACCCGTACAGCTCCTGGGAGGAGTCGCCGACAAGGACGAGTTGGGCATGCCGCTGCTGATTCACCATCTTCGCGACGGGTGGGTTGGAGTCCTGCGCCTCGTCCAACAGGATGTAGTCGTATTTGGTGAGCTGCGGGTCGGACAGGCACCAAATCTTCAGGTAGCAGTCGTGGCTGAACGGCAGTTGTCCGCGCGGGTCGAGGATGTCCTGCCATGCCTTCTGCGCGAGGAACGGGATCTCGGCGGCGAGGGTCTGCCTTGTCTCAGGGTCGTCGAGGCCGGGGATGCGCGGCACCGGCTGGGAGAGGATGTTGGTGCGGGCAGAGCGGGTGAACGCGCCGACCGTGGCCATGACGATGCGGGCGACGTGGGCCGGGGGGATGATGGTGGTCGGCGTGTAGATGGGGTTGTTGATTTTCGTCAGCTTGGCGACGTCTTCCGACTTCATGCGGGCCGCGTTGAGCCGGTGGGCGTACCGGCGGCCGACTGCTCCGAACGCCAGGGCGTGCGAGGTCTTGCAGGTGACGGAGTTGGGAAACGACTTCTGCGCCTCCACCGCGATGGCTTTGTTGTAGGCGATGTACAGGCCGCGCCTCCTGGGGACCGCGCGCGCCGCCATCTTGAGCACGGACGTCTTGCCGCAGCCGGCCCCGGCCTCGATGACGAGGTTCTTGTCGCCGGGGGTGAAGGTCTCAACGACGTCGGACTGCTCAAGGGTGGGCTTCGGTGCCATGATCGGTGTCTCCTCGGGGGATGCCATGCTGTTAGCTGTAGTGCTAGCAGGAATGGCCGGGTTGGGTTGGTTGGAGCGGGCTCGGCGGTGGGTGGCCGCCGGGCCGGAGGGCGTTGTGGGGTTAGCCGGTCTGGTTGGCGTACAGCGCGGCCTTGATCGTGGTGTTGTTGACCATGGCGTGGTTGATGGCGTCGCGGGCCATGCCGCGCGGCCATCCGCACTCGTGCAGCAGAACGAGGAACGCTTCGGTGAGCGCTTCGGCGACGGTGTCGGCTTGAAGTGTGGTGGCCAGGCGCAGTGCGGCAAGGATGCTTTCAGCGAGCGTGACGTTGGTAGGAGGCTCTATCGCCGTTGCGGGGGGTGTGGTGATGGCCATGCGTTCCTTTCTGCTTGCGTGTTGGTTCCGGTGCAGGTGCGGGTTGTTGCGGTGTGGTGGTGGCGGGGTGCCGCCATCCGGCGTTTCGCCGCGTTTCTGCAGGTCAAGTTGTGTTTTGCTGAGATCATCTTGGCACAAGTTCGTTTCGTTTGCAAAACGACCTCTTGACATGGGCGAACGCACGTCCGAGAGGGCCCCTAAGCCCCCAGGAAGCGCCACGAGCCCCACCAACATGCGACACACAATCAGAAGCGCTCACGCGCGATTCTGGCCCCACTTAGACGCAAGCTGAAGCGCTCGCGCCAGCACGCTTACAAGCCAACATCGGGCGAATCCGACCCTGATCGCCGCGCTGCACGCTCCCACCTTGCGCGACGCACCGCCCGGAGCCGAGCTTCCTCGCTCGCATCCACCACCGGCTCAGGATCGGGCTCCCACTCCTCCCCCACCACGCCCGCCGCCAACGCGACAGCCGCAGCCTCATCCAACCGGCGCCACCGCTCCCTATCCTCACGCGTCCCCCGCTTCGGTGCGCGCTTGGCCAGAGGCTCCGCAGCGGCAGGAAGGACCTCCGCTACGATCTTCCTCGCGCGCGCGGCAGCGGCCATAGGATCCGGCGCCGTCCGTTGCAGGGCCTCGGCCCGCGCCGCGCGCGCCAGCGTCTGAGCCCGCATCCTCGCCGAGTTGGCGCGGGCGAGTTGCTGCGACCGCGACAGGATCGGCCGCATCGACTCGTCCATCCAGAGCTGCAGCCGTGCCTTGGCCACCTCCCACCGCATCGGGTCGCCCCACACCATCTGGGCACCGTCCGGCGAGTTGTTGAGCGCGTGCAGCACGTCCGCATGGGTCCACCCGGCAGCGAAGAAGCGGCCGGCCAGGTCCAGCAGATGCGCGGGCACCTGCGGCGGTGGGATGCCCGTCACGCGCCCTCCTTGAGTCGCGCGTGCAGCGCCACCCGGGCGGCCAGGTACTCCGCAGGCGGGGTGCGCCGCTCGGTCAACTCAACCACGGGCGCAGCCTCGCCGACCGCCTCGGGGCCGGGGTCGTGGACACCCCAAGCGGCGACGAGGCGACGAGCTTGGGCCCGCCACATCGCATCCTCGGCGTCCTGGGCCTGCTGCGACGCGGACCGGACCAGCAGCGTGCCGTCAGCGTCGACCCACAGGCTCACCCGGTGACGGATACGGGCTCGCAGGCCCCGCTTCCGCTCAACCGTGCCCGCCAGGCGGCCGGGGTCGAGGTTGCCCCAGTGCTGCCCGTCCGGCATCCGGTTCAGCGCGTGCTCCACGTCGGCGACGGTGAACCCAGCAACGAACAGGGGACGCAGCAGCGACCGCAGGTCCTTCGCCGACAGGACGCCGAGCGTCAGCCGGTTGTCCTGGCGCAGCCGTTCGCACGCCGCGATCTGCTCTCTCTTGCTGCCAGGCGTTGCGTGGCGTGGCCACGAGGCGGTCGGGCCCGTGGTTTCAGAGTGGACGCGTGCGCCCGCGTATGGGAGAGATCCTCCCAAAGAGAAACCCTGAACAGCGGGGGTGCAAACATGATCCACATGCCCGCTGACGTGGGAAAACGTAGGACGCTCAGCGAGGGTTTCGCATGGCCAGGGGATCTCTTCCGCTTCTTCGAGTTCGGCCACCTCGAGCTCGTCGATGTCGTCGGCCAGCAGCTCGGCCGGGATGGTGAGGGCGTACTCGGCGGCGAGGTTGCCTAAGCCGTCATCTTTACGGCCCCACAGGCTGCCGGGCCTGGTGCTCGGGGTGGAGCCGGTGGCGATGGTGATGAGCAGCTGCTGGTCGCGCAGCCACGCGAGGAGGTAGGCGATGGTGCGGCGGGACACGCCGACTTCTTCGGCGAGCACGTCCCAGGTCGCGCCGCGCTTGGGCGCGGTCATCATGGTGGCGTCCGTGCGGGTGGCGAGCTGCCACGCCAGGCGCATGAGGTTGCGGTGCCGTTGGCTGTTGCAGTGGGCGCGGGCGAGGTAATCCACCGCGTCGAGCCACACGGCGCGGGTGGGTGCAAGTTTCTGCCCATCCATGGGGATGGGTGTGATGGGGGTATGCGCCGACGTGCGCCGACGCGCCCCAACTTCGGTTTTTTCGCAAACCGACGACAGGCGTGTTATCGTCTACTCCAAGCAAGAGGCCCCCACGGGGGCACCGCGAGGCATCCCACTCACAGCCGGCCAAAGCACAGAGCAGGGATGCAATCGCGCGAAGTGGTTACTTCAAGAGCGGCCCGCACTGCGGGCCGTTTTCTTATTGAGCCGATAGCTCTCCTTCAGGCGAAGATCGCCAGATCATCCCACATTCCTCGGTTTCGGCTACGTCCGGTATCGGCTGGGTAGTTCCAGCTGCCTCGTCTCCCCCCACGCCGAGTGAACGACGATCCATGCCTTCGTACGGTCCTGCCGGTACACGTCCACGTGGTCGATCACTTCCGCCAGGATGTTTCGCAGCTGAGCCGCCGGCAGACTGTCCCACTCTTGGATGAGTCCTTCGATGACGGGCACGTAGTCCACCGGGTCGCTCGGCTTTGACGGGTCCTCGAACTCAGCGAGCCGGTCCAAGATCTCTTGGCGTTTGCTGAGCAGCTTGTCACGCACCGGTTCGTAGGACGATTGCGGGATCACGTCGTTGATGAGCAGTTCGGTCTGCCGTTGAAGTGCCTTGTCGATCCGCTCCAGCTCAAGGCGCAGCACCTCCGACTGGGATTCCTCGATCGCCGGGACCTCAAGATCGGCTATCGCGGCAGCAGCCTCAATGTCTGGCAGCCACTCGACGAGCACCTGTTGCACCGCCTCGTCGACGAAACGCATCTGCACATGTCGGGTACCGCACGGTGTGACGTTGTAGAGCTTCTTGCGTCGCATCGATCCGCACTCCCATGCTCGGCGCGCGTTCTTGCCGTAGTGCGACGGGTACATGGGGCCGGTGCAGTGGCCGCACCTCAGCAGTTTCGAAAGCGGGTAGACAGCATTTCTGGCACGCGGTGGCAGCGCCGCGGCTATCTTCCGGTTCTTCCTGTAGGTCTCCCACGTCTCCATGCTGATCACGGCCTCGTGAGCGCCAGGAAAATACGTTTTGTTTGCGCAGTTCTGCGGCTTGCCGCACCGACACTCACGGTTGTGGATACAGATCAGACCGGCTGCAAAACCCTTGTCCATGACTCGCCTCATCTCGTTCGGCTTGAACGGGAGGCCCGTCGTCGTCCGCGCGCCGCGCGCGTTCGCCCACTCGGCGACACGAGTGAAGTTCCGGTGGGTGTTCCACTTGTGGTAGCAGTCCGCGATGATGCCAGCCATACCGCTCGCGTGATCGGGCTCGTAGCGCTCGGGACCATCCTCGGGCGCAGCGATGGTCCTGTCGTGCTGGAGCGGATGAGGAACCCGGCCGCGCCTGATGTACCCGAAGTGGTTGCGGCCCATCGGAGGAAGTCCCCGGGCAAGGCGGTTCTGGAATGCCTCGGCCCACTGCTCACCGGCCCGGTCGGATTCGAACGCTGCCAGCTCGAACAGCATGCCGCGAGTGAGCCTGCCAACCGCTGTACGGGCGTCGACCTCTTCGGTTGCACTGACCAGTTCACCGCCGGCCTTCTCGACACGGGCGAGGTTCAGCTGGTTGCCAGTCCGGTTGCGTCCGAAGCGGCTGTACTTCCAGACGAGGATCGCCTTAGCCTTAGCTTCTTCGACATCAGCGATCACCTTCATGATCTTCCGCTGGAAGGTTCTGCCGGAGACGTCCAGATCCTCGACCCACTCGATGATCCGGTAGCCACGGCGGCGGGCTAACTCTTTGATCGCGGTCTGCTGGATGTCGGGGGAGATCTTCTCTTCCTGCATCATGCTGACGCGGATGTAGCCGACGGCAGGGATCAAGTCCTGACTTGGGAGGATACGCACGAGGACACGTTACTCATTTGTGCGCAGTGCGCCACAGGATGGCGATGGAGACGCTGCCGGCCAGCAGCGAGGGCAGGTAGTAGACGGAGCGGTAGAAGCTGAGCCCGCGTACGCCGCGGTTGAGCAGCAGGGCCAGCGCCAGGGCCAGGACGAGCTGGACGGGCACCGACACGAACACGTAGACGAAGGTGACCAGCAGCGACTTGTGCAGCCGCGGGTCGGCGAGCATCTCGCGGTAGTTGTCCAGGCCCAGCCACTGCGGCGGCTTGAGCAGGGTGTACTCGGTGAAGGACAGGTAGAGCGAGGCCAGGATCGGCCCGACGGTGAAGACGGCCATGCCGATGAACCACGGCGTCAGGAACAGGTAGCCGATCCGGTCCTGGGGCGGGCCGCCGGTCCTGGCGGGGCGGCGCTGCTCGGCGGCGGGAGATGCTGGAGGCGGGGGGACGATGGTGTCGGGGGGATCCAAACGTTTGCTCATCCATCACCCTTCGCGGTCGCGCTGAGCCGCACACGACCGGGACGATCAGGGGCACAAGCCGCGAACGGCCGGTGAGTAACCAGTTTCTAACATCGCGCACATCGAGTGTCAACGGTGGGTTAGCAAACGAATGACCTGGGTAAACATCGGAGCGCCAGCTGGCGGCAAACGGTTGTGACCGCAGGTGAGAAACCGGTATCTCCAAGCGGGAGGAGTGGCCCATGAGCGCCGCGGAGCGGGGCGAGCAGGCGCCGTTAACGGGGCGGCGGGGGCCCAGGCCGGCCGGTCAGGCCACGATCAGCCGGGTCGCCGAGGCCGCCGGGGTGTCGCGGGCGACCGTCTCACGGGTCATGAACGGCTCCACCAGCGTCAACCCCGAACTGGCCGCCCGTGTACGCGCCGCCGCGCTGGAGCTGGACTACGAGCCGAGCGCCGCCGCCCGCAGGCTCGCGCTCGGCCTCACCGGCACCGTCGCGCTGGTCGTCCCCGACCTGTCCAACCCGCTGTTCCAGAGCGTGCTGCGGGGGCTGAGCCGGGCCGCCGGACAGGCGGGCCGCCAGCTCCTGGTGGCCGAGTCCGACGAGGACCCCGAGGAGGAGGTGATCCTGGCTCTGGAGGCGCGCCGCAACGCCGACGGGCTCGTGCTGGCCTCGCCCCGCGCTACTGACGAGCGGCTGCGCGCGCTCGGCGACAGGCTCGCGCCGCTCGTGCTGGTCTACCGGGAGGTCCCCGGGCTGGACGCGCCGTCGTTGTCGATCGACAACGCCGCCGGCATCGCGCAGGTCGTCACCCATCTGACCGGGCTCGGCCACCGCCATCTGGCCTACCTCGCGGGGCCGCCGGGCAGCGCGGGCAACGCCGAACGGCTGGCCGCGCTGCGCGCCATCCCCGATCTGGACCTGACCGTGCTGCCCGGCGGGTCGATGTTCGAGCACGGGCACGCCGCCGCGGGGGCGGTGGTGGAGTGCGGCGCCGGCGCCGTGGTGGGCTTCAACGACATGGTGGCCTCCGGCGTGCTGACCGGGCTGCGCGAGCTGGGCGTGCCGGTGCCGGGCCGGGTCTCGGTCACCGGCTTCGACGACATCCCGTTCGCCCGCTACACCACACCGCCGCTGACCACGGTGTCCATCCCGCAGGGCGAGCTGGGGCGGCGGGCGTGGGAGCGGCTGTGGTCGCTGATGAACGGCGAGGACGGCGGCTACAACGTGCGTTACCAGCCCCGGCTGCTGGTGCGCGGCAGCACGGGGCCCGCCCCCTCCTGAGAGCTCACCACTCGGCGAAGGAGCCGTCCTCGTGCCGCCAGATGGGGCCGCGCCAGCGGTGGCCCTTCTCGGCGGCGCGCTCGACGGCCCGCTCGTCGATCTCGATGCCCAGCCCCGGCCGGGTCGTCCGCCGCGCGTAGCCGCCGGTGAACGTCAGCGGCCCGGGGTCGGCGAGGTAGTCCAGCACGTCGTTGCCCTGGTTGTAGTGGATGCCGACGCTCTGCTCCTGGATGAGGAAGTTGGGGATGGCGAAGGCGAGCTGCAGGCTGGCGGCCAGCGAGATGGGGCCGAGCGGGCAGTGCGGCGCCATGGACACGTCGTAGGTCTCGGCCAGCGCGGCGATCCGGCGGACCTCCGAGATGCCGCCGGCGTGGCTCACGTCCGGCTGCGCCACCGCGATGCCCTGGCCGATGACGTCGCGGAAGTCCCAGCGCGAGAACAGCCGCTCCCCCGTCGCCAGCGGGATCGAGGTGGCGGCGGCCAGGGCGGCCAGGTTCGGCGTGTGCTCGGGCAGCACCGCCTCCTCCACGAACAGCGGCATGTACGGCTCCAGCAGCGGCAGCAGCCGCCGCGCCATGGCGGTGGACACGCGGCCGTGGAAGTCGACGGAGAAGTCGTGGTGCTCGCCGATCGCCTCCCGCACGGCGGCCACCCGGTCCACCACCTCGCGGGTGCGGGCGGGGGTGTCGATGGCGGTCAGCTCGGCCGAGCCGTTCATCTTGACCGCGGTGAACCCGGCCTCGATCTGCGCCGCCGCCGCCTCGGCCACCTCGGCGGGGCGGTCGCCGCCGATCCACGCGTACATGCGGACCTTCTCGCGCACCGGCCCGCCCAGCATGGCGTGCACCGGCAGCCCGGCGGCCTTGCCCGCGATGTCCCACAACGCCTGGTCGATCCCGGCGACCGCGCTGGAGAGCACCGGGCCGCCCCGGTAGAAGCCGCCCTTGGTCAGGACCTGCCAGTGATCCTCGATGCGCAGCGGGTCCTCGCCGATCAGGTAGTCGCTCAGCTCGGCCACGGCCGTCCTGACGGTGTCCGCCCTGCCCTCCACCACGGGCTCGCCCCAGCCGACGATGCCCTCGTCGGTGCGGATGCGCAGGAACAACCAGCGCGGCGGGACGAGAAAGGTGTCCATGGACACGATCTTCATGCGGGTTCGCTTTCCGTGAGGAGGAGTGCCTTGAAGGTGATGCGGTCAGGATGACGTGGTGGAGACGCTCCACCCGCCGTCCACGTTGAGGCAGGCCCCGGTGATGAACGACGCCTCGGGCGCGGCCAGGAACGTCACGGCGGCGGCCACCTCTTCCGGGGTGCCGAACCGGCCGGCGGGCGTCTCCCTGATCGTCGCCGCGCCGCTCATCAGCTGGTGGTTCAAGCGAGGCTCCTCAGTGTTCTGCGCGGGCGCGAGACCTGCCGCGTGAAATTAATACTATTACTTTCCGCTTCAGTATGCTTTGTTCGGGGGACCTTGTGATCTAGGGAAGCGGTGGCAGGGTGCGGACATTTCATGACTCCGGCATGGCGGACGGCGGCGGCGCACACGGCCGGGTGGTCGGCAACCTGGGCTCCGACATCGTCAACGGCGTCCTCGCCCCCGACGCGGACCTGGACGTGGCGGCGCTGCAGGAGCGGTTCGGGGTGAGCAGGACCGCCGTGCGCGAGGCGCTGCGCGTGCTGGCCGCCAAGGGCCTGGTCGGCGCCAGGCCGCGGCGCGGCACGTTCGTCGCGCCGCGCGAGCAGTGGGCGCTGCTCGACGCCGACGTGCTGCGCTGGCGCTTCGCCGCGCGGGTGGACGAGACGTTCCTGGACGAGCTGGGCGAGGTGCGGCTGACGGTGGAGCCGGCGGTGGCGCGGATGGCGGCGCTGCGGCGCACCGACCGGGACCTGGCCGCGCTGGAGGACGCGCTCGCCGCGATGCGGGCGGCCGGCGGCGGATCGGCGGGCGACCATGTGGAGGCCGACCTGTCCTTCCACCACGCCCTGCTGCGGGCGGCGCACAACGAGCTGATGGCGCGGATGGCCACGGCGATCGAGGCCGGGCTGCGGCTGCGTGACCAGTTCGTGCACACCAGGCTGGAGAGCGACTCGGCGGGCAAGCACGCCGAGGTGCTGCTGGCGGTGCGCAGGCAGCGGCCCAGGGCGGCCGAGGCCGCGATGCGGGCGCTGGTCGAGAGCTCGATCGCGGACGTCGAACTGGCCAAGAAGATCCACGCAGAGCCGCCGGCCCACTGAGACCCTGCGGGCAGGACTCTGAACACCTCCGGGGCCGTCTGCGTACCTGTCCATGCAGGCGGTCAGAAGGAGGCGGAGCGTGGACACAGGGCAGCTCGGACGGGCGGCGGCGGCTGTCACGCTGGCCGTGACCGCCCTGGCCGCCACACCCGGGACCGCTTCGGCCGACCCGTCGCCCGCCCGGGTCAGGGCCAAGCTGGTGAAGCTGAACGAGCAGGCCGACCAGCTCGTCGAGCGGTACAACCAGGCCACGGAGAAGCACAAGAGGGCCAGGAAGAAGTTCGACGGGCTGGACGCCGAGCTGAGGCGCAAGAGCGGGCAGGCCGAGGCGCTGCGCGGCGAACTGGTCGCGGTGGCGGTCCACGACTACCAGTTCGGGCCCTCGCTGGGCTGGCAGCGGATCGTCGTCCAGGGCAGCCCAGAGGCGATGCTCAACGGCATGGCCGCCTTGGACCAGATCGCCAGGGACCGCGCGGCCAAGCTGAAGCTCTTCGAGGCCACGACCAAGGAGCTGCGCGAGCGGCGCGAGGAGGCCAAGGACGCGCTGGCCGAGGCCGGGCAGGCGCGTGACGACGCGCGCCGGCGGCAGGAGAAGGTGGACAGGCTCGTCGCCCAGCAGGAGAAGCTGCTGCGCCGGCTGGGCGCCTACCGCAGCGGGAATCCGCGCAGCACCGGCGTCAGGTACAGCGGGCCGGCCTCGGGCAACGCCCGCGAGGCGCTGCAGTTCGCGTTCGCGCAGGTGGGCAAGCCGTACCGGTACGGCGGCACGGGTCCGGGCTCCTTCGACTGCTCGGGCCTGACGCAGGCCGCCTGGCGGGCGGCCGGGGTGCAACTGCCGCGGACCACGTACACGCAGTGGAGCTGGGGAGCGGGCCGGCGCGTTCCGCTGGACCAGGCGCAGCCCGGTGACCTGCTGTTCAGCAGAGGTCTCGGGCACATGGGCATGTACGCGGGCGACGGCAGGATGGTGCACGCCCCGCAGACCGGGGACGTCATCAAGATCGTCGAGCTCGACGGCTACTGGCGCGGCCGTCTCGTGGGCGCGATCCGCCCCTGATCTCCGGATCTTCCGGCGATGTGCGGCCACCTCATGCTAATGATCTATAGAGCCGATATGCGGTGATCACTTTATGCAAATATTTCGCTACTTATCGTCAATGGAAGGGTATGAGACTCATCGAAAAGCCTGATGGAGGTCCCCGATGCCCTATCTGACCCAGCTCGCCGACGTCGCCCGCCGTACCGGCCACCCGGTGACCGAGGTGCCCGGATGGAAGAGCCGGGGGCACGGGCCGCAGCCGGAGGTGCAGGGCCTGGTCTGCCATCACACCGCGGGCCCCGCCGCCGGCGGCGACTACCCCTCCCTGGCCGTCGTGCGCGACGGCCGGCCCGGCCTGTCCGGGCCGCTGTCGCAGTTCGGGCTCGGCAGGTCGGGGCACATCTACGTCATCGCGGCCGGGCGCTGCTGGCACAACGCGCCATCGACGAGCCCATGGCACGACAACTCCAGCTCGCTCGGCATCGAGGCCGAGAACAACGGCTTCCAGCCCTGGCCCGAGGCGCAACTCGACGCCTACCGCAAGTTGTGCGCGCAGCTGTGCCGCGAGTTCGGGCTGCCCGCCTCGCGGGTCAAGGCCCACCGCGAGGTCAACCGGGGCAAGCCCGACCCGCACTCCATCGACATGAACGCCTTCAGGGCGGCCGTCGCCGCCCTCATCGCCGGCACGCCCGCGCCGGACCCGAACTGGACGGAGGAGATCGTGAAGGAACTGCCGGTGATCCGGCCGGGCGACGACAACTACGACGTCAAGACCGTGCGGGGCTGCCTGTTCGCCCGGGGGCACGTACCCGCCGCCGCCTACTCCGGCGTGCAGGACGGGCTGGAGGGCTGGCTCAGATCCACCGCCTGTGACGACGGACTGGTCGAGCTGGTACGCGGGTTCCAGCGCGCCGAGGGCCTGGACGAGGACGGGCTCGTCGGCCCGCGCACCTGGCCGCCACTCCTGCGCGTATAAGTCTCCAAACGGGTAAGTCCGCCGGCCCGGGGCGTGCCGGACCGCGGCTCCCGCATGCACGCGGCCGCGGCTCCGGGGCGTGCCGGTGCCGGCCGGGGGCGTGCGATACTTCGGGGATGGCGCGGATCGTCTTCATCGGGGTCGGTGACGTGGAGCTCACGCGCCGCGCCGTCTCCGCCCTCGTGCTCGCCCCCGCACTCCGCGGCGAGCTGGAGATCGTGCTGCACGACGACGACCCCGGCAGGCTGGCCACGGCCGAGACGCTGGTGCGCGCGCTGGACGCCGAGGCGGGCGCGGAGGCGAAGATCGGCAGCGTCTTCGACCGGCGGCAGGCGCTCAAGGGCGCCGACTACGTGGTCAGCCACCTCGACGTCGGCGGGTTCGAGGCCACGCTGCGCGACTTCGAGATCCCCCACCGCTACGGCCTGCGCCAGACCATCGGCGACACCATCGGCATCGGCGGCGTCTTCCGCGGCCTGCGCACGATCCCGGTGCTGGTGGAACTGGCCGCCCAGATGGCCGAGGTGTGCCCGCAGGCGTGGCTGCTGAGCTGCAGCGACCCCATGGCGATGACCGGCTGGGCGGTGCACGAGGCCACCGGCTTCGAACGCTTCGCGGGCCTGTGCCACTCGGTGTGCGACACCCACGCCTACCTCGCCGACCTGGTCGGGCGCGACGAGGACGAGGTGAGCTTCCTCAGCGCCGGCCTCAACCACCAGTCGTTCGTGCTGCGCTTCGAGGCCGGCGGGCGCTCCCTCTACCCCGAGCTCGACGCCGTGCTCGCCGCCGACCCGCAACTGCGCCGGCACGTACGCGCCGAGCTCTACCGCACCTTCGGCTACTTCCCCACCCAGTCCAGCGAGCACGCCGCCGAGTACGTGCCCTGGATCATGCGGCACCCGGAGGAGACGGCCAGGCTCGGCGTGCCCGTCGAGGAGTACCTGCGCCGCGTCGGCAAGAGCCTGCACCTGTATGAGGAGACCCGCCGCGCGCTGTCCGCCGGCCACCCGCTGCTCATCCGCTGGCAGCACCAGGAGCCCGCGGCCGCGATGATCCTGGCGCTGCTGACCGGCGAGGAGAAGGAGCTCTACGTCAACGTGGCCAACCACGGCCTGATCGGCAACCTGCCGGAAGGCAGCTGCGTGGAGGTGCCGGCCCGGGTCGGCGCCGCGGGGGTGCGCCCGAAGGCGGTGGGCGACCTGCCCGTCCAGGTCGCCGCGCTCAACCGCACGTTCCTGAACGTGGTCGAGCTGACCGTGCGCGCCGTGCTCGACGGCGAGCGCGCGCACGTCTACCAGGCCGCGATGCTCGACCCGAACACCGCGGCCACGCTGCCGCTGCCCGCCATCGAGGCGCTCTGCGACGAGCTGATCGAGGCGCACGGCGACCTGCTGCCCGCGGCGGTCCGCCGATGATGGAGTCGATGCCGACCGAGGTGCGGCGCGAGCGCATGCTGGCGCTGCTGACCGAGCAGGAGTTCGCGCGGGTCGCGGAGCTGGCCGAGGCGTTCGGGGTGTCCAGCGTGACGGTCCGCGCGGACCTGGACGCGCTGGAGGAGCAGGGCAAGGTACGCCGGGTACGCGGCGGCGCCGTGTCCGCCGGGCCCGCCCCGCACGTCGAGCCGTCGTTCGAGCTGTCGCTGGGCACGGCGGCGGTGGAGAAGTCGCTGATCGCCAAGGTCGCGGCGCGGCTGGTCGGCTCGGGCGAGAGCGTGCTGATGGGGGCGGGCACGACGACCAGCTACGTGGCCAGGGAGCTGGTGGCGCGCTCGGACCTGACCGAGGTGACGGTCTTCACCAACGGGCTGCGTACGGCACTGGACCTGGAGCCGGCCCTCCCCCGGATCTCGGTCGTGGTGACCGGCGGCAGCCTGCGCCGCCAGCAGCACTCGCTGGTCGATCCGCTGGGCGGCAAGCTGCTGGAGGGCATCCGCGCCCACACCGTCATCCTGGGCTGCGGCGGGGTGGACGCGGCCGGCGGGGTGACCAACGTGAGCCTGCCCGACGCGGAGATGAAGCAGCGCATGTTGCGGGCCGCGACCAGGAAGATCCTGGTCGCGGACGCGTCCAAGCTGGGTGTGGTGGAGATGGCGCCGATCTGCGCGGTCGGCGAGATCGACCTGCTGATCACCGGGGAGTCGGCCGACGCCGAATGCGTCGCGGCGCTGCGGGACAAGGGCCTGGAGGTCGAGATCGCCCGCTGAGCCTGCCCACGCCTCAGAGGCGAGGTTTCTCCCGCTGAGCCTTCCCACCCTTCGTCAGGGGCCGGGGAGCCGTGCCAGGGCCGCCCGCAGGATCGGTCCCGCCTGCCGCATCACCTCCTCGGTCATCATCGTGTCGTGTTCCGCCTCGACGGTGTGATGGCCGGCGTCCGGCAGGTACGCCTTCCACGCGAGCTCCGGGCAGCCGAGACGCTCGATCGTCCGGGACGCGGAGATGCACACGGCGGGCCCGGTGTACCCGTCCGGGGAAGGCGGCGCGTCGTGCGGCCTGGCATCGAAGATCGCGACCAGGTCGACCCGCTGCCCGGCGGCCTCGATCCGGCCGGCCACCTCGTAGGCGAGCACGCCGCCCAGCGACCAGCCCGCGATCACGTACGGCCCCCCGGGATGCGTGGACCTGACGAGCCCGGCATAACGGTCGGCGAGCTCCCGCACCGGCCGGAGGCCGCCGTTCCGTTCGGTGGCCTGGATGCCGTGGACGGGATGCCCGGGATCGACGTACGGCAGGATCGCCGAGTAGCACCAGGCCAGGCCGCCGATCGGATGGATGCAGAAGATCGGCCGCCCGGACGCCCGCCCGCGCCGCAACTCGATGACGCCGGCGAACTGGCCGGCGGGAACCTCGTGGGGTCCGGCCGCGACCTGTTGCGCGAGGCCGGCCACCGTCGGCGTCTCGAAGAACGCCCGCACGTCCAGCGCCACCCCGGTGAGCCGCCGGATCCGGTCGATCACCTTCGCCACCTGGAGCGAGCGGCCGCCGAGTGCGAAGAAGTCCTCGTGCACCTCGATGCGATCCCGCCCGAGAACGTCGGCCCAGACGCCGGCGATCAGCAGTTCGGCCTCGCGAAGGCGCGTCACGATGCTCCTTCGTCCGGCAGGCAGTCGATGAGGGCGCGTTCGAGATCCCGCAGGAATTCGACGATCTCGGCGGAGGTGAGCACCGCGGTGTCGGCCCGCAGGCTGAGATGGAAATCCGTCGCGTTGCCGTGCGCGGCGAGGTAGAACCGCTCGTTCTGCACGGGTGTGCCGCCGGCGCGTTCGTACCGGGATCGTGTGAGAAGCCGTTCCGCCTCGGCCCGGGTGAGGCCCGCGGGCTCCTGTGCGTCCGGGCCCTCGGGCACGTCGAGGTTCACCACGCACGCAAGCTTGGCCCCGGCCGCCCGCGCGTCGTAGGACTCGCGCAGCGTCTCGGCCAGGTCGCCGGGATGGCAGTGCCCGACCAGGGCCGCGAGCATGCCCGCCCGGTAGCACCGGGAGATGAGCTTGTGCGGCGGCACGTCGGCGACGGGAAGCGCGGCGGGAACCCCCTGCACCAGGGTGCCCGGATAGCACATGGCTTCGAGGTCGTACCTGTGGTTCGCCGCCAGCACGATGCCGCAGGTCCTGCTTCCGCTCCTGCCCGCCAGCCGCACGGCGGCCATCGCGAGGATGACCGCCGCGGTGCTCACGCCCAACTCCGCGGCGAGCCCCTGCGACACGGCGCGCACGACCTCGGAGTGCATCCTGTACGTCCGGTAGCGCGGGCTCTCCGGCCGGTGACCGGCGTAGGGAAGGGGGTCGTCGGGGAACCTGGCGAGTTCCTCCTTCCAGTACCGGACGCCGCGCGCCGAACGTTCCACCCCTTTGGCGCTCTGTTCCTCCAGCGCGCGGTCCGCCGGGTGGGTCAGCTCGCCGGGGCAGTCCGGCCGACCGTGCAGCAGGGACTCGAAGTGCTCCAGGACGGGCACCATGCCGTGGCAGTCGATGGCCATGTGGAAGGTGCACAGGACGACGAACGCCGGGTTGCCGTCCGAGGTGATCACGGCTGCCCGCAGGGACAGCTCCGGAAGGGTGAACGGCTGGTCGTTGAAGTCCCGCACGGCGGTGGCGGCGGCCTCTTCCGCGTCGTCGGCGTCCCGCACCTCGGCCCGCAGGTGCCCTTCGGCGAGGATCACCTGCTGGGGCACGTCATCGGGAGTCAGGGAGAACTTCGTCCTGAAGGTCTCGTACCGGTCGAGGAGCGCCGCGAGGGCGTCGGCCACCGCCGAGAGGTCGCACCCGTCGGGCACCGCGACGACGTGGCTGCCGCTCAGGTCGGAATAGTACGGGGCCCGCGCCACGATGGACTCCCACACCCAGTGCTGCCCCCAGGTGAGCGGAAAGGCTCCCGAGCGTGCCCCCTTGAAGGGGATGTCGAGGACGTACGGTGTGGTCGTCACGCGGTCGCGCCTCCGTCCACGGGAATCATCGCGCCACTCAGGTAGGACGCGGCAGGCGACAGGACGAAGGCCGCGACCCGCGCGAACTCGCCCGGCTCACCCGAGCGCCCCAGCGGGATCACGCCGGTCTTCGGAACTCCCGCGTCCACGTAGCCGGTGCGCTCGGTGAGGATGCGGCCGGGGAGCAGCGCGTTGACCCTGATGCCGCGGCTGCCGAGCCCGGTTGCCATGGTCCTCATCAGCATGGCGAGGCCGGGCCGCAGCCCGTTGGAGATGTCGAGCCCCGGTATCGGAGCGTGTGCCGAGGTGGACAGGACGAAGGCCATCGAGCCGTTCCCGGCGAGGTTGTCGGCGATCACCCGCGCCGCCCGTACGGCTCCGAGGAACACCGATTCGAACGAGCGCCGCCAGATGTCGTCGGAGACCTCCGCCACGCTGCCGACAGGCGGCCCTCCCCCGTTGACCAGCGCCCCGTCCAGGCGGTCCCAGCGGTCCATGGCCGCGCCGACGAGCCGCTCCGGGCTCTCCGGGTCCGCGTTGTCGGCCGCGACGCCCGCCGCCCGCGGCTCGCCGAGTTCCCTGACCGCGGCGGCGAGGGAGCCGGCGTTCCGCCCCGAGATCACCACCCGCGCCCCCTCGGCCGTCAGCGCCCGCGCGACGGCGAATCCCAGGCCACGAGTGCCGCCGCTGACGACGTAGACCCGATCGGTCAACCCCAAGTCCAAGATCGATCACCTTCCGAAGAGTTGTTCGCCGCTCACTGCTCCGCCCGATGGCGGTCGGGTTCCTCGAAGACCTCGACGATGTAGGTGCCGGGGTCCACGACCGCCGAGTGTTCTTCCTGGTCGGCGATGGCGAACGTCTCACCCGCCAGCCAGGCCCTGGTCCGGCCGCCGATCGTCATGACGGTGCGTCCGCCGAGGACGAAGCCGAGCTGCGGCCCGTGCCGGTGCGGCCGGACCTCGGCGCCCTCGGGGAACTCCCAGAGCACGAGTTGTCCGTGCGGGCTGGACATCAGCCAGCCGACGGCGCCCGGGAACGGCGTGTTGATCTGCGGCAGTTTCCTGACCCATTCGGGGTACATGCGCTGCTCCTCATCGGTAGAGGGTCCACACCATGGTCGGATGGAAGTGATCGAGCGGTTCGAGCGCGGATTCGGCGACCACGTCGGCCGAACCGATGCAGGCGTCGACCCGGCCGCTGGCCGCCGCCTCGACGGCCAGCGGCTTGGAGCCGACGAAGGTGATCTCGGCGCCGGCGCAGGCCTGCCGCGCGAACACGGCGGTGGCCGGATGCGCGGCGATGGACCGCACGGACTCGCGGTCGGCGACCCGATCGCGGTTGATCGCCAGGCACATCGCCTTGGTCGGGCTCTCCCAGACATCCACGATCCGCATCCGGCCGAGCAGCCGGAAGTGCAGGTCCACCCAGGTGTCGGCCAGCCTGCCCTCCTGGATGTCGAGGTATCCCGTGGGGATGAGCGCGTATCCACCGCTCTGCTGGGCGTGTTCGGCGGCGGCGGCGAAGGAGGGGAACAGCGCGACCGCCGAGCAGTGCTTCCTGGCCTCGTGCGCCGAGTCGGTCCCGTGGGGCCCGAGGGTCGAGATGACGCCGTCGAGCCGGTCACCGGACAGTACGGCTCCCGCTCCACGCCCGCCAGAGTCCGGCATAGCGCCCATCGAGCGCCAGCAGTCGGTCATGGGTTCCCTCCTCGACGATCTGTCCGTCGTGCATGACGAGGATCCGGTCGGCCGGCCGCGCCTGGGTCAGCCGGTGGGCCACCACGAGGGCGGTACGGCCCCGCATCGCCGCCTCCGCGGCCCGATCGAGGTCGCGGGCGCTCGCCGAGCCGGCCTCCGCGGTGGCCTCGTCCAGCACGACGAAGCGCGGATCGCCGAGCACGATCCGCGCCAGGGCCAGGTGCTGCACCTGGTGGGGAGTCAGGTGGTGGCCCGCGTCCCCGATGACCGTGTCCAGCCCTTCGGGCAGCGCGGCGACCCACCGGTCGGCGAAGGTGGCGGCCAGCGCCTGCCACACGTCCTCGTCGGCGGCCACGGGCTCGGCCAGCGTCAGGAAGTCCCGTACGGTGCCGGCGAAGGCGTGGGGATCCTGGGCGACCAGGATCCTCCGGGACCGCGACCCGGCCAGCACGCTGCCCGTGGCCGGTCGCACCATCCCGGCGGCGATCGCGCCGAGCGTGGACTTCCCCGCCCCGGTCGCGCCGACGAGGGCGATCCGCTCTCCGGGGGTGATCCGCAGGTCGATGCCGCGCAGGACCGGTCTGCCCGGTACGTACTCGTGGCCGACGCCGATGAGGGCGATCTCGCCCTCCCTGACAGTGCTGTCGGCGTCCGGTTCGGCCGGGGGCGGCAGTGAGGCGATGCCGACGAGCCTGGCCAGGGCGGCGCCCATCGCCTGGAAGCGGTCGAAGGTGAACAGCAGCCCGCCGATGGGGCCGAACAGGCGCAGGAAGTACAGGGCGGCGGCGGTGACGGCGCCGACCGTCGTGGCGTGGTCGCGCACGGCCAGGAACCCGGCGAGCAGGACCATGCTCAGCCCGATGAGTTCGGCCAGGTTGTTGCGGTTCAGGAACTGCAGGCTGCGCCGGTAGACCGAGACGGACACCTGCGCGGACCGCTTCGAGGTCTCGTCGATCCGGCGCAGCAGCAGGGGCCCGATCCCGAACGCCCGCGCCGTGGGGGCGCTGCCGACGCCGGACAGGAGCGCTTCCGCGCGTTCTCCCTGGGCGATCCGCTGCTCGCGGTAGAGCGGTCGCGAGCGGGGCAGGTACCAGCGCAGGCCCAGGACGTACACAGGCGCGGCGCAGAGCATGGCCAGTCCGAGGCGCCAGTCGAGGGCCAGCACGCCGGCCACCGTGAACACGACCGCGACGGCCGAGTTCGCGATCACCGGCACGACGCCCTTCATCGCCTCCGACACCGTGCGCACGTCGTCGGAGAGCCGGGAGAGCAGGTCGCCGGTGGTGGAACGTTCCAGCCGGTCGGCGGGCAGGCGCAGGACCCGGGTGAGCGCCTGCTCGCGCAGTTCGGCCAGGGCGGGCTCGCCCACCCGCGCCAGCATCACCACGGCCGCGCCGCCGGCCAGCGCGCCGGCCAGGGCGGCGCCGGCGATGATCAGTGCGGCGGGCAGGAGGGTGTCCCGGCCCGCGGCGACGTCATCGGCGATCCCGCCCAGGGCCCAGGGGGCGACAAGGCCCGCGCCGCCCGCCAGGAAGAACGCCAGGACCATGATCGCGTTCGCGTGGCGGCGGCGGGCTGCCGGCATGCGCCAGATGAACGAGCAGGTCTGCCGGGTGGTGGCGATCGGCAGGAGCTCCGGCCCCTGGCTTACCACGGCTCGATTCCCGCCCGCTCCGGGTTCCCGGCCCATCGCATTCCCGCGCGCTTCGGGCTCCCGGCCCGTCACATTCCCGCGCGCTTCGGGCTTCTGGCTCATCGCAGCACCAGGTCCGCGTAATCCGGACGGCTGAGCAGTTCCCGATGGGTTCCGGTGCCGGTCACGCGGCCGGCTGTCACGTACGCCACCCGGTCGGCCTGGGCGAGCAGGGCGGGGCTGGTGGTGACGATCCAGGTGGTGCGCGAGCCCGACCGGTGGCGTGCGGCTCTGAGGCCGAGGGCGATCCGCTGCTCGGTCATGGCGTCCACCGCGCTGGTCGGATGGTCCAGCACGAGGATCGGCGGGTCGGCCGTAAGTGCCCTGGCCAGCGCGATGCGTTGCCGTTGCCCGCCGGAGTAGGTGCCGCCCCTCGCCGTGACCGGCTGGTCGAGGCCGCTGTCGTGCAGGCGCATGATGTCGTGCGCCGCCACGACGCCGAGGATCCGGGTGAGGTGGGCGTCGTCGTGCCGGGTGTCCGGGTCGAGGTTGCCGCGCAGCGTTCCGGCCAGCAGGTCGCTGTGGTGGGGGTTGACCAGCAGGCGCTCACCACGTGCCGCAACGCTCAGCTCGTTGATCGCCGTCCCTTCGAGGCGGACGTCGCCGGCGACATCCTGCGCGGGGATCTCACCGGACAGGAGGCGCAGCAGGTCGGTGGTGGCGGCGGGGTCGTCGACGGCGAGGCAGAGCAGTTCGCCGGGCCGGGAGATGAGGGAGAAGTCGTGCAACGCGCCGGCGCTCACCTTCTCCAGCGTGAGCGTCGGAGTCGTGCGCGGCGGGGTCGTGCGCGGCGGGGTCGTGAGAGTCGGGGTCGTGAGAGTCGGGTGCGCGGTTCCGGCGGTCAGCAGTGGTGGGGTGCGCAGGAAGGCGGCGATCCGGGACGCCGAGGCGTGGCCGTCCGCCACCAGGGCGCCGACCTGGCCGAGGGTCTGGATGGGGCCGGCGTAGAACTGGGTGAGGCCGACGATCGCGATCAGGTCGCCGATGGAGATGGCGTGCTCCAGCGCCCGCGTTCCGGCCAGCAGGGCGACGCCGGCCAGGAACAGCCCGCTGAGCGCGGTGGAGACCGCCTTCAGCAGCGCCTGGGAGCCGGCCACCCGGATGCCCGCGGTCTTGGCGACCTGGCTTCGCCGCCGGTAGCGGGCGGCGGCCTCGTCCTCGGCGCCGAGGCCCTTGATGACCCGCAGGCCGCGCACGAGGTCCGCGGCGGCCGCGCTGGTGTCGGCGATCCGGCCGCGCTGGTCGCGGCTGCGGCGGGAGATCGCGGGCGTGACCGACTGGGTGAGGAGCAGGACGAGGGGCACGCCGAGCAGCACGGTCAGCCCGACCACGACGTCGATCCGCAGCAGCACGACGCCGCTCGCCGCCACGGCCGCCGCCGAGGCGAAGGTGTAGCCGGCCGACTGCGCCAGCGTGCCGACGCCGTCGGCGTCCGCCGTGGCCAGGGAGAGGGTCGCGCCGGGTAGCCGGCCGGTGCGCGCGCCGAGCGGGCGCAGCACGTGCCGGGCGATCTCGGTACGGATCCGGTGGCTCTCCATCTGGTCGATCCGGTACGCGATGAGCGCGCCGTACCGGAAGAAGAACATCAGCGAGGCGAACACCACGGCCAGCAGCGATCCCCACGCGAGCAGGGCGCCGGCGCTGCCCGTCACGACGGCGTGATCGATGAGCCGGCCGGCCACGACGGGAACCATGGCCTCGGACAGCTGCCACACGGCGAGCAGGGCGAAGGACGCCGCCACCGCGCGGGCGTTGCGGCGCAGCACCCGCGTGAGCAGCCCGCGTGCCGAGGGCGGGGAGTCTCGTATCGGCGGCTCGCTCGCTGTCGCCGGGCACCTCGCATCGGACGGTTCGCCCCCTGCCACCGGGCGCTCCGCATCGGGCGGTTCGGTCGCAGTCACCGGGCGCCTCGCGTTGGCGGATTGCTCGTTGTCACCGGGCCCCCGGACGGGTGTACAGCACGCCGTCCGACCAGATGTGGCGTGTTCCGCCCCATCGGGCGGCGGAGGCGACGTCGGGGAAGAAGCCGCGTCCCTCGAAGTTCGCGCTGGTGTTGCAGAGCACGGGCACGCCGCTGAGCCGCGCGTACGCGCTCAGGATGCGGGCGGTGGCGAAGTCGCCGCGCTCGTCGATGGTCTGGAGTCTGGCGGTGCCGTCCAGGTGGACGACGGCCGGGACCCGTTCGGCCCAGCCGGGCCGCATGACGTGCTCGAACAACATGTAGGGGTCAGGGGTGCCGGGCGCGAACACCTCAGGGGCGCGGGACTCCAGGCAGATCGGCGCCACCGGCCGGTAGGCGGCCCGGCGTTTGACGGCGTTGAGCCGGGCCTTCATGCCGGGGTGGGTGGCGGGTGCGAGGATGCTCCGGTTGCCCAGGGCCCGCGGGCCCAGTTCGGCGCGGCCGGACAGCACGACGACCGGCTCGCCCTCGGTGTGGAGCAGGAGCGCCAGGTGGCGTTCGTCGCAGGGGCGGGCCTGCCAGCCGGCGGGGGTCGTGGCGGGGCCGAGTGCCGGGCCGCTGTAGACGTCCCAGGTCAGGGCGAGTGGTCCGCGCCGGAACATCTCGCAGGCCGCCGTGCCGATGGCCGCGCCGGCGTCGTTCGGGAACGGCGGCACGAACACCTCCTGGAAGAGGCCGGCGGCGCGGATCAGGGTGTTCCACTTGATGTTGAGCGCGCAGCCGCCGCCGAGCACCAGGTTGGCGCGTTGCCCCGGGAACCGGTGCTCCATCACGGTGGTGAGGCGGTGGAGCAGTTTGTGGCCGATGTAGTCCTGGAATGTGGCGATGATGTCCGCGTCGGACATCCCCGGCATGATCTCGTCCCGGTTGGAGGCGACCTTCTCGCCCAGCGTGCGGGCGTTGTCGGCGTCCACGTCGGGGAAGCCGGCGATGATGCCGTCGAGCACGGGGAAGGCGGCCGGCTCGGCCTTTCCCAGCGCCGCGTACGCCATCGCCTTGCCCGCGATGGACAGGTGGTGGCGGATCACCTCCTCCGGCGAGAGGCCGCCGAGGTCGGCCGAGAACGGGGCGAACTGGGCGCTGAAGTCCGCGAAGCTGTTGCCGGTGATCGGCAGCAGGGCAGAGACGAGTGTCATCTCGCGGGTGGCGGCCCGCACCTGGTACAGCCTCGGCACGATGCCGCCGTCCCACACCAGGACGAGCGCGTCCTGCGCGCGGGCGGCGAACGGGCTGGAGCAGTAGGCGCCGAGGACGTGGCCGGTCACGTGGGTGTAGCCGGCGTAGTCATGGAAAGGGCCGCCGAAGTGGCCGCCGAAGGTGTGCCGCTGCAGCGGGCCCTCGTCGCCGGGGCTCTCCACGTAGGGGGCGACCGCGAGCGCGGCCGGACGGTCCCCGTCGCGCAGGGCGATGGAGTGGGTACCGTTCTCGGCGGTCGTGTACCAGCCGTCCACCACGAACTGGTCGACGTCGCCGGGCGACAGCCCTTCCGCGGCCAGGATGCCGGTCACCCGCCGGAGGTCGTCCAGGGAACTGTAGCGTTCCCCATTGTCCAGTTTTTCGGTTTCGATACTGAATCGCAGGCGACCATTTTCGATGACGGCCACCGCACCGTCATGGGATGCCTTAATGCCGCAGATGAGCATGAATCAGCCATCCTTTCCGACACGACAACGATCGGATGTCCGACGATCCTTCCGCTGAACAATTCCCAAGGCTAACAGCCGCCCCGGACTCGGGACACATTATTTAACGTCGTCCCCGGATGATCTCCGGAGCCGGGCGCGGGTAAATCCCGGCGAATAATCGGTTGCCCTTCTGACCTGCTGCTGTATCTTCAGCGATTGGAGATGAGCGGCCTCATGGCGCGCGAATTTACTCAATTGTCCGCTTTAGGACCACAGAGGGAGTTGTGCAGTTGGGTAAGGACATTCGCCATACAGATGTAACCGGCTGGGAAGGCCCGGCGACGTATTTCCAATTCATCGAATGCGCGGACGTACGGCCGTCCCTGATCATCGATGTTCTGCGCGGGCGGCATCTCGGTGTGGTTTTCCGCGATGTGGTGCCGGTCGCCACTCGCGAGAAACTGATCTCGAATTTCCTGGCGAGCCCAGGACGCCGGGCACGGGGCGCGGACGCGCCGGGCGAATATCTCGGCGCCTACCACTACAACAGGACGATCGAGGACTACCTGGACCTGACGGACGCCGTCGGCGCCGATCTGGAGGCGGCCCTGGACGTCCCCGACGAGCCCCTGCGTGCGCTCTACCGGCAACTCGGCCGGGCGCTCGCGCTGCGCGGCATCGACTTCAGGCCCGCGCGGCACGCGGGCCGCGAGGCGTGCGCGGGCATCTTCCGTTCCTGGCTCGGGCGGCGGGACTTCGCGCTGGACCCGCACGAGGACCGCGGCCAGTGCGAGGATCCCCGGCAGGCCGGGTTCGAGATCCAGCGGGTGACGGGCCACCACATCGTCGGGCTCAACGTCTGCCTGGCCAACGGGCGCGACGGCCGGCTGACGGTGTGGAACGTGCGTCCCGACGACCCGACCAGGGCGCGGCTCGGGGTCACCCACACCGGCTCGCCCTACCCGGCCGACGCGCTGACCGGCATCGAACGGCTGCGGCTCGACGTGCGGGCGGGCGACATCTACCTGTTCAACGCCGCTCACGTGCACGCCGTCGAGGCGGTGCGCGACGGGGACGCCCGCCGGGTGACGCTCTCGGGCATCCTCGGGTTCGCCGACGACAAGACGGTGATCGCGTGGACGTGACCGGTAAGGCCGCCAGCGGGTCCCGCCCGCCAACCAGCGGATCCCGCCCGGCGACCGGTGGATCCCGGCCGGCCGGTGGCGGGTCCCGCCCGCTGTCCGCCGTGGTCGGCGGCTACTACCGCGACATCGACCGGCGGGACGTCACGGCGGCGCTGTCCCGCTTCGCGCCGGACGCGGTCTACCGCCGCCCCGGATACGACGCCTTCGTCGGCGTCCAGGCCATCAGCGCCTTCTACCGCGA
The DNA here is from genome assembly GCF_040655495.1 of Nonomuraea sp. NPDC050404. Lineage (NCBI taxonomy): Bacteria > Bacillati > Actinomycetota > Actinomycetes > Streptosporangiales > Streptosporangiaceae > Nonomuraea > Nonomuraea sp. NPDC050404. The sequence continues at coordinate 256,393 of NZ_JBFAKB010000011.1, forward strand.
CCGCCGGGTGATCTCCGACGGCCGGCACGACCTGGAGTCGATCATCGAGGACGCGGACACGGTGGCCGTACGAGGCAGCTTCCGCGGCGTGTCGCACGGCGGGCACGCCCTCGCGGTGCGCTTCGCCGACTTCTGGCGCTTCTCGGGCCTCCTGGTGATCGAGCGCGACACCTACTTCGACGCGGCAGCCGTCTGATCACCCCATGGAGCGCACATGAACATGCCGGCGACCGGCGAGAAGACCGAATTCGCGGCCCCGGACGGCCGCGGCCCCGTGGTCGTGCGGCGGCCCGCCGCCGGCCCGCCGGCCCAGGACTGGCTGACGGACAACCGCGCACGCATCGACGATCTCGTCACCACCCACGGCGGCGTGCTGCTGCGTGACCTCGGGTTCACCTCGGTGTCGGAGTTCAACCGGGCGGTCCAGCTGTTCAGCCCCGACCTGCTGGACTACGTCCACCGCTCCACCCCGCGCACCAAGGTGGGCGGCAGGATCTTCTCGGCCACCGAGTACCCGGCCGACCGGACCATCCCGCTGCACAACGAGAACTCCTTCACCGACGCCTGGCCCGCCCGCATCTCCTTCTTCTGCCTCGTGGCCGCCGAGCACGGCGGCCAGACGCCCACCGCCGACTCACGCGCGGTGTACCGGCGGATCGACCCGGCCGTGCGGGAGCGGTTCGAGCGCGAAGGCGTCCTGTACGTGCGCAACTACACCGAGGGCGTCGACCTGAGCTGGCAGGAGGTCTTCCAGACCGGGGACCGCGCGCAGGTGGAGCGGTACTGCGCGGCGCACGGCATCGAGTTCCGCTGGCGGGACCGCAGCCCGGCGCTGACCACCAGGCAACGTTGCCAGGCGTCGGTGCGGCACCCGGCGACCGGGGAGCCCGTCTGGTTCAACCAGGCGCACCTGTTCCACCTGTCCGCGCTCGAACCGGGCGAGCAGGCGTCCCTCATCGAGGGCCTCGGGCGGGACAACGTGCCGCGCGACGCCTTCTACGGCGACGGCTCTCCCATCGAGCCCGAGGTGCTGCGGCACGTACGCGACGCCTACGAGCAGGAGAAGACGCTGTTCACCTGGCAGCGCGGCGACCTCATGATGCTGGACAACCTGCTGTTCGCGCACGGCCGCAGCCCCTTCACGGGCACACGCAAGATCGTCGTGGCGATGTCCTGACCGCCCGCCCGCAACAGATCGGAGACACCCTCGTGCCCAGCGCAACCCCCGTCGTCAACTCCCACAACGGCTGGGACCCCCTGGAAGAGGTCATCGTCGGCAGCGTGGCCGGCGGCGCGCGGCCGGGCTTCGAGCCCGCGTTGCGCCCCTACTTCCCCGACCCCGCCGACCGCGCCTTCAAGGCCGCCCGCCGCGGTGAAGACGAGCTCGAAGCGGCCCGGGAGCAGCTGGAGACCCTGGCGGAGGTGCTCAGGCAGGAAGGCGCCGTGGTACGCAGGCCCACGCCGATGGACTTCTTCACCGAGGTGCGCACCCCCACGTTCCGGGTGCGCAGCCAGAACTCCAGCACCTGCCCGCGCGACGTGCTGCTGGTGGTCGGCGACGAGATCATCGAGGCTTCGATGGCCATGCGGAGCCGGTTCTTCGAGTACCTGCCCTACCGCTCGCTGGTGACGGAGTACTTCAACGCGGGTGCCCGGTGGACGGCCGCTCCCAAGCCCGGCATGTCCGACGAGATGTACGTCGGCGACTTCTCCGCCGAAAGCGGCGGCTTCGACGCCGACCTCAATCCGGCCCTGAGCGACGCCGAGCCCTGCTTCGACGCGGCCAGCTTCGCCCGGTTCGGCCGGGACATCTTCTACCAGCCCGACCTCGTGACGAACGACTTCGGCGCCCGCTGGCTGGCCCGCCACCTCGGCCCCGGCCACCGCCTGCACCGCGTCCGGTTCGCCGACGCGCACCCGCAGCACATCGACGCCACGATGGTGCCGCTGCGTGCCGGGCTGGTGATGATGAACCCCGACCGGCCGCCCGTCGGCGACACCGTCGCGCTGTTCGAGGACAACGGCTGGAAGGTGGTCATGGCGCCGCCCTCGGCCCGGGGCAACTTCCTGCGCACCACCGAGGTCAGCAACTGGATCTCCATGAACGTGCTCAACGTGAACGAGGACACGATCATCTGCGAGGAACGGGAGCAGCCGATGATCGAGTTCCTCAAGTCCTTCGGCTTCCGGGTGATCGCCATCCCGTTCGCGAACGTCTACCCGTTCGGCGGCAGCTTCCACTGCTGCACGGTGGACATCCGGCGCAGCGGCGGCCCGCGCTCCTACTTCCCCGCCCTCCAGGGCTGACCCGGCTCACCAGGAAGGCACGCCGATGCTCCCCCAGTGCCACGACGAACCGGGCCACGACAAACCGGGTCAGGACGAACCGGGCCCCGGCGAACCAGATCCCGGCTGGAACCGCACCGAGCGGGACTACCCGACCCACCTGCTGGTCCACGAGCTGTTCGAGGAGCGTGTCCGGGAGCGGCCGGAGGCGGTCGCGGTCACCTGCGGAGCGGCCCGTCTGACGTACCGGGAGCTGGAGGACCGCGCGAACGCGCTGGCCGGGCGGCTGCGGCGCACGTACGAGGTCGGTCCCGGCGCGCTGGTCTGCCTCGTGCTCGATCGCAGTGAGCATGTGCTGGTCGCCATGCTGGCGGTGCTCAAGGCGGGCGCGGCGTACGTGCCGATCGATCCGGGCGTCCCGGACCGGCGGATCGAGCTCATGCTGCGGGAGACCGGGGCGCGGGTGGTGCTGACCGACGAGCGGCATCACGCGCGCCTGGAAGGCATCGGCGGCACGCCCCTGCTCGCCGTCGATGCTTCCACGGAGAACGCCGCGGAGCCGGTCCCCCCGGTGCGGCCCGGCTCCGACGCCCTCGCCTACGTCATCTACACCTCGGGCACCAGCGGACGGCCCAAGGGCGTGATGATCGAACACCGCTCCGTCGTCAACTACATCTGCAACGTCGCCGACCGCCTGGGCCTGTCCGCCGGGGACGTCTGCGGCTTCTCGACGAACGTGGGCTTCGATCTGACGGTCACGACGACACTGGCCTGCCTGGCGCTCGGCGGGCGCGTCGCCGTGCACCCGGACGACGCCCGCGACGTGGACTCCTACCTGCGCTTCCTGGTCGAGCACGGCGTCACCGCCGTCAAGCTGACACCGGGCTACTTCGCCCTGGTCGCCGGCGCGCTGCACGAGACGGGCGTGCGCACGGTGATCCTCGGCGGCGAGAAGCTCGGCCGCGCGGTCCTGGACCGGATCAGGACCCGCCCCGGCCAGGAGCTGACCGTCTACGACGAGTACGGGCCGACCGAGGCGACGGTCGGGGCCTGCGCCGCCGTCGTCCACCCCCTGCCCGCGGGCGGCACACCGAACATCGGCCGCCTGTACGGCAACTACCAGGGCCATGTCCTGGACGACCACCTGCGGCCGGTCAAAGTCGGCGAGGCCGGCGAGTTGTACATCGGCGGCATCGGCCTGGCCAGGGGCTACCTCGACCGGCCGGAGCTGACCGCCGAACGTTTCCCCGATCGCGACGCCCGCGTGTATCGCACGGGGGATCTGGTGCGCTGGTTGCCCGGCGGCGAGCTCGAATACCTGGGACGCAACGACGACCAGGTCAAGATCCGCGGATTCCGGGTGGAGCCCGGCGAGGTCGAACACGCCGTGGAGGGTTACGGCGACGTCGAGCGGGCCGTCGTCACGGCCCGCGCCGCCGGGCTGGTGGCCTACGTGGTGGCCGGGGAGTTCGGCTGCTCACAGGAGGCGCTGGCGGACCACCTCCGCGAGCGCCTTCCCGACTACCTGCTGCCCTGCGCGTACGTCTTCCTGGACGACCTGCCCTTGACACCCAACGGCAAGGTGGACCGGGCCGCCCTGCCCGAGCCGGAGCGGACGCGGGCCGGCGAGCACGTGGCCCCGCGCACGGATCTCGAACGCACGGTCACGGAGCTCTGGACCGAGCTGCTGGGACGCGACGGCCGCCCGATCGGCGTCACCGACGACTTCTTCCACCTGGGCGGCGACAGCATCGTCGCCATCCAGCTGCTCGGCCGCCTGCGCCAGCGCCTCGGCGTGCACGTCCCGGTCCACGAACTGCTGAGCCGCACGACCGTCGAACGGTTCTGCGAGTTCCTCCGGGGCCGGCTCACCGAGCGGCCAGGCCCGGCCGGCGAGGCGGACCCGGCCGTCGGCGAGGTGCCGCTGCTGCCGATCCAGGAGTGGTTCTTCCGAAGCGCGTTCGCCCGTCAGGACCACTGGAACCAGGCGTTCCTGATCGCCACCCCCAAGCTGGACGTTGACCGGCTCCGCGCGTGCGTGCGGGAGCTGGGGAACCGGCACGGCGCCTTCCGGCTCCGCTACCGGCGCGATCCGGAGGTCGTCCAGTACTACGCGGACGACTACCGGCCGACGGAGCTGGTGGTGGGCTCGGCCACCGGCGTCGAGGACGTACAGGACCTGCTCACCGCCTGGCAGGCGGACTTCGCCCTGGACGACGGCCCGGTCTACCGGATCGGCTACCTGGACGGCCCGGCCGACGGCGGCGGCCGCGTGTTCGTGGCCTGCCACCATCTGATGATCGACGCCGTGAGCTGGCGGGTCCTGGCCGAAGACCTTGAGGCGCTGTATCACGGCCGGAGCCTGCCGCCCGCCGGAAGCACCTACCGGCAGTGGGCGGCGGCCGTGCGGCGCTACGCCGGCACGCATCCGGCCGAACGCGACCACTGGCAGGTCGAGCAGGCCGATAACGACGCGCTGCGACGCCTCGTGGAGAGCGACGACACCAGGACGCTCTCCCGGCTGACCCTGGGCCGCGACGACACCGAACGCCTGCTGAACTGCCACCGCGCCTACCGCACGCAGATCAACGACGTCCTGCTGGCCGCGTTCGCGCACGCCCTGACCGACCTGACCGGCGAGCCGGTCAACCGGATCGTCCTGGAAGGCCACGGCCGTGAGGAGATCGAGCCCGGCCTGGACGTGGGGCGGACGGTCGGCTGGTTCACCACGATGTTCCCGGTCGCGCTGCGCACGGGCGCCGACCGGCTCGCGACGCTGCGCGGGACCAAGGAGATGTTGCGCGCGATCCCGGCCAAGGGCCTCGGCTACGGCGCCCTGCACGGCTACCACGACGACCGGCTGCCCCGGATCAACTTCAACTACCTCGGCCGGCTCGACGCCGAGCAAGCCACGGCGGACGCCTGGCGGCTGACCAGGGAGCCGTCCGGACAGGCCGTGCACCCGGCCAACCGCGACCACAACATCCTGACGATCAACGGCTGGATCGCCGGCGGGCGGCTCTGCTTCACCATCGCGAACAAGCTCGGCCAGGAGGCAGGCGACCGCCTGGCCCGGCGGTACGAGCGGCACCTGGTGGAGCTGGCCGGCGAGTTGTCCGCCGCGCCGCGCGGCCGGCTCACGCCCTCCGACGTCGGCCACGTCGTCTCGGCGGAGTGCCTCGACGAGTTGCAGGCCGAGCGGGAGATCGAGGGCGTCCTCCCGGCCAACAGCCTGCAGCAGGGGTTCATCTACCAGGCGGTCGCGCACGGCCGGGACGACGGTGCCTATGACGGTGCCTATGACGATGCCTACACCGTGCAGATGACGTGGGAGTACGCCACCCGGATCGACGCCGACGCCCTGCGCGAAGCCTGGACCGGGGCGCAACGCGCGTTCCCCGCGCTGCGGCTGCGCTTCGGCTGGCGGGAGGAGCCGGTCCAGATCATCGACGCCGACGCCACGGTGGACTGGCGCCACAGCGATCTGTCCGGCGAACCGGAGGACGCCGTGGCGCGCCTGCGCGAGGCGGACCGGCGCGAGCCCTACGACCTGCGCTCCGGGCCGCTGTTCCGGGTGTACCTGGTCAAGCTGGGTCCGGACCGCTTCCACTGCCTGTTCAGCCACCATCACTCGATCCTGGACGGCTGGAGCAACACGATCCTGCTGAGCCGGGTGCACGAGTCGTACGAGGCTCTCGTCGCGGGCCTGCCGGCCGGCATCGCGCCCGATCGCGGCTACTTCACCGGCCAGCGGTACCTGCGGGAGCACCGCCGGGAGCTCCGGCGGCCGTACGACGGGCACATGGATCTGCAGGGGCTGCTCCGGCCGGACGCGCGCGCCGCCGGCCTGCGCGTCGGCGAGACCCGGCGTGTGCGGGACATGCGCGAGGTGAGCTTCACCGTCTCGGGCGAGCGGTTCGCGGCGCTGCGCAGGTTCGCGCGGGACTCGGCCGTCACCCTCAACGCCGTACTGCTGTACGTGTGGCACAAGTCCCTCGCCTGCTACGCCGGGACGAAGCAGACGATCACGGGCGTCGTGCTGTCCGGCCGGGGCATTCCGGTCGACGACATCGACACCGCCGTCGGCCTGTTCATCAACACCCTGCCGCTCATCGTGCCCCACGGGGAGGAGACCGTCCTGGACGGGATCCGGGAGGTGCAGCGGCGGATCAACGAGCTGAACGAGCACAGCACCGTGAACTTGGCCGACCTGCACCAGGGCGCCGGCCGCCTGTTCGACACGCTGTTCATCTACGAGAACTGGCCGAAGATCAGTCCCGGCGGCTGGCAGTCGCGGCTCGCGGTGCGGATGGGCGGCGAGTACGAGAAGCTGGACTACCCGCTGTCCGTGATCGTGTCCGAGGTTCCCGGCAACATCCGGTTCCGCCTGGCGTACGCGGCCGAGTTGTTCGACGCCCGCCCCATGACGGACCTGCTGGACATGCAGCGGCACCTGCTGGAGGAGGTGCTCGCCGGCGGCGAACGCCGCTGGCGGGAGCTCGCCCTGCTCCCCCGGGCCCGGCATCGCGAGCTCACCGCCGCGCTGAACCCCGCCACAGAGCCGCTCCCCCCGGCCCGCACGCTCGTGGAGGCGTTCGAGGAGCAGGTACGCCGCCACCCGGACCGCAGCGCCGTCACCTCCGGAGGCGTCACCCTCACCTACGCCGTGCTGGACGAGCGGGCCAACCGGCTGGCCGGCCTGCTCGCCGACAAGGGCGTACAACCTGAGGAACTCGTCGTGCTCTGCCTCGGCAAGGGGCTCGACCTCATCGTGAGCATCCTGGCGGTGCTCAAGGCGCGAGCCGCCTATGTCCTGACGGACCCGGCCTATCCCGACAGCCGGATCTCCTACATCCTGCGCGACACCGCCGCCCGGCTGGTCATCACGACCGGCCGCCACCTCGACCGGCTCGGCGGCCCGGAACACGTGCTCGCCCTCGACGCGCCGCACGTCCGTGACGCTCTCGCGGCGGCGAGCCCGGCCGCCCCCGGCACGTACGCGCCCGTGGACGCGCTGATGTACGTGCTCTACACCTCGGGCACCACCGGCGCCCCCAAGGGCGTGATGATCGAGCACCGGGCCTACGCCCAGACCATCGCCGCACTAAGAGCGCGCTATTTCGCCGGCCTCGAAACCGTGAGCACGTGCAGCCTCACCAACCACGTCTTCGACATCTTCGGCCTGGAGTACGGCCTGCCCCTGTGGACCGGCGGCAGCGTCGAACTCGCCGCCGGCCTCCCCGCGCGCCTCGACTGCGGCGGCCTCGGCTTCGTCCAGCTGACCCCGAGCGTCTGCGACGTGATGCTCGACCGGCTGGTGAACGTGCCGGACGACCTGCTGCTGCTGGTCGGCGGCGAGAGGCTGCCGAAGGAACTGCTCGAACGCGTGCTGGCGAAACCGGTCGATCTCGTCAACGTCTACGGGCCGACGGAGACGACGATCTGGTCCACCTCACAGCTGTACCGGTACGCCGACGGGCCCGACCGGCAGCCGGTGAGCATCGGTACGCCGCTGGCCGGCGAGTCGGTGCACATCCTCGACGACGCGCTCCGGCCGCTGCCGATGGGCGCGGCCGGTGAACTGTGCATCGGCGGCGACGGGCTGGCGCGCGGTTACCTCAACAAGGACGACCTGACCGCCGAACGGTTCGCCGGCACGCCTTCCGGCCGGCTCTACCGCACCGGCGACCTGGTACGCCTGCTGCCGTCCGGCGTCCTGGAGTTCATCGGCCGCAACGACACCCAGGTCAAGATCGACGGCCACCGCATCGAGCTGGAGGAGGTCAACGGCGCACTCGCCGGCCACCCACAAGTACGGCAGTCCGTGGTGCTCGCCACCCCGTCCCTGGTCGGCTACTACGTGGCCGACCAGGAGATCCCCGGGGAGGAACTGGCCGACCACCTGCGGCGATCGTTGCCCGGATACATGGTGCCCGCCACCTGCGTCCACCTCGAACGCATGCCCCTGACCATCAACGGCAAGGTGGATCGCGCGGCACTCCCCCGCCCGGACACCGCCACCCGGGAACACGTGCCGCCCCGCACCCGCACCGAGGCGGACCTGTGCGCGCTGGTGGCGCGGCTGCTCGGTCTCGACCCGGTGGACGTCGGCATCGATGACGACTTCTTCCAGCTCGGCGGCACCAGCCTGCTCAGCGTCAAGCTCGTCTCGGCGGCCGAACGCGAGCTGGGCATCTCGGCCACCGTCTCCCACCTGCTCACGCACCCGACGATCCGGGCCCTGGCCGGCTCCGGGAACGAACGGGTGATCATCCCCGCCGCGACGTTCGCCGGACCTGAGGACCAGAGGTTGTCCTTCGCCCAGGAACGCCTCTGGTTCATCGAACGCTTCGAGGGCGGCACCAGCGCCTACAACCTGCCCCTCGTCCTCGACGTCGCCGACCACGTGGACACCGGCAACCTGCTCCAAGCCGTCCGCGCGGTGATCGCCCGGCACGAGGTGCTGCGCACCCTGCTGAAACAGACGCCGGACGGCACCGGCTACCAGGAGGTCCTCGACCCGGACGCGGTCGGGATCGAGGTGCTGCGGATGCCGGACCATGCGGCGATGCGGGCGCACATCCGCCGCGATCTTCACAGGGTTTTCGACCTTGCGGCCGAAGTGCCACTGCGCGCCCGCCTTTACAAAGTATCGCAGGCTCGTCACCTGGTGTTCATCGTCCACCACGTGGCGTTCGACGGCTGGTCGACCGATGTGCTGCTGGAGGACCTGCGTACGGCCTACGACGCGCATGCCTGGCCCGCCCCGGAGTTGCGCTACCGGGACTTCGCCGTTTGGCAGCGGGACCAGCTGACCGGCGAACGCCTGGAGGGACTGCGCCGGTTCTGGGCGGACAGGCTCGACGGCCACCAGAACCTCGACCTCATCCCGGACAGGCCACGGCCGGACACCCTGGACTACCGCGGTGCGGACATCCGGCACACGGTCGGGGCCGAGACCTCCGGGCGGTTGCGGCAACTGGCCGCGGAGCTGCGGGTCAGCCTGTTCAGCCTGCTCGCCGGCGCCCACTTCCTGACCCTGCGCTGCTTCGGTGGCCAGGACGACATCGTGGTGGGCACGCCGGTCGCGAACCGGGACCACCCGCAGCTCGCCCGCCTGATCGGCTTCTTCGTCAACACCCTGCCGCTGCGGTCGCGCATCGACGGGCAGGCCCGGATCGCGGACTACGTACGCCAGACCGCGCGCGACGTCCTCGACCTGCTCCGCCACCAGGAACTCCCGTTCGAGCGGCTGCTGGAGACGCTGGACGTCGAACGCGACGTCAGCCGGCACCCGATCTTCCAGGTCACCTTCGGCGTGCAGAGCTTCGGGACGCACTCGGACGGCGCGATCCTGCGGGTCTCACCGGAGACCAAGGAGTTGTACACGGCGGCGAGGTTCGACCTGAGCACGTTCATCGACGACTCGGCCGACTCCCTGGAGCTGCACGTCAACTACGCCACGAGCCTGTTCGAGCGGGCCACCGCCGACAGCTTCGCGCAGACGTACCTCACGATCCTGCGCCAGTTCGCGGACCTGGCGGGCAGCGAGACCGGGCAGGCGCGGACCACCATCGCCGACCTCGTGTACGTGGACGGCGAGCGCCGCGAGCTGGTGGAGGGCTGGAGCGCGCCCCGGCGGGACTGCGCGTCGCAGACCCTGCTGCACCGGTCCGTGGAAGAGCACGCGCGGCGCTCCCCCACGCGGGTCGCGCTGGTGCGGGAGGAGCGCCGGCTCACCTACCGGGAGCTGAACGCCGAGGCCAACCGGCTGGCCCACCACCTGCTGGGCGGCGGCAAGGTCGGCCCCGGCGCCATCGTCATGCTCTGCCTGGACCGCGGTGAGGACATCGTCATCGCGATCCTGGCCGTGCTCAAGGCGGGCGGCTGCTACCTGCCGGTCGATCCCACCTACCCCGACGACCGGATCGGCTTCATGCTCGCCGACGCGAAGGTGCGCACGATCCTGACCCACCGCAGGTACGCCGGACGGTTCGCCGCGCCAGACGCCGATGTGGTCGCCGTTGACGACCCGGCCGTGCGGACGGTGCTGCGTGCCGGGCCGGAGACGGATCCGGTCACGGACGTGGCCCCGCACGATCTCGCCTACGTCCTGTACACCTCGGGCACCACCGGCCGGCCGAAGGGTGTGCCGCAGACCCACGCCAACGTGGCCCGCCTGTTCACCGCCCTGGAGGACGTCTACCGCATCCGCGAGGACGACGTGTGGACGTTGTTCCACAACTACGTCTTCGACTTCACGGTGTGGGAGATGTGGGGGGCGTTCCTGTACGGCGGACGCCTCGTGGTGCCGACGTTCGAGCAGACGCGTGACCCTGAGCTGTACCACACGTTGTGCCTCCGGGAACGCGTCACGATGCTCTGCCAGACGCCGACCGCGTTCCACCAGTTCGCCGCCGTCGCGCTGGAGCGGCAGCGGCTGGCGGACCTGCGGTACGTCTTCTTCGGCGGCGAACCGCTGAACCTGTCGCTGCTGACCAGGTGGTTCGCCCGCCACGGCCACGACCGCCCGCTGCTGGCCATGGGGTACGGCACCACCGAGACGACGGTGTTCACCTGCCACAAGATCTACGGCGAGACGGACGAGGGATCGACCGACCTCGGCACGCTGATCCCCGACGTCGCGGGCTACGTGCTCGACGCCCGGCAACGCCTGCTGCCGATGGGCGCGGTCGGGGAGCTGCACATCGGCGGCGCGGGCCTCGCGCCCGGCTTCCTGAACCTGCCCGAACTGACGGCGAGCAAGTTCATCCCCGACCCGTTCGACGCCACCGGCCGCCTGTACAAGAGCGGCGACCTCGTACGCTGGGCCCCGGACGGCACGCTGCGCTTCGTCGGCCGCAACGACCTCCAGGTCAAGATCCGTGGCCACCGGATCGAGCCGGGCGAGATCGAGACCGTCATGTCCGGTGTGCCGGGCGTGACGCAGTGCGCCGTCGTCGTGCGCGGCGCGGCCGGGCAGCGCCACCTGGTCGGCTACTACGTGACCGGCTCCGGCGTCGAGCCCGAGGCGGTGTACGAACGGTTGCGGGCGAAGCTGCCGGCGTACATGATCCCCACGGCCCTCGTCCCGGTGGAGGAGCTGCTGCGCACGATCACCGGCAAGCTCGACGTCGATGCCCTCCCCTCCCCGCGACCGCACCCGACGAGCCGGCACGTCGAGCCGCGCGACGAGCGGGAGGCGCGGGCCAGGAAGGTGCTGGCGGAGGTGCTCGGCGCCGATCCGGAGGCGATCGGCGTGCACGACGACTTCTTCGGCCTGGGCGGCAACAGCATCCTGTCGATCAAGCTGGCGAGCAGGCTCGGCACCGAGCTCGGCGCGGACGTCAGCGTCGCGGCGGTCTTCCGGCACAAGTCCGTCGCGGGCCTGGTCGGCAGCCTGGGGGCAGCGCCGGCGGCGGCACCCATCCCGTGCGCGCCGGCGGCCTCGGTGGTGTCGTTCGCGCAGGAACGGCTCTGGTTCATCGACCGGTACGAAGGCGGCACCGACGCCTACAACATCCACCTCTGCTACGAGGTCGTGCCGGGCGTCGGGGCCGACGAGCTCGAACGCCGGTTCCAGGCGGTGAGCCGGCGTCACGAGGTGCTGCGGACGGTCATCCGGCAGCGGCCCGGCGGCGAGTTGTACCAGGTGGTGCTGGACTCCGGGCTGGAGGTCCGGCACGTCACGGTGGCGGATGAGGACGACCTGGCCGCGCGTTTCGGCGTGGAGGGCCGGCATGTGTTCGATCTCGCGGAGGAGGCGCCGTTCCGGGTCACCTTCTACCGCGAGGGAACGCGCACGTTCGTCGGCATCCTCGTCCATCACATCGCGTTCGACGGCTGGTCGGCCGACCTGATGCTGGAGGAGCTCGGTCGCGGCGCGGCGGCGCCGGAGCCGTCCATCCAGTACCGGGACTTCGCCGCCTGGGAACGCGAGCACGTCGGCGGAGAGCGGCTGGCGCGGCTGCTCGCGTACTGGAAGGGCCGGCTGCACGGCCGCGAGCCGCTGGAGCTGCCCACCGACCGGCCCCGCCCCCGCAGGATGGACCACGGCGGCGGTCAGGTCGCGTTCGAGGTGGAACCGGATACCTCGGCGGCGCTGCGGCGGATGGCGCGGGAGAGCGGTGTCGGGCTGTTCAGCGTGCTGCTGTCGGCCTATTTCCTGCTGCTGCGGGCCTACACCGGGCGCGGCGACCTGCTCGTCGGCGTGCCCGTGGCCAACCGGTCGCACGGCCAGACGCACGACCTCATCGGCTGCTTCATGAACTCGCTCGCGCTCGATTTCGACATCGACCGCGACGATGACGTGCGGGCGCTGATCGGGAAGGTCGGCGCGCGGGTGGCCGAGGCCCAGGAGCACCAGGAGCTGCCGTTCGAACGGCTGGTCGCGGAGCTGGACCTGCCCGTCGATCCCAGCCGGCATCCGCTGTTCCAGATCTGGTTCGACGTGCACTCCTTCGCCGAGCCGGCCGCCGGCGCCGAGGCCGTGCTGCGGGCGTGCACCCCCGGCGGAGGCGGCGAGCCGGCCGCCGTCTCCAAGCTCGACCTCGGCCTGGTCGTGAACGACGCGGGCGAGGCGCTGGCGGGCACCATCACCTTCGCCACGGCCCTGTTCGACCAGGGCACCGTGGAGAGGTTCGCCGCCACCTACCGATCCATTCTGACGCAGTTTGTGAGGGCGACATGAGGCTGGCCGATCTGAACGTGCTGCCGGAGGACGAGCGGCGGCGACTTCTCGCGCTGAGCAGGGGGCCCGATCTGCCCTTCCCTGCCGACGCCACGATCGCCGAGGTGTTCCGTGAGCGGGCGGGCGCCTCGCCCGGCGTTCGCGCGGTGGTGTCCGGTGCCGCCTCGCTGACCTACCGGGAGCTCGACGAACGGTCCGACCGGCTGGCCGGGGCCCTGACCGCCACGTACGGGGTCGGGCCCGGCCAGGTGGTGGCGCTGTGCGTCGGCCGCGGCATCGAGATGCCCGTCGCCATCGTCGCGGTGTGGAAGGCGGGCGGCGCGTACGTGCCGATCGATCCGGAGACGCCGGACGAGCGGGCACGCCACATGCTCGCCGACACGGCCGCGCGGGTGGTGTTGTGCGGCGCGGCGCACCAGGCCCGGATGGAGCGGATCGCGGCCGCCGGCACGGCCGTCCGCACGATCGACGGCCCGTGGGACCAGGGCCTGCCCGCCGCGGCGCCACAGGGGACCGGCGCGGATCTGGCGTACGTCATCTACACCTCGGGCACGACCGGCAGGCCCAAGGGGGTGATGATCGAGAACCGCTCGGTGGTCAACCACGTGTCCGTGATCAGCCACCTGTACGGCTTCGCCGGCAAGCCGGGCGAGGAGGTGATGCTCCAGGCACTCAACTACGCCTTCGACGGGGGCGTCGTCCCGATGGTGCTCGCCCTGCTGACCGGCAACACGCTGCTGCTGGCCCCCGACCGGCCGTGGCTCGACGGCGAGGCGTTCACCGGTTACCTGCGCGAGCACGGCGTCACCCACATCAACGGCACCCCGACCTTCTACCAGCACCTCGGGCTGGGCAGCGTGCCGACTCTCCGGCGCATGGTGGTCGGCGGTGAGGCGCTGGACGCCGCGTGCTTCAGGGAGATGACGCGGGCCAACAAGGTGCCGGTCTTCAACGAGTACGGGCCGACCGAGGCGACGATCTCGACGACCTCGCACGCCGTGCGGGAGTACGATCTCGCGATCGGCCGGCCGCAGAGCAACTCCTGCGTGCTGGTGCTCGACGACGAGTTGCGTCCCGTGCCGGTGGGAGCCGTCGGGGAGATCTTCCTGACCGGGCCGGGGCTGGCCCGCGGCTATCTGAACCTGCCCGGCGTGACCGCGGAGAAGTTCGTCCCGAACCCGTTCAGGAGCGACGCGGAGAAGGCGGACGGGCGCAACGCGCGGCTGTACCGGACGGGCGATCTCGCCCGGCGGCGCTCCGACGGGGCGCTGGAGTACGCCGGCCGCAACGACTCGCAGCTCAAGATCAGCGGGTTCCGGGTGGAGCCCGCCGAGATCGAGGCCGTGTTGAACGAGTTTCCCGGGGTGAGGCGGAGCGTGGTCCTGCCCGGCGGATCCTCGCTCGTCGGCTACTGCGTCGCCGACACTCCCCCGGACACCGGTGAGCTGCTCCGTTATCTGGAGCTCCGGCTGCCGGCGTACATGGTGCCCAGCGCGCTGGTGCACCTGACGGAGCTCCCGATGACGGTCAACGGGAAGGTGGACACCCAGGCGCTGCGCGAGCTTCGGCAGGACGCGCACGTCGCCCCGCGCACCGAGCTGGAGGAGAGGATCCAGGAGATCGTCTCGGGCGTCATCGGGGTGACGCCCGAGCACATCGGCGTGGAGGACGACCTGTTCCGGCTGGGCCTCAACAGCATCCTGGTGACCAAGCTGGTCGCTCAGCTCAAGGACGACCTGAACATCGACGTCACCATCGCCTCGCTGTTCATGCACCCGTCGATCGCCGAACTGCTGGAGAGTCAGGGCCTGAACCCTTAGAGCACGCGGCGCAGCCAGCCGTGCCGATCTTCCGCGTGCCCGTACTGGATGCCCAGCACCTGCTCACGCAGCGCCAAGGTCAGCTTTCCGGGGGTGCCGGAGCCGACCGTGAACGCGTAGCCGTCGCCCTTGAAGCCGGCGATGGGGGTGATCACCGCCGCCGTCCCGGCGGCGAACGCCTCCGTGATGCTCCCGTCGGCCGCGCGGGAACGCAGCTCCCGAAGGGAGATCGGCCGCTCCGCCGGAGTCAGGCCGAAGCCGGGGGCCAGCGTGAGCACGGTGTCGCGGGTGACGCCCTCCAGGATCGTGCCGAGCGCGGGGGTGAGGAGTTCGCCGCCGGAGGTGATGAGGAACAGGTTCATCGTGCCGGACTCCTCCAGGTCGCCCTCGCCGCCCGTTCTGTCGAGGTACATCACCTGGTCGCAGCCATGCTGCTGGGCCTCGATCTGGGCGGCCAGGCTCGCGGCGTAGTTCCCGCCGTACTTGACGTGGCCGGTGCCGCCCTCCGCCGCGCGGGTGTACCGGCTGCTCACCCAGAGCGTCACGCCGTCCTGGCCGGAGGCGAACAGCGGGCCCGCCGGACCGGCCAGCACCGTGTAGACCACCCGCTCGGCGGACCGGGCGCCGATGAACACGTCCGAGGCGAACATGAAGGGCCGCAGGTAGAGGCTCTTCCCGCTGCTGTTCGCCGGGACCCACGGCTCGTCGGCACGGATCAGCTCCGCCAGGCCGACCAGGAAGTCCTCCTCCGGCAGTGACGGAAGGGCCAGCCGCCGCGCGGAGCGGGCGAAGCGCCGCGCGTTGAGCTCGGGACGGAACAACCAGACGCTGCCGTCCGGGTGGCGGTAGGCCTTCAGCCCTTCGAAGATCTCCTGGGCGTAGTGCAGCACGGCCGTGCCCGGGTGCAGGGTGAACGGTTCGAGAGGGCCGATCCGGCGGCCGTGCCAGCCGTCGTCCGGCGTCCACAGGGCCGAGGCCATGTGGTCGGTGAAGTAGCGGCCGAACCCCGGTGCGGCGAGGATCGCGGCGCGTTCCTTCGCGGGCACGGGGGTTTTTGTCCGGAACAAGGGGTATTGAGGACCCATGACCACTCCAGGCTGCCGGCGTGACTTTGCTCACAAGCGCAACGCCGGCACCACTGGTCAGTCAAGGCGACCCGCAACTATCCGTATGCTTCCGGAGTCAAGGGCCCTCCCAAGATCCTGATAGCCTCGGTCAACCCCCGACCAGCGAGAAAGTGATGACAGGACAGAAGCGCCCTTACCCTCTCCTGGCCAACGACGTCGCCCGCGCGCGCATCTGCGTCGCGATCTCCCTGCCGGTCATCCTCGCGATCATCTTCGCGCTCCGCGAGCTCCAGCTCGTCACGGTGCTGTTCTCCTTCGCGTCCGTGTTCGTCACCTGGTCGGTCATCTGCCTGGTCTACATCGTGCTCACCCTCGTCGCCTACCTGCGGGCCGATGCCGGCACGCTCGGGCAGTGGCTGCGCGCGACCCCGCGGCCCACCACCCCCGCGCAGCGGATCTCCTGGGCCATCAGCGGGTACGGCGCGGTCTGGTGGGCGCTCAACGGGGGCGCCATCTCGATCCTGGCGATGGTCCTGCTGGTGACCACGGGAGAGCGCACCCCTGTCCCGCTCATCTGGGCGGGCGTCGTGGTCCTGTCGGCGAGCTGGGCGCTCATCGCCGTCAGCTTCGCCTTGCACTACGCGCGCGAGCAGGCGACCCGGGGCGGCTTCGAATTCCCCGGCGAAGAGCCCGTCTTCACCGACTTCATCTACCTGTCGCTGCAGTTGTCCACCACGTTCGCCGGATCGGACGTGACCATCACCACGACGAGAGCGCGCCGGTACGCGGCGCTGCACGGCGGCATGGCCTTCCTGTTCAACACCGTCATCATCGCGATCCTCGTCACCGTGATGCTCTCCGTCGTCAGCAGCTGAGCGGCGACCCCGCCCGAGGAGGCCGCCGTGGACGGGGGTCAGGCGCGCAGGGCCTTCGGCAGGAGGTCGCCGTGGGCGCGGGTCAGGTCGTCGGCCATCCGCCAGATGTCGTCGAGCGGCAGCGTGGCGGCCGTGTTGGGGTCGATCATCAGGGCGTGCCTGATGTGCCGGGGGTCGCCCTCCAGCGCGGCCCGCACCGTCAGCTCGTTGACGCTCACGTACGTGCGGTTCAGCGCCGCGCACTGCGGGGGCAGCGCACCGATCGCGGTGGGCCGCACGCCGGTGGCGTCCACCGCGCACGGCACCTCCACCACGCAGCCGTGCGGCAGGTTCGAGATGAGCCCGTCGTTGACGACGTTGCCGTAGACGACGCGGGGGGTGCCGGTGACGATGCTGTGGATGATCTCGGGGGCGTACTCGCCGGTGCCGTCGATGTCGAGTTCGCCGCCGTCGCGCAGCAGGTCGCGGGTGCGCCGGTACTCGGCCAGGTTCTCCTCGCTCACCCGCAGGTACTCCCCCACCGGGATGCGCAGCCGGTCCAGCTCGGCGTCGTGGTGCATCAGCCAGGGCACGTACTCGGCCGAGTGCTCGCTGGTCTCGGTCGGGTAGTAGCCCAGCCGCCGGTACATGTCCACGCGCACCCGCCGGCCCAGCTGCGGGTCCGCCTCGGCGGCGGCGTCCAGGCGCGGGTAGAGGTCCTCGCCGTCGCGCTCGAAGCGCAGCACCCACGCCTGGTGGTTGACGCCGGCCGCCACGTAGGAGACCTCCTCGTACGGCACCGCCACCAGGTCGGCCAGCCCTCGCATCGTCCAGTAGACCGAGTGGCACAGGCCCACCACGTTCTTGACCTTGCCCGACAGGTACCAGACGTTCATCGCCATCGGGTTGGTGTAGTTGAGCAGCAGCGCGTCGGGGCACACGGCGGTGATGTCCGCGGCCAGCGCGTCCAGCAGGGGGAAGGTGCGCAGCGCGCGGAACACGCCGCCGACGCCGATGGTGTCGGCGATCGTCTGCCGCAGCCCGTACCTGGCGGGGATCTCGAAGTCGGTGACGGTGGCGTCATGGCCGCCCACCTGCACCATGTTGATCACGAAGTCGGCGCCGTCGAGCGCCTCGCGGCGGTCGAGGTGCGCGGTGATCGTGGCGGCGCCCCCCGTGATGCGGCGGGCCACCGCCTCGGCCACCCGCAGGCGCTCGGCGTCGATGTCGTGCAGGGCGATGCGCATGCCGTGCAGCTCGGGGTACTTCACCAGGTCGGCCAGCAGTCCCTGGGTGAAGACGACGCTTCCCGCCCCGACGAACACGATCTTCTTCATGTTTGTGCTTCCTCCCAGGTGGGCTGGGCCGCGGTGCCCCCGGCGGCGCGGGTGGAAAGGGTGCCGCAGGTCACGGCCACCGACATGCTCTGACGCAGTGGCAGGCCGCGCAGCAGGGCGGCGAGCAGGCCGGCGTTGAAGCTGTCACCGGCGCCGACGGCGTCCACGACGGTGGCGGGCCTGGCCGGAACCTCGACCGGCTCGCCGTCGGCGAAGGCGAGGGCGCCGCGCTCGCCGCGTTTGACGACGGGCAGCGTGCCGCGGGCGGCCAGGTCGCGCACGGCCCGGTCCAGGTCGTCTGAAGGGGATCCCGTGAGGGCGCGGGCGATGGCCAGGGCCTCGGATTCGTTCGGCAGGAGCACGTCGGTGAGCGGGAGGACCTCCGCCAGGCCCGCCCACGTGCCCGCCGGGTCGTCGTTGGTGTCCAGGGAGGTGGAGGCGCCCGCCGCGCGCGCCAGGCCGAACAGCCCGGCCAGCCCGGCCGCCAGGCGCGGCTGCAGGAAGTAGGACGAGACGTGCACGTGCGCGGCGCGCTCGATCAGGCCGGGCGGCACGTCGGCCGCGGTGAGCAGGTCGAGACAGCCGGGCGCGGTGAGGATGGCCCGGTCCTCGCCGTCCACCAGCACCACGGTCATGGCGGTGGGCACATCGGGGTCCACGACGCAGGCCGACACGTCCACGCCGCCGCCGCGCAGGGCGTCCAGGACGAAGGTGCCCGCGGGGTCGTCCCCCACCCGCCCGACGAACGCGGTGCGCAGGCCCAGGCGGGCGGCCCCGTACGCGGTGATCGCGCCGGACCCGCCGAGCACCAGGCCGGCCGCGGGGACGAGTTGCTCGCGCTGGCCGAACTCGGGATGGCGAGGCGAACCCGACACGATCACGTCCGGGTTGGCGTCGCCGACGACAAGAAGGTCGAAGGTCGTTCTGGACACCACGGCACAGTCGCAGGAGTTGTGAAAGCTTGTCAACCCTTGCGATTCTCCGAAGCTATTGACAAGACTTCGAAAGTAACCATGATTGGCTCCAACATTCCGGGAGGAGCATCCACAGTGCGAAGAAGAACCGCGGCGGCCCTGGTCGCGGCGATCATCCTGGCGGCCACGGGCTGCGGGGGATCGCCCCAGGAGGGCGCCAAGACAGTGGACCCGCAGGCGAAGGTGAAGCTCACCTGGTGGACGGGGCAGACCGACGCCGCGCAGAAGAACCTGGAAGAGCTGGCGGCCGAGTTCAGCAAGAAACACCCCAACGTCACCATCGAGCTGTCCTCCGGCGCCTCCACCACCGACGAGCTGCTGCAGAAGCTGTCCGCCGGCTTCGCCAGCGGCGTTTATCCCGATATTTCCTATACTTTCGGAAACTGGGCTTCGCAGCTCCAGGAGTCGGGCAAGACGCTGGACCTGACGGAGAAGGTCAAGGACCCGGCGGTCAACTGGGCGGAGTTCCCCGCCTCCGCCCGCACCACGGCAACGCCGAACGGGCAGGTCATCGGGTTCCCCGCGATCGTGGACAACCTCGCGCTGCTGTACAACAAGTCGGTCTTCGACGCCAGGAAGGTGCCGTACCCGACCGACGAGTGGTCATGGGACGACTTCAGGGCGGCGGCCAAGAAGCTCACCGATCCGGCGGCCAAGATCTACGGGACCGCGTACTCGGTGAGCGCGTCGGAGGACACCACCTGGCACTTCTGGCCGTTGTTGTGGCAGCGCGGCGGCGCCATCCTGTCGCAGGACGGCAAGCAGGCCGCGTTCAACTCCCAGGCCGGGGTGGACGCGCTGGAGTTCCTGCGGGCGATGGCGGTGGACGACAAGAGCGTCTACCTCGACCAGACCGACGAGCGCTACGCGCCGCTGTTCGCGGACGGCCGGATCGCGATGATCATCAACGGGCCGTGGACGCTGCACGACCTGAAGGAGAAGAAGACCGACTACGGCGTGGCCTTCCTGCCCGGCACCAACGGCGACCACCAGACGGTCTCGGGCCCCGACGTGTGGACGCTGTTCGACAACGGCGACGCCAACCGGGCGTACTGGTCCTACGAGCTGATCAAGTGGATCACCTCGGCCGAGGGCGACGCCCGCTCGAACCTGGCCCAGGGCAACCTGCCGCTGCGCGCCTCGGAGACGGCGCTGCCCGAGTACAAGACGTACGTCAAGGAGTTCCCCGGCGCGGAGAAGCTGGTCGCCAATCTGGCCAACGCCAAGCAGGCCAGGCCCACGGTCAGCGGGTACGTCGAGATGTCCCGGTACATCGGCGAGGCCATCTCCAAGGCGTTGCAGGGCGCGGCCGCCCCCAAGGCGGCGCTGGACGAGGCCGCGGCCAAGTCGCGCCAGGCGCTGGCCGGAGGCTGAGGCGATGTCGCTGCTGTTCGCCGGCCGCCGGACGCCGGCCCCGGCCCCGGCCCACCGCGCGTCCCCGCCGGCGGGCCGGGCGCGGTGGCTGCCCCCGTGGCTGCACCGTACGCTGACCGGCTGGGGCTTCGCCGGTCCCGCCACCGCGCTCATCGTGGGCCTGTCGATCTTCCCGGCGGTGTGGGCGTTCCTCATCTCCCTGCAGAAGTGGAACGGCATCGCCCCCGCCAAGCCCATCGGCTGGCTGAACTACGAGCTCATGGCCCAGGATCCGGACCTGTTCGCGGCGGTGCGGCACACGCTGGTGTTCACGGCGCTGTTCGTGCCCTCGTCGATCTTCCTCGGAATGCTCATCGCCGTCGCGCTCAACCGGCCGATCCGGCTCGTCGGCTTCTACCGTACGTGCATCTTCATCCCGTTCGTGGCCTCGGCGGCGGCCACCGGCATCCTGGCCAGCTTCGTCTTCAACCCCCAGTACGGCGCGGCCAACAGCGTGCTGCGCGCCATCGGCCTGCCGCAGCAGCAGTTTTTGGAGAGCCAGTCGCAGGCGCTGGCGGTGATCTGCCTGATCGCGCTGTGGGGGCAGGTCGGCTTCACCGTGGTCGTGTACCTGGCCGCGTTGCAGGACATCCCGAAGGACGTGGTGGAGGCGGCCAGGATGGACGGCGCCAACCGCTGGCAGGTGTTCAGGAACGTCACGCTGCCCGCGCTCGGGCCGGTCACGGTGTTCACCTCCATCTGGCAGACGATCACCGCGCTGCAACTGTTCGACCTGGTCTTCACCACGACCAGGGGCGGCCCGCTGGGCGCGACCCAGACGATCGTCTACTACGTCTACACCCAGGCGTTCAAGCTCACGAAGTTCGGCTACGGCTCGGCCGTGGCCTACGGGTTGTTCGCCGTGACCATGCTCATCACCGTCGGGATGATCCTCTACTCCCGGCGCAGCAAGATCGAGGCTTTCTGATGAGACGCCCGCCGTCCCTGATCGCGCGGCTGCCGTTCAGCCCCTGGCATCTGCTGCTGATGCCGGCGGCCCTGCTGTTCGCGCTGCCGCTGGTGCAGATGGTGCTGACCGCGTTCATGCCGGACGGCGACATCAACCGTTTCCCGCCCCGGTTCATCCCGAGCAGCCTGCGGCTGGACGGCTTCATCGGCCTGTTCACCCAGTCCTCGGCGCTGCGCTGGCTGCTGAACACGGTCATCGTCTCCGCCGTGTCGGTGACCGCGCACCTGGTGCTCTGCTCGATGGCCGGCTACGGCTTCGCCCGGCTGAAGTTCTTCGGCAAGAACGCCGGGTTCCTGATGATCCTGGCGACCATCATGATCCCGGCCCAGCTCCTGATGATCCCCACGTACGTCATGTTCAGCCGGCTCGGCCTGATCGACACCCTGGCGGCGGCGTTCGTGCCGTGGCTGGCCTCGGCGTTCGGGGTGTTCCTGATGCGGCAGTTCTTCCTGTCGCTGCCGGCCGAACTGGAGGACGCGGCCCGCATCGACGGGTGCTCCACGTTCGGGGTGTTCTGGCGGGTGGTGCTGCCGCTGGCCAGGCCCGCGCTGGCCACGCTCACCGTGTTCACGCTGCTGGGCTCGTGGAACGACCTGATCTGGCCGCTGATCGCGATCAGCGACGAGAGCCTGTACACGATGCAGCTCGGGCTGGCCAACTTCCAGGGCACCCGGCTCACTCAGTGGTCGCTGCTGATGGCGGGCAACGTGGTGGCCACGATGCCGCTCATCATCGCCTTCGTGCTGGCGCAGCGGCAGTTCGTGGCCACCATGACCTTCAGCGGCCTGAAGGGGTGATCCTCACGTGTGGATCACCATGCCACCTGCAGGGAGGTCAGCCCGTACACCAGGTTGAAGGAGCGGAACCCGGCGGGCGGGCCGGCCTCGCGCAGCCCGGGGAAGCGCTCGAACAGCGCCGGGAAGGCGATCTGCATCTCCATCCTGGCCAGCGGCGCGCCCAGGCAGTGGTGCACGCCGTGGCCGAACGCCACATGGCCCAGTTCGCCGCGGCCGATGTCGAGCCGGTCGGCGTCGGGGACGAGCGCGGGGTCGCGGTTGGCCGCGGGCAGCGCGCAGGCCACGATCGCGTTCTCGGGGATGCGCACGCCCGCGACCTCCACCTCGGCGGTGGTGACCTTGAGGGTGCCCGAGTGCACGATGCTGAGCCAGCGCAGCAGCTCCTCCACCGCCGCGTTGATCCGCCCTGGCTCCTTGGTGAGCAGTTCGAGCTGGTCGGTGTGGCGGAGCAGGGCCAGGGTGCCGGTGGAGAGCATGTTGGCGGTGGTCTCGTGGCCGGCCACGAGCAGCAGGCTGCCGATGCCGACCAGCTCGTCGCTGGTCAGGTCGTCGCCGTGCTCGCGGATGAGCATGCCGATGAGGTCGTCGCCCGGCTCGGCGCGGGAACGTTCGACCAGCGCGCTCATGTACGCCCGCGCGCCGGTCCTGGCCTCCAGCCGCTCCTCCAGGGGCAGGCTCAGGTCCAGCAGTTTCGAGCTGCGCTCCTGGAAACCGGCACGATCCTCGTACGGCACCCCCAGCAGTTCGCAGATCACCAGGGACGGGATCGGCAGGGCGAAGGAGGCGACCAGGTCCACCGGCGGGCCCGCGGCCTGCATCGCGTCGAGGTGCTGGGCGACGATCTCCTTGATGCGCGGCTCCAGGCGGCGCATCCGGCGCATGGTGAACTCCGGGGTCAGCATGCGGCGCAGGCGGGTGTGCTCGGGCGGGTCGAACAGCAGCAGATGGCCCGCCCGCAGCCGCGCGACCTCCTCCTCGGGCATGTCCGGCGCGCCGGGCGGGCGGGCCTGCCTGGCGTTGCTGAACCGGACGGGGTCGCCGAGCACCTCCCTGACGTCGGCGTACCTGGTGACCAGCCAGATGTCCAGGCCGAACATGCCGGTCACCCGCCGTACCCCCTCCTGCTCGCGCACCCGCGCGAGCTCGGGATCCGGGTCGAACAGGGAGCGGCGCATGAACAGGGGCAAGGTCGCGGAATCGCTCATGTCATCTCCTGACGAGATCTGCGCGGATCGCCACCTGAAACCGTAAACCCCGCGACGCGCCGGCGGGAGAGGACGACCGTTGCGGACAGGTCAGAAGGCGGGCCGGGGGCGCGGCCTTTCGTTCAGCGTGGCGCGGATCCGGTCGCGGGAGCCGTCGAGATGCGCCGTCAGGGCGGTCAGCGCCGCGTCCACGTCGCCGGAGCGCACGATCCGGCTCAGGTCGGCGTGGTCCTCGGCGACGGGGACCAGGTCCCGGTCGGTGTTGGTGATCTCCAGCACGGTCGCGAACAGCGGCCGGTGCAGCGCCCAGGTGGCGGTGAGCCAGCGGTTGGCGCCCAGCGTGTAGAAGCCGCTGTGAAAGTCGAGGTCGGCGGCGGCGAACTTGGCGGGATCGGAGGCGGCGGCGGCCGCGCGCATCTGCTCGATCGCCTCCTCCAGCGGGGTCCAGTCGGCGGCGTCGAGCCGATCGACGGCCTCCCTGATGGCCAGGCCCTCCAGCGCGCCGCGCAGGGAGTAGAGCTCGACGAGATCCTTGTCCGACAGGCCGCGCACGAACACCCCGCGCTTGCGCGTCTCGACCAGCCCTTCGAGCTCCAGCTGGCGCAGGGCGTCGCGGACCGGGCCGCGGCTGACCCCGAAACGCTCGGCGATCCTGCCCTCGACCAGGTGGGTGTCCACGCTCAGCTCGCCGCGCACGATGAGCGAGCGGAGCTGGGT
Organism: Nonomuraea sp. NPDC050404; assembly: GCF_040655495.1. Taxonomy (NCBI): domain Bacteria; kingdom Bacillati; phylum Actinomycetota; class Actinomycetes; order Streptosporangiales; family Streptosporangiaceae; genus Nonomuraea; species Nonomuraea sp. NPDC050404. Next base: position 280,523 of record NZ_JBFAKB010000011.1, read on the forward strand.
GAGCAACTGGTCGCCAAGTGGTGGGTGACGCAACGGATTGGTGATCGACACCAGCTCTCCTTCTCGTGTACTCCACCTGCCACGGAGCCTAATCGCCCCGCCGTTCATGGTCAACGTTAACCGTTGACGGTTAACCGTTTGCCGAGTCATAGTGTGCGTCAACCGCGCAAACCCCCCCATGCAAGTCGCCGCCAGGCAGAAAGGGAGTCGCCATGGTCGCGACCTCCGGACAGACGGACCTGCGCTACACCTGGAAGGTCACGGCCTCCAGCTTCCTCGGCAACACCCTCGAGTACTACGACTTCCTCGTCTACGGGACGGCCGCCGCCGTCGTCTTCCCCAAGGTCTTCTTCCCCGACGCCGGCGGCTTCGTGGCCACGTTGTCGGCCTTCGGCACGTTCGCGGTCGGCTTCCTGGCCAGGCCCCTGGGCGGCCTGTACTTCGGCAGCCGGGGCGACCGGCACGGCCGCAAGTCCACCCTCATGATCACGCTCGTCGTGATGGGTGTCAGCACGATCCTCATCGGGCTCCTTCCCGGCTACGACACGATCGGAATCTGGGCCCCGATCCTGCTGGTGGTGCTGCGGCTGCTGCAGGGGTTCGCGGTCGGGGGCGAGTGGGGCGGCTCCATGATCATCGTACTGGAGTCGGCACCCCCGCACCGCCGCGGCTTCTTCAGCGCCTGGCCCAACACCGGCGGGTTCTCCGCGCAGATCCTCATCACGCTGGTCTTCGCCTACGTCTACACGCTCTCGGACGAGCAGTTGCTGAGCTGGGGGTGGCGGATCCCGTTCCTGCTGTCGGCCGTGGTGCTGGTGGTGACGTTCTGGATGCGGCGCAGCCTGCACGAGACGCCGGTCTTCACCAAAGCCGTGAGCGGGGATTCGCAGCCACCGGGGCGCGGGCCGATCCGGCGGATCTTCGTCGACGACTGGCGCAACCTGCTGCTGATCATCGGGTTGCGCTTCGCGGAGGCGCTGCCGTACTTCCTGCTGACGGTGTTCGCCCTGTCGTACGGGACCGGCACGCTCGGGTTGGACAAGGGCCAGCTCAACACCGCGATCCTGATCGCCGCCGTGCTCTCCTTCGTCAGCCACGGCGCCTTCGCCGCGCTCTCGGACCGGATCGGGCGGCGGCCGGTCTACCTGTTCGGGGCCGTGGTGGTGTTCGTGATGGCCTTCCCGTTCTTCGCGATGTTGCACAGCGGGTCGATGGTGCTGATCGTGCTGGGGTACGTGCTGGTGCTGAACGTCGGGCACAACGCGATCAACGCCATCCAGCCCGCCTTCTACGCCGAACTCTTCCCCGCCGAGCGGCGCTACACCGGGGCGGCGGCCGGGCGGGAGATCGCCTCGATCTTCGCCGGCGGGCTGACCCCGTTCATCGCCACCGCGCTGGCCGGCGAGGACGGGGCTCGGTGGCCGCTGGTGGCGGCGTACGTGATGGTGGGGGCGGCGGTCACGATGTTCGCGGTCTACAAGGCTCCGGAGTCCTACCGCCGCGACCTCACCACCACCGGCGAGACCGTCCGGTAGCCGGGCCGCACGGGTCAGATCGCACTGCGCCCGCCGTCCACCGAGAGGGTCGCGCCGTGGATGTTGGCGGCCTCGTCGCCGACCAGGAACACCACGGACCTGGCGACCTCCTCGGGCGTGCTGGGACGCCGCGAGGGCAGGCGGGCGATCATGGGGGCCAGGTGCTCCTCCATCGCCGCCACCTTGTGCGTGAACGTGGGACCGGGGGCCACGGTGTTGACCCTCACGCCGTGGGGACCGTACTCGTCGGCCCACGACTTGGTCAGCGAGTGGATGGCCGCCTTGGTCGTGCTGTAGAGGGCCGAGCCGGCCTGGCCGTACAGGCCGGAGATCGAGCCCAGGTTGACGATGGCGCCGCCGCCCCTGGCCGCCATGGTGGGGGCGATCAGGCCGGTCAGCAGGAAGGCGGCCTTGACGTTGACGGCCAGCGCGCCGTCGATGAGCTCCTCGGGGACCTCGGCGGTGGGGGCCGGCTCGATCAGCATGGCCGCGTTGTTGACCAGGATGTCGAGCGGGCCGCCGGCCAGCTCCACGGCGGCCTCGGCCAGCTCGCGCGCGGCCGCCGCGCCACGGGACAGGTCGGCGCGGGCGAACGCGGCGCGCCCGCCGGCCTCGGCGATGGCGGCCACGACCTTCTCGCCGCGGGCGGTGTCACGGCCGCTGACCACGACGGTGGCGCCCTCGGCGGCCAGGGCGCGGGCGATGGCGGCGCCGATGCCGTCGGTGGAGCCGGTGACCAGGGCGGTGCGGTGGTGCAGGCGTGCGGACATGGTGCTTCCTTTGTCTCAGTGGTGTACGCGCGTTCATGGTGCCTGCGGCAGAATGGACCAGCAAGTCCAGAAAAAGGAGGACCCGTGCGTACGCTGACCGCCAAAGGAGCAGCCACCCGGCAGCGCATCATCGAGGGGACGGCGGCCGAGATCCGGGAGAGCGGCGTGCTGGACCTCACCCTCGACGACGTGAGCGCCCGCACCCGCACCAGCAGAAGCCAGCTCTTTCACTACTTTCCCGGCGGCAAGGACGAGTTGCTGCTGGCCGTGGCCCGCCTGGAGGCCGACCGTGTGCTGGCCGACCAGCAGCCGCAGCTCGGCGAGCTAACCTCGTGGCGGTCCTGGCGGGAATGGCGTGACAAGGTGGTCGGACGCTACCGCGACCAGGGCAGCCACTGCCCGCTCAACGTGGTGATGTCGCAGCTCAGCCGGACCACGCCGGGCGCTCAGGCGGTGGTGGCCCAGCTGATCGAGCGGTGGGAGGCCGAACTGGCCGCCGGGGTGCGGCACATGCAGGGCACCGGGGAGATCGACCCCGCCCTGGACGCCGGCCGCGCGGCGGCGGCGCTGCTGGCCGGTGTCCAGGGCGGGGTGGCGATCCTGCTGGCCACCGGGCAGATCGGCTATCTGGAGGCGGCGCTGGACAGCGGCCTGCAGAGCCTGCGCGCCGGCCCCGGGAGGTGAGACTCCCCCAGGCCCGGCACGCTCGCTGACTCCCCCGGGGCCATCGCGTTCGTGTCAGTCCTGGGTGGCGGGGTTGCCCAGGGCCACGGCGGCGGGGCGTTCGCAGGTGGTCTCGACGTCCAGTGCCCGTCCCGAGTGCGCCGCCGACAGCAGCGACTCCATGACGTCGAGCACGTGCAGGGCCAGCGAACCGCCCGCCCGCGGCTCCCCGCCCGCGCCGTCCCCGCCGGCGAAGTCGATCAGGCCGACGCCGCGGCCCGCCTCGGCGTACCCGGCCGACACCGGCAGCGCCCGCGCCTCCTTCTCGCCGAGCCTGGTCAGCAGGACGTCCCCGTCGAAACGGTTCGGGTCGGGCACCACGAGGGAGCCCCGCTCGCCGTGGATCTCGATGTTGGGCGCCTTGGTGGCCACCGCGTCGAAGCTCATCACCAGCGTGGACAGCGCCCCCGACTCGTGCACGAGCACGCCGGTGACGTGCGTGTCCACGGTGACGGGGATCTCCTCGCCCTGGCGGGGGCCCGAGCCGATGGTGCGCTTGGACCGGGTGCGGCTCGCCGCGCCGATCACCGAGGCCACCGGCCCGAGCAGCGTCACCAGGCTGCTGACGTAGTACGGGCCCATGTCCAGGAGCGGCCCGCCGCCCGGCACGTAGTAGAAGTCGGGGTTGGGATGCCAGCGCTCGTGGCCGGGCGTCACCATCATCGCCGTGGCGGCGACCGGCCTGCCGACCAGCCCGTCGTCGATGGCCTGGCGGGCGGTCTGGGTGCCGGTGCCGAGCACCGTGTCGGGCGCGCAGCCCACCCGTACCCCCGCCGCCTGCGCCGCGGCCAGCACCCCCCGCGCGTCCGCGCCGGTCGCGGCCAGGGGCTTCTCGCAGTAGACGTCCTTGCCCGCCGCGATGGCCAGCAGCGCGACGTCGGCGTGCGCGGCCGGGACGGTGAGGTTCAGCACGACCTCCACCCGCGGGTCCGCCATCAGCTCCGCCACGCCCATCACCTCGACGCCCGCGTACGGCCGCACCGCCTCGCGCGCCCGGTCGAGGTCCAGGTCGGCCACCGCGACCAGGCGCAGCTGCGGCAGCCGGTCGATGGTGGTCAGGTACTGGGCCGAGATGGCCCCGCACCCCACGATGCCGACGTTCAGCGGCTGGCCCACAACATGCCCCTCTCGATGATGGTGCGCACGCTGTCGTGCTCAAGGACGTCCAGGCTGTGTCCCGGGGTCGCGACGAAGATCCGCCCCTTGCCCCAGCGCCGGGTCCAGATCGCCGGCGAGGTCACCTCCCGGTGCCAGGGGTCCCACGGGCGCTTCTTCTGGGTCGTGGTCGCCAGCACCTCGTTGTAGTTGTCGGCCAGCACCCAGTACTGCTCGGTGACCAGGTCGAAGTCGCCGATCCCCGCGGTGATCGGGTGATCGGCCGCCTCGGGCAGCATGTTCACGGTGTGGGCGACGAAGTTGTGCCGCTCGGTGCCGGCGTCCTCGTCGTCCGGGTGCTTGCCGGGGTGGCAGGCGAACTGCCCGCCGATGAGGTGCAGGTAGTCGGAGGAGTTGCGGTAGGAGTCGGCGATGCCGCCGTGCCAGCCCGCCATCCCGGTGCCCGCCTCGATCGCGGCCCGCAGGCCCTGCAGCTCTTCCCGCTCGATGGTGCCCATCGTGTAGCACTGCACGATGAGGTCGACTCCGGACATGTACGCGGGATCGGCGTAGGGCCCGGGACTGTCCGACAGCCGCACCTCGTACCCGTTCTTGTCAAGGAAGGGCACGAACAGGTCGGTGGCCGCCACCGGGACGTGACCCTCCCATCCTCCCCGTACCACGAGTGCCGTACGTTTGTGCTCGCCCGCCATGCGTTTCGCCAATCACTCGATGAACCATAAAACGGCCGTGTCCCGCTATAGGGGCACACTTCGCTAATTGTGTCTGAGCATGGCGGAAAACGCCCGTCGATATGACGGCCAAATCCGTGATGTCCGGCGACCGGACCCGGCCGGCAGGCTGCCGGCGAACGCGGTGAAGTACCGCGCTCCTCCACCACCTCCTCCCGGCGACGCTCATGAGCCCGGCGTCGCCGGGCGAGGCGGGATCTGTGCGTGGTTCAGTTCAGCGGGGGCAAGCCCCGGTTCTCACTCGACCGCTGTGACGGTGATCGCGTTGCTCGGCGCGCTCTTGTTGCCGGCCGCGTCCACCGCCAGCAACGTGAGCGTGACGGGGCCCGGCTCGTCGGCGTAGGCGAACGCCCTGGAGCTGTTCGGGAACTCGGGGCGGATGATCGGGACGATGTCGCTCTCGAAAACCCCGTCGAGATAGAGCTCGTACGTGATGGCGGCCTTCGGCGTGACATCGTCAGTCGAGAGCGAGTAGCTGAACATCAACTCGAGGAACGGCTGCTCGAAGACGGTCAGCAGGGTCGGGACACTGGGCGGGGTGGTGTCCGTGGCGGCCGGGGCGGGGCCCGTGAGCAGGGATGCGCCCAATAAGGCGCCTGAAACCAGGGCGAGCGTGCGGCGGAACATTGGCTGATTCCCATCTGCCGATGAAGACAACGACACGTGCGTGGTTCGCCTTCATCACGTATGGAGATAGTGAATGGTTCAACTGTCCGTCCGGCGGCCACGTCAGCCGCCGGACGCCGCGCCCTCCATGAGACGCGCGCCGAAGGCCGCCGAGGCGGCCCGGAAGGCGGCCGGTTCGTGGATGGTGAAGGCGGTGTCGAGGATGGCGAGGTTGAACAGCAGCCACTGCCAGGTGTCGAGCCACAGGACCACTCGCGTCCGCTCCGCGCTCATGACCGTGAGCTCGGCGTCCTGGTACTTGAAGGCGTCGGCGACGGCCGGCAGGGGTGCCTGAACGGTGAGAACCACCCGTTCACGGTTCTTGCCGAGCCCCTGCCGCAGGTAGTCGAGCGCCGTGTCGGCGGGCAGCGGGCGCGGCGGGAACGTGCCGGTCGAGACGTCCAGGCCGGTGATGCGGTCGAGGCGGAAGACCCGCCAGTCGCCCTTGCCGGTGTCCCAGGCCAGCAGGTACCAGCGCAGGTTGTGCTGCACGTGGCGGTACGGCTCGACGCGCCGGGACGTGGCGGGGCCGTCCTTGCCCGCGTAGCCGAAGGTGACGGGATGACGGCGCTGGATGGCGCCCGCCAGCGTGTCCAGGAGGTCGGCGCTGACGCTCGGGGCGGCGGCGGTGCCGGTCTCCAGGCTGGCACGCAGCCGGGCGGCGCGATGCCGCAACCGCTTGGGCAGGTACTGGTCGACCTTGCCGTACGCGCGGGTGGCGGCCTCGTCCAGGCTGCCTTCGGCGGCGCTGCCGACGGCGCCGAGGGTGGCCAGGCCGAGCAGGGTCGCGATCGCCTCCTCGTCGTCGAGGGCGAGCGGCGGCATCGCCGTGCCGGCGGTGAGCCGGTAGTGGCCCCCGGGTCCCGGCCTGGTGTGGACGGGGTAGCCGTACTCGCGCAGCCGGTCGATGTCGCGGCGCAGGGTCCTGGCGCTGACGCCGAGCCGCGCCACGAGTTCGTCGGCGGTGAACGGCCGGCCGGTCTGGAGGGTGGCCAGCAGGGCGAGGATGCGCTGGGTGACGTCCGGCATGGCACCAGTCTGCCCGGAGTCACGGCCAGAATCTGACCACATCTGCTCGTAGGTTCGCATGCATGCCAGCACACCTGCCCCAGCACACCATCCGGATCCGCGGTGCCCGTACCAACAATCTCAAGCGCCTGGACGTGGACATCCCGCGCGGCCGGCTCGTCGTGTTCGTCGGCGTGTCGGGGTCGGGCAAGTCGTCACTGGTGTTCGACACGATCGCGGCGGAGGCGGGACACCAGCTCAACGAGACCTTCCCGCCGTTCGCGCGCAACCGGCTGCCGAAGTGGACGCGTCCGCTGACCGACGAGATCGGGGGGCTCTCGCCGGTCGTGCTGATCGACCAGCGGCGGCTCGGCGGGAACGCCAGGTCCACGGTGGGCACGATCACCGACGCCTGGACGTACCTGCGGTTGTTGTTCTCCCGCGTCGGCTCGCCGTACGTCGGCGAGTCCAACCGCTTCTCCTTCAACGATCCGGCCGGGATGTGCCCGGCCTGCTCCGGGCTCGGCGAAGTGGTCGTCAGCGCCGTCGAGCGGTTTCTCGACCTGGACAGGTCGCTCGCCCAGGGCGCGATCCTGCTGCCCGGTTTCGGCGACGGCGGCTACTGGTACTCCCAGTACGCCGGCATCGGCAGCTTCTCGGCGGACACCCCGCTGCGCGACTGGACGGAGAGCGAACGCGCGGCCCTGCTGTACGGCGGTGAGCACGCCGCGGCACTGAGCGCCAGGCCGCCCAAGGACTTCGAGGGCGTCGTCGAGCGGTTCGAGCGCGTCTACCTGCACACCTCCGACGATCTGTCCGACCGCAAGCGGGAGACCATCGAGCGGTTCACCCGCGCCGGGACCTGCCCCGACTGCCACGGCGAGCGCCTCAACGAGGCCGCCCGCGCCGTCACCGTCGCGGGCCGCACCATCGGCGAGATGGCCCGCATGGAGGTCACCGAACTCGCCGACCTGGTGGAGACGGTGGACGAACCGGCCGTCGCGCCGGTCGTGGCGGCGCTCACCGGCCGGCTGCGGGCCATGGTCACCATCGGGCTCGGGTATCTCCATCTGGGCCGCGCCACCACCACGCTGTCCGGCGGCGAGTCGCAGCGCGTCAAGACCGTCAAGCATCTGGGCAGCAGCCTCATCGAGATGCTCTACATCTTCGACGAGCCCACCGTCGGCCTCCACCCGCAGGACATCGCCGCCATGACCACCCTGCTGCGGCGGCTGCGCGACAAGGGCAACACGGTCCTGGTCGTCGAGCACGACCCGGCCGTGATGGCGATCGCCGACCAGGTCATCGAGATCGGCCCCGACGCGGGCGCGGGCGGCGGGCAGCTGGTGTTCCAGGGCGCCTTCGAGGAGTTGCGGCAGGCCGGTACGGCCACCGCGCGGGCACTCGGCGATCGCGGACCACGTACCAGACGGCCCCGTGCGGCGGCCGGCACGGTCACGGTGAAGGACGCCACCCGCAACAACCTCAGGAACCTCACCGTCGACATCCCCACCGGTGTCCTGACGGTCCTGTCGGGGGTGGCCGGCTCGGGCAAGTCCAGCCTCGCGGCGGAACTCCTCGACCGGCACGCCGCGGTCGTGATCGACCAGCGGCCGGTCAGCACGAACCGCCGCTCCACCCCCATCACCTACACCGGCCTCGCCACGCCCGTCCGCAGGCTCTTCGCCCGGCACAGCGGCCTGCCCGCGGGCATGTTCAGCGCCAACTCCGGGGGCGGCTGCCCCGACTGCAAGGGGCTCGGCGTCATCTACACCGACCTGGCCTTCATGGACGGCCAGGAGACGGTGTGCGAGACCTGCCAGGGGCGGCGCTTCACCGCCGAGGTGCTCGGCCACCACGTCAACGGCCTGTCCATCGCCGACCTCGACGACCTGACCGTCACCGACGCCATCCGGCGGCTGCCGGCCGAGGAGATCCGCCGCGCCCTGCGCTCGCTCGAACGCGTCGGGCTCGGCTACCTCCGGCTCGGCCAGCCGCTCACGACGTTGTCGGGCGGCGAGTGCCAGCGCGTCAAGATAGCCAGGGAACTGCGTGACGCCACCGCCCCTGCCCTGTACGTCCTCGACGAGCCCACCACGGGCCTGCACCTGCGCGACATCGCCGTCCTGCTCGGCCTGCTCGACCAGCTCGTCGATCAGGGCCACACGGTGGTCGTCATCGAGCACAACCTGGACGTCATCCGGCACGCCGACTGGATCCTCGACCTCGGCCCCGGGCCCGGCAAGCACGGCGGCCGGATCCTGTACCAGGGCCCGGTCGCCGGACTGACGGGCACACCCACCGCCGCCGCCCTGCGCGAGTATTGACGGGCACACCCACCACCGCCGCCCTGCGCGAGTACTGACGGGCACGCCCACCACCGCCGGCGACCGCCTCACCCGGGACAGGGCGGGCGGCCGCAGGTCCTGACCGGCGTCCACTCGCCGGTCACATGCTGGCGATGAGCTTGTCCACCCTCTCATCGACGCTGCGGAACGGGTCCTTGCACAACACGGTGCGCTGCGCCTGGTCGTTGAGCTTCAGGTGCACCCAGTCCACGGTGAAGTCGCGCCGCTTCTCCTGGGCCTTGCGGATGAACTCGCCGCGCAGCCGAGCCCTGGTGGTCTGCGGCGGCACCGACTTGGCCTCGAAGATCCGGATGTCGGACGCCACCCGCTCCACCGCGCCGCGCCGCTGCAGCAGGTAGAACAGCCCGCGCTTGCGGTGCACGTCGTGGTAGGCCAGGTCGAGCTGGGCCACCCGGGGCGAGGACAGCGGCAGGTCGTACTTCTTCCTGTACCGCTCGATGAGCTGGTACTTGGTGACCCAGTCGATCTCCCGGGACACCGCGTCCAGGTCGCCGGTCTCCACCGCCCGCAGGGTGCGTTCCCACAGGTCGAGCACCCGCCGCGCGACCGCGTCGCCGCCCCGCCGGTCCACGAAGTCCTTGGCCTTGCCCAGGTACTCCTGCTGGATCTCCAGCGACGACGCCTCACGCCCGTTGGCCAGCCGGACCCGCCGCCGCCCGGTCATGTCGTGCGAGACCTCGCGGATCGCCCGGATCGGGTTCTCCAGCGACAGATCGCGCATCACGACTCCGGCCTCCACCATGCGCAGCACCAGGTCGGTCGCGCCGACCTTGAGCAACATCGTGGTCTCGCTCATGTTCGAGTCGCCGACGATGACGTGCAGGCGCCGGAAGCGCTCGGCGTCGCCGTGCGGCTCGTCCCTGGTGTTGATGATCGGCCGGGACCGGGTCGTCGCCGACGACACGCCTTCCCAGATGTGCTCGGCGCGCTGCGACACGCAGTACACCGCCCCGCGCGGGGTCTGCAGCACCTTTCCCGCGCCGCAGATGATCTGCCGGGTGACCAGGAACGGGATCAGCACGTCGACCAGCCGCCCGAACTCCCCGTGCCGGCCCACACAGTAGTTCTCGTGGCAGCCGTAGGAGTTTCCGGCCGAGTCGGTGTTGTTCTTGAACAGGTAGATGTCGCCCGCGATGCCCTCCTCGCGGAGCCGCTTCTCGGCGTCGACGAGCAGCCCCTCCACGATCCGCTCGCCGGCCTTGTCGTGGGTGACCAGTTCCACGACGTTGTCGCACTCGGGGGTGGCGTACTCGGGATGGCTGCCCACGTCCAGGTACAGGCGGGCGCCGTTGGGCAGGAACACGTTGCTCGACCGGCCCCAGGACACGACTCGCCGGAACAGGTAGCGCGCCACCTCGTCCGGAGACAGCCTGCGCTGACCCCGGAAGGTGCATGTGACGCCATACTCGTTCTCGAGGCCGAAGATGCGTCGATCCATCACCTCACGTTACTCCCCCCGCCCGCGCGATGGAGAAGACCGTCTTCGCGCGCCCGGGCGGAAATTCATTCCATCCCGGCTGAGCACGGTCCCGGCTCCGTAAATACGTTGCGAGGTCCGCGAACGGGCGGGCAAGCTGAGTCGATCGAGCGGCGGAGAGCGCTGCCTGGCTTAAGGAGGGCTGACAGATGGCCAACACCGCACTGCGGCATGCCCCGCATCAGTCCCACCTCTTTGTTCAGGAGCACTTCCGTTGTCTTTCCAGTACGAAAACCCTGAGACCCATTCCGGCCACCGGCAGGATCCCGCCGCGGCCTTCGTCTTCGCGTTCCATTCGGTCAACGAGGAGCTGGGCCCGGATCAGCGATGGTCCACCTGGCTGGAGGTCGAGCGCGGTTGCCGCGGCCCGGAGCCTCGCCCCTCGTGGGTGGTGACGGAACAGGCGGCGATCGACACCGAGCTCGGCGTGCTCAAAACCGGCAAGGAAGCCGACGTCTTCCTGCTCGAACGCGCCGTCGAAGCCATCGGCGACAACCCGGCGAAGTCCTCGCTGCTGGCCGCGAAGCGGTACCGCACCGAGGAGCACCGGAACTTCCACCGCAGCGCGTCGTACGCCGAGGGCCGCCGTACCCGCAACAGCCGCGACAACCGGGCGGTGGCGAAGAAGACCGCGCACGGCCGCGGTGTCGCGGCCGGTCAGTGGGCCCACGCCGAATGGCAGGCGCTCAACCGGTTGTGGCAGGCCGGGGTCCCCGTGCCGTATCCCGTGCAGGTGGACGGCACCGAGTTGCTGATGGAGTTCATCGACGACGGCGAGGGCGGCGCCGCGCCCCGGCTCGCCCAGGTCCGGCCGTCGAGGGAACTGCTCGGCGCCTACTTCGAGCAGCTCCGCGAGGGCATGCGCGAACTGGCCCGCGCGGGGCTCGCGCACGGCGACCTTTCGCCGTACAACGTTCTCGCGCAGGCCGAGCGGATCGTGATGATCGACCTGCCCCAGGTCGTCGACATCGTCGGCAACCCCAAGGGCATGGACTTCCTGATGCGCGACTGCCACAACATGGCCACGTGGTTCACCAACCGCGGGCTGGAGGTGGACGAGCAGGAGTTGTTCGCCGACGTGCTCACGATGGTGTTCTGAGCTCTGCTCGCGCCCGCGCGGGTCATGGGCGGCCGGCCTCCGCGTCGCCTGTCCGGACGCCGGCCGGCGCGGGCATGCGCAGCACCCGGTCGGCGTAGGAGCGGAGCCGCCGCTCATCGTGACTCACCACGAGCACGGCGGCGCCCTCGTCCGCGAGCGCGCGAAGGAGGGACGCGATGGTGGCCGCGGACTCGACGTCGAGGCTCGCCGTGGGTTCGTCCGCGACGATGAGACCCGGGTTGGCGATCACGGCGCGGACGATCGCCACCCGCTGGCACTCTCCGACGGAGAGCGATCCCGGTTTGCGGGTGACGTCGATGTGTCCGAGCCCGACCTGCTCCAGCGCGGCGGCGGCCCGCCGCCGCCGCTGGGCGCGGCCGAGGCGTTCGCCTCGGAGCACGAGCGGTTCGGTGATCGTCCGCCACAGCGGCCGGCGGGGGTCCAGGCTGGTGACGGGGTCCTGGAACACCGGCATGACCCAGCCCCGCCGGGGGACTCGCGGCGATCGTTGCCGTGCTCCCCTCCACAGCGGCTCCCCCTCCGCGAGGACGTCGCCGCTGTCGGGCCGCTCCTGCCCGGACAGCAGCCTGAGCAGGGTCGACTTTCCCGACCCCGAAGGGCCGACGACGCCGACGACCTCGCCGCGGCGGACGGTGAGGTCCGTCTCCGCGATGACCGGCGTCCGCCGTCCCGCGATCGTGTACTCCTTGGAGACCGAGCGGAGCTCGATGGCCGCGGGGGCGCCGACCGGTGGGCGCCGGAGCGGTTGCGGGTCCGACGCTGCGAGCAGCGACTTCGTCACCGTGCTGCGCGGCGAGGTGAGCAGCGCCCGCGCTTCGCCGGCTTCTGCGACCCGTCCGCGGCCGAGCACGACGAGGTGGTCGGCGTGCCGGGCGACGGAGGCGAGATCGTGGCTGACGAGCAGGAGTGAGCGGCAGCTCTTTCTGAGCAGGGTGAGCGAGCCGTCGGCGAGGTCGGCGTCGAGCGCGTTCGTCGGTTCGTCCGCGAGGGTGATGAGCGGGTGATGGGCCGTCGCGGCGACCGTCGTCGCCCGCTGCAACATCCCGCCCGACCATTGATGGGGGCGCTGGCCCGCGCGTCTCGCCGGATCTGTGACGCCCAGCGAGGAGAGCCCTTCCGAGACGGCGTCCGCCGGGGGGCGGAGCCGGTGCACGTACCAGGCCTGCTCGATGTGATGGCGCACGCTGCGCAGCGGGTCGCAGGCACTGTACGGATCCTGTCCGACATATCCGATGAGGCGGCCCCGCCAGGCGCGCATGGTCGCGGGATCGGCGCGGAGCACGTCGTGGCCTCCGACGGTGATCTCCCCGCTGACGTGGCTTCCCGCCGGGAGCAGCCCGAGGATGGCCCTGATGAGCGTCGACTTGCCGCAGCCCGAGGCTCCGACGATGCCGACGGCGGCGTCCACCGGCACGGAGAAGGAGACGTCCTCGATCGCCTGGAATCCGTTCGGATATCTCACGCTGAGACGGGTGATGCGGAGGGCGGCGTCGTTCACTGTCCTGCTCCCGGGCTCGTCACATCGCGCAGCGCCTCGCTCAGCATGGTCGCGGCCAGCACGGTGGCGACCAGTCCCGTGCCGGGGCCGAGGATCTGCCACGGGGCGTAGGCGAGGGTCTGCCTGGCGTCGGCGAGCATCGTGCCCCACTCGGCCGTGGGCGGCTGCGCGCCGAGCCCGAGGAAGGACAGGCCCGCCAGGGCGATGACCACTTCGGCGATGCCGAGGGTGGCGACGACCGCGACGCCGCTCGCGGCGGCCGGGAGCACGTGCCCGGCCGCGACCCGCCACAGGGACGCCCCCGCCATGCGTGCGGCCCTCACGTGGCCCAGGTGCATGGTCTGCCTGCTCGACGCCCGTGCCAGTCGCGCCAGGGCGGCCCAGCCGGTGGCCGACATGGCGAGGGTCAGGTTGAGGAACCCCGGGCCGAGCAGCCCGACGATGGCGAGTGTGACGATCAGCCCGGGCAGGCCGAGCAGGATGTCGATCAGGCGGGACACGACGGTGTCCAGCACTCCCCCTGCGCAGCCGCTGATCACTCCCAGCAGCAGGCCGGCGGCGGCGGTGACGGTGGTCACGAGCAGCGCGGAGCCCAGCGAGATCCGGGCTCCCCACAACGTCCTGGCGAGCAGGTCGCGTCCGGCTTCGTCCGTGCCGAGGAGATGCGCGGGGCCGGGCGGCGCGAGGGAGTTGCCGTAGTCCGGGAGATCCGGATCCACCGTGAACAGCGGCCCGAGGATCGCCGCGGCGCCGACGAGGGTGAGGATCAGGATGGCGATCCGGGCGTCCCGGCGCCGCAGCAGCCGCGTGAGGACCCCCGCCGTATCGATCGCCGCCAGTTCCTGATCCTGTCCCGGCCGGAAGATCGCTGAGAAGAGGGTCATGGACGCGCCGCCTCGCGTACGCGGCTCTGCCGCTGCCTGGGGTCGATGACCATGATCAGCAGGTCCACGACCAGGCTGACCCCGACGTAGGCGAGGACGGCGATCATCGTGAACGCCGTCACCACCGGCATGTCCCGCGCGGTGATCGCCTCGATGGTGTGCCTGCCGACACCGGGCCAGCTGAACACCGTCTCCGCGATGGGCGCGCCACCGAGGAGCGTGGCGGCCCCGAGGCCGACGACCGTGAGGAACGGCGGGAGCGCGTTGGGCAGCCGGTGCACGAACATGTTCCGCGCCGCGCTCGCGCCACGCGCGGTGGAGACGCGCAGGAATCCCGCGGCATCGAGGTCGAGCAGGGCGGAGCGCAGCACCCTGGACCACACCGCCGCGGAGGCGAGCGCGAGGGTGAAGGCGGGCAGGAACACCGTCCCCCAGGTGCCGTCGGCGATCACCCGCCCCCACCCGAGGCGCACCGCGACCAGGTCGAGCAGCAGGACCCCGATGAGGTAGGCGGGAAACGCCAGTGCGACAGTGCTCAGGGCCCGCGAGAGGTGATCGGCAGGGCCGCGCGGCCGCCACCCGGCCAGGACGCCGAGCAGCAGCGCGAGGCCCACGGCGATCAGCAGGGCCGCCACCGTCAGGGTGACCGTCGCGGGCAGCCGGGAGGCGAACTCGCTCGCCACCGGCTTCCCCGTACGCCAGGAGAGCCCGAGGTCCCCGCGGAACAGCCCGAGGAACCAGTCGAGGAACCGGACGGGGATCGGCAGGTCCAGGCCGAGTTCGGCGCGGACCGCCGCGATCTCAGAAGGGTCGGGCTCCTCGATCCCCCTGATGTTGAGTATGCGTCGTGCCGGATCACCGGGGGCGGCGATGAGCAGCACGAAGACGATGACGCCGCCGCCCAGCGCGCTCATCGCCGCCTGACCGGCCCGCCGCAGCGCGATCACCAGCACGGCGTCAGGTCGTCGGCGCGGTCTTGTGGTCGACCCACAGGTTGGGCACCGGCACCCGGTATCCCCGCCATTGAGGGCCGACCACGACGGTCAGCAGGCGTTGCGCCGCGACGGCGTAGTAGCCGCGGTCCCAGATCAGCCGCTGGACCTGCCGCAGAAGTTCCGTGCGCCGCTTGACCTGCGACGTCTTTCCCAGCTCGCTGATGAGCGAGTCCAGTTCGGAGTCGGCGATCTTCGCGTAGTTGTTCGCGCCGCCGGACGCCAGCAGTTCCGACAGGGCCTGATCCGGGCTGCCGCCGAACGACAACAACGACGAGGAGAGGGAGACGTCCCAGTCCGCGCCGTCCCTCGCCGCGCCGTGGTCGTCCACCTGCACGACCTTGACCTCGATGCCGGCCTCCCGGAGCTGGCTCTGCATCGCCTCGGCGATGGTGATCCCGTCGGCCAGCGCCGGAGTGCAGAGGACCCGGATGACCAGGCGTTCGCCGTCCTTCTCGCGGATGCCGTCGCCGCCGGCGGCCCAGCCGGCGGCCTCCAGCTCGCTCGCCGCCCGTTTCAGGTCGGTCTGCTGGGTTTCGAGCGTGTACGGATAACGGGGCGGGAACACCCCCTTGGCGTATCCGGCGTGCCCCTGGAGCACGTCACCGGCGATCGCACGGTAGTCCGTGGCCCGGTAGATCGCCCGTCGCACGGCCTCGTCCCGCATGAGAGGGGACGTCACGCGTGAGATCAGCCCGAACACGAGCCCGGTCGGCTCCCCCTTCAGGAAATACGCGTCCTTACGGCCCTGCAGCGTGCGCGCGGTGCTCACCGGCATGTACAGCGCCAGATCGACCTCACCCGACTGGACCGCCTGCACCCGCGACGTCGCCTCGGTGACGAACCTGATGCCGAGCCTGTCGAGCGCGGGCTCTCCCTGCCAGTAGTTCTCGACCGGCGCCAGCTCCGCCCCCTGGACGCCGAGGCTCGTCACCTTGTACGGCCCCGTGTACAGGCCCGCCTCCAGCAGCGCCTCGGCGCCCTTCCCCGAGGACTTGTACTCCTGGTACGCCTCGACGTCCATGACGAGCACGTTCGACTCGTCCGCGAGCAGGTTCGGCATGGTCGGCGTCGGCGCGGTCGTCCTCAGCGTCACCTCCAGCGGGCCGGTGACCTTCGCCGACGCGAAGTTCGCCGACCTGGCGAACCCTGACTGGTGCTCGGCGCTCCATTCCAGTGTCGCCGCGAGCGCCTTGGCGTCGAAGGGCCTGCCGTTGACGAACGTCACGGCCTCGTTCAGGGTGAGCCGCCACGTACGGTCGTCCACCGCCTCCAGCCCGGAGAGCACCCACGGTGTCGGAACGCCGTCCGCCGACGCCCGCATCAACAGCTCGACGTACCCGAACTCGACGCCCCAGTAGCCGCTCGTGGCGGGGTCGAGGTCATCGATCGCGTAGGTCGTCGCGATGGTCAGCTCCCTGCCGGGGGCCGCGCCGGCCGGGCTCTGGGCCTGCCAGGAGCATGCGCTCATCAGCAGCGCCGACGCCATCACGAGCGGGGCGAGCAGCCTGCCGCGCCTCATCCGCATCACGGTCTTGAACGACATGGTGGGGAAGCTTCCTCCTCACCCGGAAAACGGACCGTGCCCGTTTCCGGTATAGCGGACATGTCAGTAGTCGGCTGCCGGGCCGTTCCGGTTCCCGCCGATGGAATCCCCCGCCAACTGCTGTGGGGCGAAGCGCCGCAGCCGCAGGCTGTTGGTGACCACGAACACCGACGACAGGGCCATGGCGCCACCGGCGACGAGCGGGTTCAGCAGGCCGGCGGCGGCCAGCGGCAGGGCGGCGACGTTGTAGCCGAACGCCCAGACGAGGTTGCCGCGGATGGTGCTCAGGGTGGCGCGGGCCAGGGTGAGCGCGGTGGGCACGACGTTCAGGTCGTCGCGGACCAGGATGAGGTCGGCGGCGGCCAGCGCGACGTCGGTGCCCTCGACCACCGCCAGGCCGAGGTCGGCGCGGGCCAGCGCCGGCGCGTCGTTGATGCCGTCGCCGACCATGGCCACCCGGTGGCCCTCGCCCTGGAGGCGGGCGATGGTGGCCTCCTTGCCGGCGGGCAGCACCTCGGCGATGACCTCGGCGATGCCGGCCTGGTCGGCCACGGCGCGGGCGGTGGTGGCGTTGTCGCCGGTGAGCAGCAGGGTCTTCAGTCCCATCGCGTGCAGTTCGCCGATGGCCGCGGCGGCCGAGGGCTTGATGACGTCGGCCAGGGCGATCGCGCCGATGGTCGTGCCGTCGGCCGCGACGAGGACGACCGTGCGGCCCTGGCCCTCCCAGTTCGCCCGGGTCCGCGCCAGCTCCGGAGGGACGGCGATGTTCTCCCCGGCCAGCAGCCGGGCCGAGCCGACGAGGATCTGCCGCGCTTCGACCGTCCCTCGCGCGCCCAGCCCGGTCAGCGCGGCGAACCCGCTCACGGCGGGCAGGTCACCGAGTTCGGCGCGGGCGTGGGCGGCGATGGCCGCCGCGATGGCGTGCTCGGAGGCGTACTCCACCGCTCCGGCGTAACGCAGCGCGTCCTGCTCACCGGCCAGGTCCACCACGCTCATCCGGCCCTGCGTGAGGGTGCCGGTCTTGTCCAGGACCACGGTGTCGATGACCCGGGCGGACTCCATGGCCTGGTGGCTCTTGATGAACACGCCGAGCTTGGCGCCGGTGCCGGAGGCGACCTGCAGCGCGGTGGGAATGGCCAGGCCCAGCGCGCACGGGCAGGCGATGATGAGGACGGCCAGCGCGGCCGTGACCGCCTCGTGCGCCTGGCCGCCGATCAGCAGCCACGCCGCCAGGGTCAGCGCCGACAGGGCGAACACGGCCGGCACGAACCAGCCGCAGATGCGGTCCGCCAGCCGCTGGATGGCGGCCTTGTCGGCCTGGGCGTGCTCGACGAGCCGGATCAGCGCGGCGAGCTGGGTGTCGGCACCCACCCGGGTGGCGCGCACGACGAGCCGGCCGCCGAGGTTGACGGTCGCGCCGGTCACCGGGTCGCCCTCGCCGACCTCGGCGGGCACCGGCTCGCCGGTCATGGCGCTGGTGTCGATGGTGCTGTTCCCGGACTCGATCCGCCCGTCGGCGGCGATGCTCTCCCCCGGCCGTACCACGAAGAGGTCGCCCGTACGGAGGTCGGCCACGTCGATGCGGTACTCGTTGCCGTCGGCGCGCAGCACGCTGACGTGCTTGGCGCCGAGTTCGGCCAGGCGGCGCAGCACGGCGCCGGAGGAGCGCCGGGCGCGGGCCTCCAGGTACCGCCCGGTCAGCGCGAACATGGTCACGCCGCCGGCGACGTCGAGGTAGAGCGCGCTGTTGGGCGAGCTGAGCAGCGCCCACAGGCCGGAGCCGGCGGGCCCGGCGTCGATCGGGAACAGGATGACGTACACCGACCAGCAGGTGGAGGTGATGACGCCGGTCGAGATCAGGGTGTCCATGGAGGTGGTGCCGTGCCTGGCGGCCCGGAACGCGTTGCGGTGGAACGGCCACGCGCACCACGTCACCATCGGCAGGGTCAGGCCGATCAGCACCCACTGCCATCCGGCGAAGCGCCATTCCGGCACGAACGCCATCCCCATGGACAGGTCCATCAGGATCACGGCCAGCGCGATGGCGGTCACCATGCGCCGTCCGAGCATCCGCACCCGCCGGTCGTCGGCGTCCTGCGGCTCGGCCGATGCGTGTGTGTGCGGCGTGTGGGGCTCGGCGGTGTAGCCCGTGCGCTCGACCGTCCGGATCAGTTCCTCGACGGTGGCGCCGCCGGCCTGGATGGTCGCCTTCTCGGTCGCGTAGTTGACGCTGGCGCTCACGCCGTCCATCCGGTTGAGCTTGCGTTCCACCCGTGCGGCGCAGGACGCGCAGGTCATGCCGCCGATGACGAGCTGGATCGTGGATGTCATGGGGTTCCTCGGGGTTGTGCCGTGCATGATCAGGCGGCGGCGAGCCAGGATTCGGACAGCTGGTGCCGGGCGCGGGCGACCCTGGACCGTACGGTGCCCACCGGGCAGCCGAGCAGTTCGGCGGCCTCGGCGTACGGCAGGCCGAGGACCTGGGTGAGCACGAAGGCGCGGCGGCGTTCCGGCGGGACCTGCGCCAGCAGTTCGGCCAGTTCCACCGCGTCCTGCGAACCTGGCAGGTCACGCGGCTGGCACCGTTCGGCGGCGACCTGCCAGTCGGCCAGGTCCGCCAGCACGGGACGCGCCCGCGCGGCCCGGAAGCGGTCCACGACGACCCGGCGGGCGATGGACAACACCCAGGTTCTGGCGGACGACTTCCCGGCGAACCCGGGCAGGCTGCGCAGGACCCGGACGAACGTCTCCTGGGTGAGGTCGTCGGCGGACTGCGCATCGGTCAGGTAGGCCAGGAATCGGCGCAGGTCGGCGTACACCGCCCGGGCGAAGGTTTCCACGTCGGCGTCCGCGCCGTCGCGGGCGGCCAGGGCGAGCATGGTCAGGCGGCGGTCGTCGGCGGGTTCTTCGGTGACGACATGATCAATCAAGATCACTCCATGTGTCTGGCGACAGAACGAAGAGCGGTCTGCGAAGGAGGTGGGGACGTGACGCCGCGATGGCGTACGTCGAAAGCCGGACGGAGCGCATCCGTCCGGTCTGGCGTGAGTCAGCACAGGTCAGGCCGCCGGTGGGGCGCGCCCGCTCAGCGAGTGCCGCAGCAGGGCGGACAGGGCGGGCGCGGGCTCGGCATGGCGTACGGCCATCCGCCGGTACGCCGTGCGGTGCGGGGCCCGCAACAACAGCAGCACCCGCACGCCGAGGAGGCGGAGCAGCGCCCAGAGCACCGCCTCACCCCGCGACAACCACAACGCCGTCATCACGGTCGCCAGACCGTGCGCGGCCAGCATCCCCGTGGCCGGGACGAGGCCGGAGTGCAGGTGCCCGCCGGTCATGCCCGGCAGCGACGGCGCGAGGGAGAACATCAGGTGGAGCACCACCTGCACAGCCGCGAGGAGGAAGAAGACGGCCGATGTCCCCCGTTCCCGGCCCGTCACCGGGAAGGCCGCCGCGGAGGAGACCACCAGAGCGGTCGCCGCCGTGGGCGCGGTCACGCTGCCGCCTCCGAGGAGGTGGGCCAGAGCGGCCAGCCCGGAGCACACCACGGCGAAGGCCGTGGCGCGGGCCAGGCGGAACAGCACTCCGGCGGGCATTACCGGCTGTCACTCCAGGTCATGAATGCCACCGCGCACCGCGGCGAAGACAGCGGTGCGTGCCAGGCGCGAACCCGTTCCAGGACGGACACGGCACTCATCCTTCCAGCCCGGCGACCCGCTGAGAATACCGCCCCTCCGCCTGTCCCCTAGCCGTTGTGGCGTGGTGTGAGGACGACGACGGGGATCTCGCGTTCGGTCCACGCGTCGTACTTGGCGAAGTCGGCGTACAACTCGACCAGCCGGGGCCACAGCGCGGCGCGTTCCTCGCCGGTCACCTCCCGGGCACGTACGGCGAGCACGCGGCGGCCCTTGAGGTGCACCCGCGTGCCAACGACAACCCCCGCGGGTTACCGGCGGTTCTCGCGGGGGGCGATCAGGAGGGTGAGGCCGTCGAGCAGGCGTTCGAGGCCGAAGGCGAACAGCGACTCCAGGTCGAGCTCCGTGCCCGGCTCGGTGACCTGGGCGATCAGCGGCCCTTCGACGGGGAGCCGGGCCGTGGTCCACTGGATGCTGGTCATCCCGGTGTCCAGTTCGGCTACGGCCTCGCTCTCGATGTTCACCGCCGTCCCCCGCACGTAGTTGACCAGCGTGGCGTAGACGTGCAGGCGGGTGCCCGGGTCCAGGCCGAGCCCGTCGAGCGCACGCAGGGTCCACGTCCCGTACGCCAGTTGTCCCGGCAGCGTGACCGGCCTGGTGATGGACACCAGCCGCGGCAGCCAGGGGTGGCGATGGTAGGCCGCCCACTGCAGTTGGGCGGCCACCCGCAGGTGGGAACGCCATCCCGGCGGCGGCTCCGGGTAGTCGATCTCGGCGAAGGCGGCGTCGGCGATGAGCTGGGTGAGCTCGGCCCTGGCCTCCAGGTGCCGGTAGAGGGTCATGGTGGCGACCTCCAGCTTGGCCGCCACCGCACGCATGGACAGCGCCGCCAGGCCGTCGGCGTCGGCGATCTCCATGGCCGTGCGGATGACGCGGTCGCGTTCGAGCCCCCTCGCCGAACGCGAGGGCAGCCGGCGGGGCGCGACCACCGAGCCGACCCGGGAAACCGACTCGATGGCGCCCGCCTGCTTGAGCGCGGCCAGCGCCTTGGTGGCCGTCGCCATCGCGACCCCCCACTCGCGCATGATCGCCCTGGTGGTGGGGATGGGGTCGCCGGGCCGCAACTCTCCGTCGGCGATGCGTCGCTCGATGCCGGCGACGATGCGGAGGTACGGCGGTTGCGGATCGTTCACGACGGCCATGCTGTCACGCCTCAGTGATCGGGCAGCCAGTTGCCGTGCAGGCCGAGCGGCACCCTGGCCGGGAGGTGCACCCGCGCGACGGGCTCGCCGGTGAAGTCCTGGGCCGAGAGGACCACCAGGTCGGTGGTGGGGCCGTCGCTCACGTAGGTGATCAGGTACCCCTCGTCCTCGCCGTCCCCCGCCGCGGCGAACACGGCCTCCCCGACCGCCTCGTCCCTGCCGAACCCGTGCACCTCGGCCGTTCCCCGGCTCAGGTCGTGCTTGACCAGGGCGTTGGTGAAGGCGTCGTCCGGCGGCGTGCCCTCGGGCGCGAACGGGATCCCGTACAGGGCGGTCGCGGCCGAGTATCCGTAGCGGTGCGGGCGGGTGGCGCGCGCCTCGTTCACCCGGGGGAAGTCCTGCGGCCGGTCGTCCATCCGCTCCTGGTGGATCTTGTCCGGCGCGATCGTCCAGCGGTCCAGCACGGGCCGGATCGCCCCCGGATCGGCGGGATCGAACGGCCCCTCGGCCGTGACCAGATCGACCACCACCGAGTCGCCGTCGTCATAGGCGTTCAGCGTGTGACTGACATGCACCGGCTCGATGTCCACCCAGCGCACCTCACCACCGGCCCGCGGCATGACCCCCACGCGCGTCGGATGCTCCGGCAACCACCGGCACTCGAACCCGTCGAAGCCCAGCGGCGTGTCCCACAACACCACATGGCTCTCGGTGAGCGCGAAGTCGTGCATGAACGGCGTGCGCGTCATCGGAATGGTGGTGCTCCGGACGACGCCGCCCCCGGCATCGGTCACGATGTGCTGAACGAAGTCGCAGCCCACCATGTACGACAGCGAGTGCAGCTCCCCGGTGAGCGGATCGTGCTTGGAGTGCGCGCCCGCCGTGAGGCCCTCCGCCGTGCCGCCCAGGTCGCACACGCCCACGGTGTTCAGCTCCTCGTCGAGCTCGGCGGGCGGCAGGCCGCCCTCCGCGAGGGCGAAGGTACGGCGGGCGTGCTCGATCACGTTCACCATGGGCGCGAAGCCCGGCGCCCGCACGAACCGGTTGCGGTACCACTCGGCCCGGCCGTCGCGCAGCCGTACCCCGTGCACCATGCCCTGGCCCATCCCCCAGATGTGCACGGCCGGGTCCTCCACACCCAGCGGGTTGGGGCCGTTACGCAGGTAGCGGCCGTTCAGCTCGGCCGGGATCCGCCCGGTGACCGGCAGATCGAACGCGGTGACCTCTTCGGTGACGGGCGCGAAGGGCCCTTGCAGATATCTCATGGGAGCAACGTACGCAGCCGAGGGCCCGCGGCCACGCTGACGACCGCAAACACCACTCTGTGCACTAGCGCAGCCACGGTCGCTCAACCGACCGTGATGGTGTAGTCCCTGGTCAACGGGGCGCCGCGCTTGTCGTAGCCGCTCAGTTGCACGGTGCCGGCCGTGGCGGGAGTGCCGGTGATCTCGCCGGTGTACCTGTCCAGCGACAACCCGGGCTACGACGTCGATGTTTCGGGCGGAGTCGACGCCGTGGAGCCCACGTCGGGTCGTTCGCGCTTGATGGCGGCGTCGACCGCGGCACCGATGCGGCGCAGCGTCGCCAGTTCGTGGGGTTCGAGCTCGTCCATGAGGTATTCGCGGACCGCCGCGACATGTCCCGGCGCCGCCGCCACGACCGCCGCGTACCCGGCCTCGGTCAGGGTCGCGTTGGTGCGTCTGCCGGAGCCCGGGATCCGGGCCCGTACCACCAGATCGCGTTTTTCCAGCCGTCCGACGACATGCGACAACCGCGACAGCGACGCCGCCGTCCGGGCGGCCAGATCGCTCATCTGCAGCGTGTGCGCCGGCTGTTCGGACAGGACCGAGAGCACCATGTACTCGAAGAAGGTCAGCTGGGCCTCGCGCTGCATCCGCGCGTCCAGGGCGGCCGGCAAGCTGATCATGATCGCGGAGTTGGCCAGCCATGCCGCCCGCTCGTCGCGGTTCAGCCAGCGCGTTCCGGCAACCGGACCAGCTGACTGCTCCGAAGCCACGGCGTCTTCTTCAGCAGGCACCGTGGCTTCGGAGGTGGACCCGTTCCGCGGATGCCGCCGGCGTTGTCCGTTCGTGCCGGGTTCGGTACTTGCCATGAGGCCATGTTAGTCACCCATGTTGACGCGTCAAGTTCGAGGCGGTAGTTATTGATGCGTCAAGTTCCCCTCGGCGCCGGACGGCGCGGTGCGCCATCGACGTCGTCACGTATCTTCCGCGGCGCCGCCATCGGTCATCGCATCGACGCGCGGGGCGGACGTACCGATCCAGAAAGGCCACAAACGCATGCAGGTCACGTCACTCGGAGGGCTCAAGGTCTCGCGCATCGGCCTCGGCGCCATGGGGATGTCGGCGTTCTACACCGGCGCCGGCCGAGACGACACCGCATCGATCCGCACCATCCAGCGCGCTGTCGACCTCGGGGTCACGCATCTGGACACCGCCGAGGTGTACGGGCCCTACGTCAACGAGGAACTGGTCGGCCGCGCCGTCAAGGGCCGCCGAGACCGGGTCGTTCTCGCCACCAAGTTCGGCCTCCTCTCCCACACCGGCCGGCCGGGCCCGGACAGCACCCCCGCCGGCATTCGCGCGGCCGTTGACGGGTCGCTGCGGCGGCTCGGAACCGACCACATCGACCTGTACTACCAGCACCGGGTCGACCCCGGCACGCCCATCGAGGAGGTAGTGGGAACGTTGAGTGAGCTGGTGGCCGCGGGCAAGGTGCGCCACATCGGATTGTCGGAGGCGGCGTCGGCGACGATCCGGCGGGCTCACGCGGTTCATCCCGTGGCCGCCGTCCAGAGCGAATACTCGCTCTGGACCCGCGATCCCGAGGCCGAAGTGCTGCCCACACTGCGGGCGCTCGGCATCGGACTGGTTCCCTACTCGCCGTTGGGGCACGGCTTCCTCACCGGCGCCATCCGCACCCTGGACGGCCTGGACGCCGCCGACTGGCGTCGTACCAATCCCCGCTTCACCGGCGGCAACCTCAAGCGCAACCTGCGCATCGTCGATGCGGTACGCGAAATCGCCGACGAAATCGAGGCCACGCCCGCGCAGGTCGCCCTGGCCTGGCTGCTCGCCCAGGGCGACGGCATCGCGCCCATTCCGGGGACCACGCGTATCGCCCGGCTCGAGGAGAACGGCGCCGCCGACCGCATCCGGCTCACCGCAGGCCAGCTCGCCCGCCTGAACGACCTGCCGCCGGCGTCCGGCGAACGCCATGCCGGGCCGGACATGGCCGCCATCGACCAGTGACAGCAAGACCCCACGCGGTTCGCCGGCCCAGGCAGCGACCGGCGGACTTGGCGCAGCCAACCCATTTTTCTGCACAACCACCCCCATTAAAGATCAACAAATGGAGTCGTCCATCATGACAAGCAGCGTGATTCGTGTCGGCATCATCGGTGCGGACACCGAGGCGAGCTGGGCCGGGGCATCGCACATCCCCGCGCTGGCGGCACAGCCAGCGTTCCAGCTGGCGGCCGTGGCGACCCGGCGCCCGGAAAGCGCGCGGCGCGCCGCCGAAACGTTCGGCGCACAGCGTTGGTTCGCCGATCCGTACGAGCTCATCGGCGATCCCTCGATCGATCTCATCACCGTGGCCGTCAAGGTCCCGGCGCACCGCGAGCTCGTACTGGCGGCCCTGGCGGCGAACAAGGCCGTGTACGCCGAGTCTCCGCTGGGCGCGACCATCGCGCAGACGGAAGAGATGGCCGACGCGGCCGGCTCGCTGCACACGGCGATCGGCCTGCAGGGCCGGCACAACCCCTCCGTGCGCCGCGCCGCCGACATCATCGCGGAGGGCCGGCTCGGGCGGCTGCTCTCCGCGCGCGTCACCGCGACGACATTCGGCAACGGCCCGGAGTCGGTGAGCGCGTACGAATACTTCGACAAGGCGGCCTCCGGAGCCACCTTCCTGACCATCGCGGCGGGCCACGTCCTGGACGTGATCGAAGCCGTCCTCGGCGACATCACCGAAATCGACGCGCGCACCGAACTCCTCTGGCCGCAGGTGAAACTGGTGGACACGGGCGCGATCTCCCACCGGGAGGTCCCCGACCACCTCGACGCCATCGCCAAGACCTCCTCGGGCGCCCCGGTAGGGGTGCAGATCATGGCGGGCGTGCCCGCGCGCGACGCCCACTTCAGCCTGGACGTTCGCGGATCGCACGGCTGGCTGAAGCTGACCGGCAACCACCCCGCGGGTGTCCAGGTCGGCGACCTCACACTGTCATCGAACGTGGCCTTCACCGCACCGGACAGCCCCGTCGCCACCGGCACCGGCCCGACCGCCGCCGAGATCTGGACGGGTGCGTCCATCAATGTGGGCGAGGTGTACGCCAGCCTGGCGCGCGACATCACCAACGGCACCCACCACACCCCGGGATTCGACCACGCCCTCCACAACAGCCGCCTGATCGCCCGAGTCGAACAGGCCTCACGCACCGGCCTCCGGCAGTAAACGAGCCTTGCTCGTCGGCTCGCACCACCGAGCGTGGCGTACGGACGGCCCTACCCGGTCCCGCCTGTCGCCCGCGATCAAGGCCGCGGGACACCAGGTCCGATCTCAGCTCTTCGAGAGCACAGGCAGCGACCGA
This sequence comes from Nonomuraea sp. NPDC050404, assembly GCF_040655495.1. Lineage (NCBI taxonomy): Bacteria > Bacillati > Actinomycetota > Actinomycetes > Streptosporangiales > Streptosporangiaceae > Nonomuraea > Nonomuraea sp. NPDC050404. The sequence continues at coordinate 306,407 of NZ_JBFAKB010000011.1, forward strand.
CAGGGCGACCGGCCCGCGAGCACGGGGTGCGCACGCATGGGCACCGCGAGCTCAGCCCTTGAGGCATCGGGCCGAGCGCCGCATCGGCCTTGGCGAGCTCGGCCCGCCGGGCCGCGACACGCTCCGTGAGGTCCGGGTCGGTGCCGTGGGCGAGCCGTGCCCGCTGCGCCAGCGCGCCGGCGACCAGGACCGGCCGGGCGTCGCTGCTGTGGATGCTGCTCAGCGCCCGATCGGCCGGTGCCCGGTCCGGGATCAACTCGGCCCGCTCCAGACCCCCCGGGCGACAGCGAGCAGGCACAGCAGTTGATAGCCGGGGAAGCCCAGATAACAGTCCTTGGCCACGGTGTCCGCCGGCACTGGTCACGGGGTCGGGTGGGTGCGGTACCAGTCGAGGGTGGTGGCGATGGCTGTGGCGTGCGGGGTCGCGGTGAACGGCCCGAACGTGGTGGTGAATTTCGAGGTGTCGCTCACGAATGGCCGGTCGCGCTGGTACCACGTCTCGCCGAGGGCGCGCACGGTCGGGTTGAACAGGCCGATCAGGCGTTGCATCGGACGGCCGAGCGCCCCCGTTCTGCCGGGCCGCCCCAGTTCGGCGGTCACCAGGTCGAGGAATTCCTGGCCTGTCACGGCCGGTGCCGCCGGCAGGTGCCAGGCCTGGCCGTCGGCTCGTTCGTCGCAGCCGAGCGTCACCAGGCCCCTGGCCATGTCGGGCAGGAAGTTGAGCGTGTGGGGCTGGTCTAACGACCCGACCCAGCGGATGGGCTTGCCGGCGAGAGCCGCCGCGAACACTGTCGCGCCGACGGCGGTGTTGACGCCGCCGGGGCCGTAGTAGTCGGAGGCCCGGCCCAGGGCGACGCGCAGTTCGCCTGAGTGGTGGGCCTGCAGCAGAGTCTCGGCCATCGCGGCGCGTACCCGGCCGTTGGGGTTGCGGGCGGCGTGGGGCAGGTCTTCGGACATGGGGCCGTCGACGGGGCCGTACATGTACAGGTTGTCGGCGAAGACCAGCTTGGCGCCGGAAGCGGCCGCGCCCTGCCGTACCGCGTCGGTCATGCGGGGGAACTCCTGCACCCATCGGTCGTAGGCGGGAGCGGCGCAGTGGTAGACGACCTCGGCTCCGGCGCAGGCGGCCCTGGCCCCCTCGGCCGTGGTGATGTCGCCCCGGTGGGCCTCGACCCCGGGCAGCGCGGGCACCCGGCCGCTGCGATTGACGGCGCGGACGCGGTGGCCCCGGGAGGCGAGCTCGCGAACCACGGAAGCACCGACGCCCCCGCCGGCGCCGAGGACGACATGCAGATCGGATGGAGTGGACACGGTGGCCTCCTGCGAACGAGTTTGGAAACACTGTTATGAAACATCGTTGCGATATGATTGTCAAATGGCCCGCCCACGTACCCGCGACTACGACGAGTTGCGCCGAGACCTTCTGGACGCCGCCGGACGGCTGCTCGCCGAGGAAGGCCCGCAGGCGCTGAGCACCCGACGCCTGGCCGGCGAGGTCGGCACCTCCACCAAGGCCGTCTACAACCTCTTCGGCGACAAGCCCGGCCTGCTACGCGCGATGTTCCTGGAGGGGTTCGCCCGGCTCGCCGACAGGTTCGCCCGGGTGCCCGCCGACGGCGACCCGGAGGCCGACCTGATGGCGCTCGGACACGCCTACCGGGCCTCGGCCCTGGACAACCCGCATCTGTACGAGCTGATGTTCGGCCGCCCCATCGCCGACTTCCAGCCGGACGAGGCGGCCCTGGCTCAGATTCAGGGCACGTTCGACACGCTGACCCAAGCCGTCGCTCGATGCGTGGACGCCGGCCGGTTCGCCCCCGCCGACCCTCAGGACATCGCCGTCCACCTCAACGCCCTGGTGCACGGCCTGGCCAGTCTCGAACTCCTCGGCTCGCTCGGCCCCCGCCCCCAGGCCGACCACCACTGGCGCGTCGCCCTGGAGGCGACCTTCCGCGGCCATCGAGCCCCACCTCCCTGACGACCTTGCGGTTTTAGGCGCTCCACGAGCGCGGTGCTGAGGCGCGGATCTTTGACGGGACGGCCTGTTCAGGCTGGAGATCACGTCGGTGTGATATTTCCAGTCCTTCGGAATTCAGGATTATGTACGGGGAGCACTTCATGCTGCCTGGAGAACGCCCCTCATACCGCGGCCAACAACCTTCCCAGAAATTGAAATGGCCGGATGTGGACGCCTCCCGACTCGTGACGGAAACAAGATTTCGGATGAACCTTGACCCGTTGGCCCATCCGACGTCCCCAAGGGGGAACGACACATGACCAGCATTTCCAGTACGGGAGGCACCCAGGGCCCGTTCATGTTCATCCACGAGGTAACCGGCACCTATCTGCTTACCGACAACTACAACGACAACGTCGACCAGGCAGTCCAGACGTGGAACCTGGACCCGGTTCTCACGACCAAGGGCCTGCTCGGCCACCTGTGGTACGTCGAACCGGCCGACGGCGACACGTACCTGATCAAGAGCTTTGAGAACAACCGCTGCCTCGCCGCCGGCGTCAACGAAAAGGACTTCCCCCGCCTGAAGAACCCCGACAGCGCGAGCGTCCACCAGAGATGGTTCATCCGCCGGGTCCATGGCAGTGATGCGTCTCCGATGGACGCGGACTGCTACGCGATCGTGCCGAAGGCGTATCCGGGACACGCCCTCAGCACGCAGAGCAATATCGTCTCCAACAACGTCTACGTGGTTCCCACCTCGATGTGGGAGGGCCCGCCCTCCATTTCCCAATACTGGAAGCTGGTTCCCCACCATGACAGGTGATCCACGCACCTGAGCAACGGCACCCACCCACCGAGTCCCGCGGCTCCGGCGATCTCCGCTCATCACCCGCCGGGAACGTGATCGCCGGCGTCCTGCGTTTCCTCCAGGTCGAGGACGAGCCGCTCCGCTCCGGGGACGATCGCTGAGGTGGTCTCTGCCCGTGGTCCATCCCCAGGTATCCGGGGACGTCCTTCACCAGGTCTTCCAGGCGTGCGTTCGTATGGAGCGCGCGAGGGCGAGGAAGGTCCGTCGTATGGGGCTCCTGTCAGTTCCTGATGCCGGTGAGGGTGACGCCCTCGATGAAGTAGCGCTGCAGGAAGAAGAACAGGGCGATGATCGGGGCGATGACGGCGGCGGAGGCGGCCATCAGGTAGCCCCACTGGGTGAGGTAGACGCTCTGGAAGGAGGCCAGGCCGAGGGAGAGGGTGTACTTCTCCTCGCTGCTGAGGTAGAGCAGCGGGCCGAGGAAGTCGTTCCAGGTGCCGATGAACGTGAAGATCGTCACGACCACGATCGCGGGCTTCGACAGCGGCATGACGACCGTCCAGAAGACCCGCCACGGGGAGGCGCCGTCGATGTAGGCGGCCTCGTCCAGCTCGAACGGGATCGTCAGGAAGAACTGCCGCAGCAGGAAGATGTTGAACACCCCGCCGCCCGCGCCGCCGAACCAGCTCGGCACGGTGAGCGGGAGGATGGTGTCCAGCGCGCCCAGTTCCTGCCACATGACGAAGGTGGGGATGAGCGTCACCGCGTACGGCAGCATGACGCCGCTCAGCAGGACGGCGAAGGCCACGTTACGGCCGCGCCAGCGCAGCCGGGAGAAGCTGAAGGCGGCCACCGAGCAGGTCAGTACGGTGCCCAGCACGCTGATCACGGCGATGACGACGGTGTTGACGAAGTAGAGCCAGAAGGGCTGGGCGGTCAGCGCCTCGGTGAAGTTCGACCACTGGAACGGTGCGGGGATCCACTCCGGCGGCGCGATGAACATCTGCGCGTCCTGCATGAGGGCGCTGCGCACCAGCCACACGAACGGCAGCAGGGTCGGGATCGCCCCGGCGACGAGCGCCAGATAGATGATGACCTTGCCGTACCTGCGGGGCCCGCGCAGCCCCTCGGTCGGGGCGACCCGCCCGGTGCGCCGCGGCGGCGCCTGCACCGCCGTCATCGGGCGCCCGCCATCTCGTAGTAGACCCACCGGCGGGCGTTCCTGAACAGCAGGAACGTGATCACCACGATGATCATGAAGAGCACCCAGGCCAGCGCGCTGGCATAGCCCATCTCGCTCTCCTTGAACGCGATCCGGAACAGGTAGTAGACGTAGAAGAGGGTGGCGTTGTTGGGCCCGCCCTCGGTCATCACGTACGCCTGGTTGAACACCTGGAACGTGCCGACCACGCCCACCACCAGGTTGTAGAAGATGGTCGGGGTCATCATCGGCAGCGTCACGTGCCAGAAGCGGTGCCACGCGCCGCCGCCGTCGATCGAGACCGCCTCGTACAGGTGCCGCGGCACCCCCTGCAGCCCCGCCAGGAAGATCACCATGGTGTTGCCGAACCCCCAGGTGCTCATGACGATCAGCGAGGGGATGGCCATCGCCTCGTCGTAGATCCACTGCCCGGTCGGCAGCCCGCCCTGGCGCAGCAGCGAGTTGAGCAGCCCGAAGTCGGGGTTGAAGATCCAGATCCACAGGACGACGTTGGCGATGGCCGGCACCAGCGTCGGCAGGTAGAAGATCGTGCGCCAGACGGCCAGGCCGCGTACCCTCTGGTTGAGCAGCATGGCGACCGCGAAGGACACGATGAGCACGAGCGGGACCGCCCCGAGCGTGTAGTACGTGGTGGCGCTCAGCGACTTCCAGAACAGCTCGTCCTCCGCGAGTGCGGAGTAGTTGCCCGGCCCGACGAACGACGGCGTGCCGCCCACCTGCCAGTCCGTCAGGCTGAACACGAACGAGGCCGCCATCGGCCCCGCCGTGAAGATCAGGAATCCGAGTATCGCGGGCAACGCCATGAGCAGGCCCCAGCGGCGCTCCATGCGCCGCTGGCCCGACATCCCGGCCACCTCACGGCTCCTGCGTGTGGTGCCAGCCCTGCAGCATGCCGGAGATCTTCGGGGCGGCCGCCTTGAGGATCTCGGCCGCCGGCCGCTTGCCGGACTCGATCTCCTGCATGGCCGGGGTCAGCACGTCGCTGGAGATCGCGGACAGGTTCTTGACCCGGTTGCGCAGGTCGGGCACGCCGTGGTCGCGGCCGTAGTCCACGACCGCGGTGCGGAACTCGGGCGGATGGTCGGCGTTCTTGGTCCAGGAGTCGATGGCCGCCTGGTCCTCGTAGTACTTCTTCTCCTGCGGCATCCACAGGCCCTGCTTGTACAGGTCCACGTACCGCGGGTCGATGTGGAAGGCGAACAGCTCCACCGCCTCCTCCACGTGCTTGGTGCCGCTGAACACCGAGGAGGCGCCCGCGACCTGGGAGGTGGTGAACGGCTCGGCGTACTTGGGCAGCACGCCGATGCCGTAGTCGACCTTGCTTGCGTTCATGTCGAGCAACGCCCAGTGGCCGTCCACCACCATCGCCACCCGCTTGGTCTTCAGCAGGATGTTGGTGCCGGGCACGTCGTCGCCCGTCGCGGCGAGCTGGCCGGGGCCGGGGGCGACGCGGTGCTTGTAGATGAGGTCCTGCAGGTTCTGGAACACCTGGATCGCCTCGGGGGTGTCCAGCAGGCATTTCCTGCCCGCCTCGTCGGCGAAGTCGGCGCCGTTGCCGCGCAGGAACCCGTACCAGGCGGCGGCGTAGGTGATGCTGATCGAGATGCCGAACTGGCGGACCTGCTTGGGGTCGAAGCCGGACTCGTCCGGGTGCTTGCCGTTCTGGTCCACGGTCAGCTTGTAGGCGTTCTCGACCAGCTGGTCCCACGACCACGCCGAGGCGGCGACCGCGGGCGGGGCCGCGACGCCGGCCGCGGCGACGGCCGACTTGCTGTACCACAGCAGCTCGATCTCGTTGGCGGTGGAGACGCCGTGCAGCTTGTCGGGGCCGTACCAGAGGTAGGCGTCCGGCAGGTAGCCGGCCAGCTGCGGGTACTTCTTCAGGTACGGGAAGAGGTTGACCAGGTTGCCCTGCTCGGCCAGGCGGAACGACATCGACATCGGGACGTACCCGAGGTCGGGCATCTGCCCGCCGGCGACCAGGCTGTTGAGCTTGACGTCGTACTCGTCCGGCGTGAAGACCGGTTTCACCTTGATGTCGGAGTTCTTCTGCTCGAACGCCTTGAGCATCTTCTCGACGGCGGCCTTCTCGAACGTGGAGCCCCAGTACATGAACTCCAGCTCGGCGGCCCGGGCCGCGCCCGGCCCGCCGCCGCCCGAACCGCAGGCCGCCGCCGTCGCGCCCAGGGCGGCCAGGCCGCCCATCCTGAACAGGTCTCTTCTCTTCATGGGGGGTGTTCCTTACTTAGGCGAGGGGCATCCATACCCGCATGACGCCGCCGTCACGGTTGTCCCACTGGTAGTAGGGGACGGCCGTCGCGGTGGCCGGGGTGCCGGCGGGGTCCTGTTCTCCGGCCGTGTACGGCAGGTCCTGAGGGGTGGAGGGCGGCAGCCGGACCGCGTCCGCCTCGATCAGCACGGTCCGGCCCAGGCCGGGCAGGTCGCGCTCGACCACGCGCGGCGCGGCGCCGGGCACCAGGGCCAGGTCCTCCAGGTCGCCGTCCTGGTCGATCTGCTCGAAGCAGTAGACCAGCGGGCCGCGCTCGATCGCCGCGCATCCGCGCAGCGCGTCGATCCTGCGGTGCGGCCGGACGATCCTGGGGGTCAGGTCCAGGTCGAGCGTGTGGGTGTCGCCGGCCTGCCAGTCGCGGCGGATCCTGGCGTACCCGTCGGGGGCCTCCTGCCCGCTCGCGCTCCACGCCGGGACGCGCAGCTTGAGCGTCCACTCGCCGCCCGGCGCGGAGCGCACGGTGAAGCGCACCCGGCCGTCCCAGGGGTAGTCGGTCTCCACCTCCAGGGTGACGTCGCCGGCCCTGATCACGCCCGGCACGTACTGGTGCACCGACACGCCCTCGTCGTCGGTGGTGGCGACGTAGTGGCCGAGTGAGGAGACCAGGCGCATGATGTTGGGCGGGCAGCAGGCGCAGGCGAACCACTCCCTGCGCCGGCCCAGGTAGGCGTCCTCGAACAGGTCGGCGCGGCGCTGCAGCGGGTTGACGTAGAAGAAGCGGATGCCGTCGGCCGAGGTGGAGGCGGCGAAGGCGTTGTAGAGGGTGCGCTCGATCAGGTCGGCGTAGCGGCCGTGGCCGGTGGCCAGCAGCAGGCGCCAGTTCCAGTGGATGCTCGCGATGGCGGCGCAGCTCTCGTTGTAGGCGCGGTCGGGCGGCAGTTCGTACCGCTCGCCGAACGCCTCGCCGTCGTGGCGGGAGCCGTGGCCGCCGGTGATGGAGGTCTTGGTGGCGACCAGGTCCTCCCAGCGGCGGATGGAGCTGTCCAGCAGCGTGGTGTCGCCGGTCTCGACGGCGACGTCCACGACACCGGCCTCCAGGTAGAGCTGGCGCACGGCGTGCCCGACGGCGGTGCCGGCCTCGCGTACGGGCAGGTGGTCCTGGGCGTAGAGCGGGCCCATGCCGGTCGAGGCGATCAGGCCCCTGCCCCGGTTGTCGACGAGCTTGCCCGCCAGCTCCAGGTAGGAGCGCTCGCCGGTGAGCCGGTACAGCTCGACCAGCGCCGTCTCCACCTCCGCGTGCCCGTCGATGCCGTCGTCGCCGTCGGTCAGGAAGCGCTGGACGAGCAGGTCGGCGAAGCGGCGGGCGACGGCCAGCAGGTCCTCGCCGCAGCCGGCGCGGGCCGCGGCGACCGCGGCCTGGATGAGGTGGCCGGCGCAGTACATCTCGTGGCTGTACTCCAGCTCGGCGAAGATCTTGTCCTGCTTGACCACCTGGTAGTGCGAGTTGAGGTAGCCGTCGGGGCGCTGCGCGCGGGCCAGCAGCGCGGCGGACTCCTCGATGAAGGCGCGGTAGCCGTCGCCGGGCAGCCTGCAGTGCTCCCAGGCGACCGCTTCGAGCTGTTTGTACAGGTCGGAGTCCTGGAAGCGGTAGCCCTTGAAGGCTCCGCCGGACTCCCCCGCCGCCAGCCTCAGGTTGGGCGCGGCGCCCGATTTCTCCATCTGTTCGAGGCCGAGCGGGATGCTCGCCTCGCGGTTGATCTGCTGCCAGCGTCCGAAGGGCCCTCCCTGGATCTCCACGTCGTCGACGTTCAGCGGCCACTGGCTCGCGGTGGACGGGGCCAGCGGGCCGCGGACGCGGTCCGTGAGGTCAGACATCGTGCTCCCTTGTCGCTGGGGAATAGGGTTTCCTTCGCCGCAATGTAAGATGTGATACAGCACTAGTCAATAGACCGGCAGGTGCGGGAACTCCAGGAAAACGGTTGCCCCACCTTGCTCCTCCAAGCCGCCCTTGATCGCAACCCGCAGGACCCGAAAACCTTTTCTTCGTTATCGGAACGTTGCATTGCTGCAAGACAGTCGGCACCCTCTTGACAGACCTGTACGGGCTGAGCTTTGCTCCGAAAACCTTTCAGTTGTTTCGCCTCTCCGGCTCACGAGAGGCCTTACGCGACCCCCCGCAGAAAGGTTTCCGCCATGAGACGACTGGCCGCCCTGGCCGTCTTACTCGCGACCTTCCTCCTCCCAGCCCCCGCGCACGCCGCGCCGACCGCGCAGGTCATCGACCTGTTCGGCAGGAACATCGGCGGTTACGGCGTCAAGCTGGTGGACTGGCAGGGCTACCTGGCCAACCCCTACGTCGAGCTCACCGTCAGGCCCCCGGCCGACGTGCGCTTCCCCGTCACCATCGACCTCAAGGCCGAGGGCACCTCCCGGCTGATGATGGACCTGCCCAGCCAGCTCACGGCCACCGGCGCGACCAAGTCCCTGACGTTCGCCAGCGCCTCGGAGCAGAAGATCTTCCGGCTGGCCATCCACTCCAAGCGCGGCCCCGGCGCCGACGAGCAGTACACGCTGCGGCTGACGATCAGGGACGCGGGCGGGGCGGCGTACCAGCAGTCGATGCCCATCTTCGTGCAGCAGGACGAGAAGAGCGCGCTGCAGCCCTCGCTGCCGATCGCCTTCGACTACCGCTACGACAACATCACCGGCTACTTCTCCAACACGGGCGTGCGCACGGCGGCCGAGGAGGCGGTCAAGGACTGGTTCCGCTTCTTCGACATGCAGCCCTTCGACACCGTGGCGGCCGGCGCGGAGCCCAACCACCTGCCGGGCAACGACTGGCAGAACACCATCAACGTGACGAACAACGCCGCCTACAACGGCATGTACGTCTTCTTCCGCGGCATCCAGACCCCGTACTCGACCGGCTACCCCGCCGCCAACGGCCGCTACAGCACCCGCGGCGGGCAGCAGCTGGCCGGGCCGCTGCACCGCTCGACCGCGACGATCCTGGAGTACGACGAGGCGAACAAGCAGCTGTTCACCTCACTGGCCGACGAGGACTGGTACAAGACGGAGATCCAGGGCTCGGTGCTCGACGTGCACGGCCTGATCATGCACGAGTACGGCCACGCCGTCGCCTTCCACAGCGACTGGGCCGGCATGCGCTCCTACGTCTCCGGCGGCGGCAACGACCCCGACGTGGTGCGTTACCAGGGCCGCGCGGTCCCGCTGGACAGCAGCTACCACATCCCGGGCGACCAGCCCAACTGGGACCGGCTCAGCGGCCAGAGCGGCGGCTGGACCCACCTGTTCCCCACCCGCAGGTGGATGCTGACGAAGCTGGCCCTGCTGGTGGCCGAGAACGCCGGCTGGAAGCTCAACCGCAACCTGACGCCGTTCCTCGACCCCGCCATCACCACCACCTCACTCCCCCAGGCCGCCCCCGGCGCCGCCTACACGCACAAGCTGGAGGCCAGGGGCGGCGTGCCCTTCTACGACTGGCAGGTCACCGGTGGCTCGCTGCCAGCCGGCCTGTCCCTCGACCGCTTCACCGGCACCATCAGCGGCACGCCGACCACCGCCGGCAGTTCCACGTTCACGGTCCAGCTCAGGGACTACGACCGGCTGAGCACCCCGGTGACCAGGACCTTCACCCTCGCCGTCGGCGGCGCCCCCGCGACGAACCTGGCCAGGAACGCCACCCCGACGGCCTCCTACACCTCGCCATGGGAGAGCGTCGCGGCGATCAACGACGGCATCGACCCGCCGTCCTCGAACGACACCGCCAACCGCCGCTGGGGCACCTGGCCGCAGACGGGGGCGCAGTGGGCGGAGCTGACCTGGCCGTCCGCGCAGACACTGAGCTCGGCCGAGGTGTACTTCTTCGACGACGGCGGCGGTGTGCGGGTGCCGGCGTCGTGGAAGCTGCAGTACTGGAACGGCAGCGCCTACGTGGACCTGCCCGGCACCTACGCCACGGCCCCGAACGGCTACAACCGCGTGACGTTCGGCGCGGTGAGCACGAGCAGGCTCAGGGTCGCGCTGCAGAGCGGGGCCGGTTCCGTCGGCCTGCTGGAGGTGAAGGCCTACGCCTGAATACGTGCGCCGCGCCTGAATGCCTGCGCTGTGCCTGAATGCCTGCGGTGCGCCTGAATCAGCCCTTCAGCCGTACGGGCAGTGCCGTCAGGCGGCTGCCCTGGATGCCGCCGAAGTCCGTCTGCCGCAGCTCCTCATAGGGGACCGCCAGGCGGGCGGCGGGGTAGTCGGCCCGCACGACCTCCACGAGCGCGCGCAGTTCGAGCTGCGCCAGGCGCGCGCCGGTGCAGTAGTGCGGGCCGGCGCCGAAGGCCAGGTCCGGGCCGATCGGGCGGCCGGGGTCGGTGTTGATGCCCTGGATGTCGATGAGGATCGGGGACCGGGTGGGCAGCCGGGTCCCGGCCAGCTCGATGGCGGCGCTGGTGAACCGCCACAGGGTGAAGGGCGCGGGTGAGTGCAGGCGCAGCGTCTCGCGTACGAACTCCTCGGCTTCCTGATCGGGCGCGGCTCCCCCGAGGAGGCGGGCGAGCAGGAAGCCGAGCGAGGGGTCGGTGGTGAGCTGGCCGGCGTAGATGAGCGTGAAGATCAGGTAGTGCACCTGCTCCTCGGTGAGCTCCTCCGGGACCCGCCCGCGCAACTCGGCGGCCAGCCCGTCCCCGCCCGCCTCCAGCGCGGCGGCGGCCAGCTCCCCGAAGGCGGCCATCGCCGCGCCCACCTCCTCCGGGTCGCCGGAGTGCATGCCCCGGCAGGCGGCGATGGCCTGGTCGATGCGGTCGAGCGGGACGCCGAGCACGTCGCACACCACGGTGAGCGGGAAGCGGGTGGCGAAGTCGGCCATCAGGTCGCTCTCCCCCTGCTCGGCCTCCTTGAGGAGCAGGTCGCGGGCGAGCGTCTCGATCCGCCCGGCGAAGTCGTTCATCCGGCGGGCGGTGAACAGCGGGGCGTGCGCGCGCCGCAGCCGCTCGTGCGCGGCGCCGTCGAGGGTGGTGAGCGACGGCTGGGCGGCGGCGGTGGGTTCGAGCCCGGAGGTACGAGGATCCCACGCGGCGGGCGCGTACGCCGGGTCCTTGACGATCTCGGGATGGACCAGGGCCTGCCTGGCCACCACGTCGTCGGTGATGATCCAGGCCGGCCCGCCGGCCGGGGCCTCGACCATGACGATCGGGCCCACGGCGCGCAGGGCGGCCCTGGCGGGGTGCGGCTCGCCGATTCGGCGAGTGGTGACGGCGAAAGGGTCGGGTACTTCGTTCAAGACATCTCCCGGCAGATGACTGCATGACACAGTAAAACTATCACACAGTAACTGCGCAACGCAGCGAAATTCGTACGCACTTATTTGTGGGTACTTGCCGGTGCGCCCCAGCCGGGACAAAGCTTGGTCGTGGCGGTCGGAGGGCCGCCACGACCACCGGGGAGGTGTCAGGAGGCCAGCATTCGCAGGCGGCGGTGGCCCCAGTCCGACAGGGGCGCCAGCGCCACCGTCAGCTCGCGGCCGAACTCCGTCAGGGAGTACTCCGTCTTCAGCGGAAGCACGTCGTACACCTGCCGGTGGACCAGGCCGTCGCCCTCCATCTCCCGCAGCGTCTGAGTCAGCACCTTCTCGCTGAGCCCCGGCAACCGCCGCAGCAGCTCGCCGGGACGGTGCGGGCCCGACTCCAGGAGCCAGAGCAGGACGGTCTTCCACTTGCCGTCGATCACGGCGATCGCGGCGGTCACACCGCACACGTTCGGGTCCTGTGCCCGGCTGCGCGTCATTGTTCATTCACCCTTGCTGAGGAGTTGAGGCATGCCCTCGTACAACGAACAGTCTGCCGTCACCGTGCTCGGGCTGGGCCCGATGGGCCGGGCACTGGCCGGGGCCTTCCTGGAGGCCGGGCTGCGGGTCACGGTCTGGAACCGGACCCCGGGCAGGGACCGCGACCTCGTCGCGAAGGGCGCGAGCGGCGCCCCGACGGCGGAGGCGGCGGTCGCCGCGAGCCCGCTGAGCGTGCTCTGCGTGGTGAACTACGACGCGGCGGACACCATCGTGCGCCGCGAGGAGGTGGCCGCCGCGCTCAAGGGCCGCACACTGGTCAACCTGACCGCCGACACCCCGGGACGGGCCAGGGACACCGCACAGTGGGCGGCCGGGCACGGCATCGCCTACCTGGACGGCGCCATCATGACGCCGACCACGACCATCGGCACGCCGCACGCGGTGTTCCTGCACAGCGGCCCCGAGGAGCTCTACGCCGAGCACCGGCCCGTGCTGGACGCGCTCGGCGGCAGCCACACCCACCTCGGCGCGGACATCGGGCGCGCGGCCTCCTTCGACATCGCGCTGCTCGACCTGTTCTGGACCTCGATGGCGGGCTACGCGCACGCGCTGGCCGTGGCGCGGGCGGAGGGCATCTCGGCGCGGGAGCTGGCGCCGTTCGCCAAGGGCATCGCGGCGCTGCTGCCGCTCCTCATCGACGGGGCCGTCCAGGACGTGGACGAGAAGGAGTTCTCCGGGGAGGGCAACCCGCTCAGCTCGGCGGTGTCGTCCATGACGCACATCGTCGCGGCCGCCGAGGCGCACGGCATCGACTCCGGTGTGATGCGGGCGGCCGAGGGGCTGGGACGCCGCGCGATGGGGCTGGGGCACGGCGAGGCGTCGTTCCTGCGTGTCATCGACGTGATGGACCCCGCCCGCGCGTAGCGGCCGGCGGTCAGCGCAGGGCGGAGGCGGGCAGCGGGATGGCGGGGAAGGGGTTGTCGGGCAGGAGGATGACGCGGCGCGGGTCGTCGGCGCGGGCGGCGGCGTCCAGGTGCAGCAGGGCCGCGCCGATGCCGGCCGCGCCCACCATGTAGCCGGTGTCGGCCGTCACCTCACCGGGACGCAGCCGCCGGTAGGCCTGGTACCAGCGGTAGCCCCGGCCGTCGGGGTCGGTGGCGCGGCCGATCAGGTCGGCGGCGAGCGTGCGGGCGTAGTGCAGGTGGGACTGCTCGCCGGTCGCGGCCCACAGGCCGACGAACAGCTCGATCATGCCGGCCGTGCCGCAACACTGGCAGGCGACGTTCCAGTAGCCCTCGGTACGGCGCGCCGGCACGCCGCTGCGCACGATCCCGAACGCCAGACGCTCCGCCCACTGCAGGTCACCGGGGTCGCCCGCCACCCGGTACAACTCGTAGAACATCCTGGCCACGCCCGCCGAGCCGGAGCAGAACCCGAGGTAGTGCAGGCTGCGGGCGTGCGGCACGTGGTGCGGGACGACCGCGCAGTTCCCGGTCACGACGCTGACCTCGCGGACGAAGGCGGCGCCGCTGCGCGCGCCGTGCAGGAAACGCTTCTCGCCGGTCAGCCCGTACAGGCGGGCCAGCAGGTACGCCGTGCCGGACGTACCGGCCAGGAAGCCCGGGGTGACGGCGTCCACCGGCAGGTCGGCGCAGTCGCCGAAGCGGTGGCCCGGCACGGGCAGGCGGGCGACGCGCAGGCCCGCCTCGACCGCCGCTTCCTCGTAGGCCGGCACGCCGAGGTGGGTGGCGGCGCGCAGCAGGCCGAGGATGATGCCGCCCTCGCCGCGCTGCGCCGGGTCCCGCGACCACGTCACCCCCTCGCCGCCCCGCTCCCCGCGGCGCACGATCAGGTCGGCGATCGCGGCGGCCTCGGACTCGAACTCCCCCTCACCGAGCGCCCAGCCGGCCTCCATGAGCGCGATCATGACGCCGGTCAGCCCGTTGTAGAGGGTGAGGTCGTCCTGCTCGCGCCAGGTGGCGGCGAGCCTGCGGGCGCCGGCCCGAGCCTCTTCCAGGTACGCCTCGTGCCCGGTGGCGGCGGCCAGTTCGAGGAAGAACAGCACGATCCCGGCCGCGCCCGAGTACAGGGACCAGGGTTGCGGGGTGACGGCCGACTCTCCACGTGCGTCGGGATTGGCCAGCCACCGCCGTCCGTGCTCGTCGTCGACGGCGGCCGACCTGACCCACCGGCCGGCCAGGATGGCGGCGGTCAGCGGGGTGTCGGCACGGGCGCTCGACGCGCGCATCTCGTCCAGGCTCATGCTCCCATTTTCCCATATGTTGAGTAGGAATACTCGGTTTTCAGGGGGCCGTGTTCCGCCGTTCAATTATGACGGCATCCCGACATCGTGCGCCGGTTCCACGCCCGGGCGCTCGGATCCGCCGTGATCGGGTAATACCGGGAGGTGACTCATATGCCCGAGCTGACCTGCTCCTCCCCCGCCCTGGTCACGGTCTACGAGGCCGCGCTGCGCAACCTGCTGCACACCAACACCGTCGGCGGCCTCATCAGGGCCGGCGGCGGCTATCCGACGCCGTGGACCAGGGATGCCTCGATCAACGCCTGGTACGCGGCCAGCCTGCTGTCCCCCGGCGCCGCCCGCGACACCCTGATGGCCGTCACCGAGGACAAGCTCGTCCAGCAGGACGACCAGTGGTGGGACCAGATCATCTGGGCCGTCGCCGCCTGGCACCACGTGCTGGTGACCGGCGATCGGGAGTTCCTGGCGCGCGCGTACCCGATCGCCGCGGCCACGATGGAGGTGCTGGACGGCGAGCGGTTCGACGAGAGGTACGGGCTCTATCGAGGCGGCGCGGTCATGCAGGACGGCATCTCCGGCTACCCGCAGCCGCCCAACGACCCCGGCATCGCCTCCAGCTTCGTGCTGGACTATCCGGGGGCGCACTCGATCATGTGCCTGTCCACCAATGCCGTCTACACCGGCGCGCACCGGGCGCTGGCGCGGATGGCGGCCGCGCTGGGCGAGGACGCCCGGCCGCACCTGGAGCGGGAGCGCCTCACGGCGGACGCGGTGAACCGGTGGTTGTGGCGCGAGGAGGCCGGGCTGTACGGGTACTTCCTGGACGGCGACGGCCGCCTGGACCCCCATGAGGAGACGCTGGGGCTGGCCATGGCGATCCTGTTCGGGGTGGCGGACGAGCGGCGGGCCGCGCTCGTCGCCGCCCGCGCGCACCGCGAGCCGCGCGGCATGGTCAGCGTGTGGCCGCACTTCGAGCGCTACGGCCCCGAGCGGCCCGGCCGGCACAACGCGATCTGCTGGCCGATGGTGATGGGCGTGTGGGGCGACGCGATGGCGGCTCTCGGCCACCACGAGCGCTTCCACGAGACGCTGGACGATCTGGTCGCGCTGTTCGGCGACGCCGGCCTGTACGAGGTCTACAACGCGACCACCGGCCTGCCCGACGGCGGCTGGCAGCAGGGCAGGCGGTGGCCGTCGGAGCCGGACCAGACCTGGTCGGCCACGACCCTGCTGGGCCTGGTGCACCACGGGCTGTTCGGGATCAGGTTCGGGCCCGACGGCCTGCGCTTCTCCCCTTCCGTACCGGCGACCTGGGGTGAGACGTCGCTGAACGGCCTGCGCTACCGCGACATGACCCTGCGCGTCACCGTGGCGGGCGGCGGCGCGGCGGTGCGCGAGGTCCGCCTGGACGGGCGCGCGGCCGGCTTCGTGCCCGCCACGCTGACCGGGCACCACGACGTCCTCATCACGCTCGCCTGACTCATCACGCTCGCCTGAATCGTCACTAGAGCGACAATTCAGATGAGAAGTCCCTAATGTCCTTCTCACGTGGCAGCCACGGCCGGTCGAGAAGCTTTCTTCATGACCGGGGCGGACGACCCGCACCGGCACCTGAAGAAAGGCACGACATGAACGTGATCCGGATGACCCTCGCCGGCGCCGTCCTCGGCACCGTGATGGGCACCCTGGCCATGACCGCCCCCGCCGCCGCGGCCGACACGCGCACCTGCGCGGGCACGATCCGCGGCGCCGGTGTTGACGACGTGCGCGTGCCCAAGGGCGCCACCTGCACCCTGCTTGGCACCCGCGTGGAGGGCAACGTCAAGGTCGGCTCGGGGGCGACCCTCGTGGCGCGCGACGTCCGGGTTGACGGCGACATCCAGGCGGAGGGCGCCCGCTCGGTCTCGGTCACCAAGGGCTCGAAGGTGGACGGCAACATCCAGGTGAAGGACAGCGGCGGCGTCACGGTCACCTCGACCCGCGTGGACGGCGACATCCAGCTTGAGGACAACCGGAGCTACCTGCGCGTCAACGGCAACAGGGTGGACGGCAACATCCAGCTCTCCGACAACCGCAAGGGCCTGCAGGTGCACCGCAACTCCGTCAAGGGCAACCTCGAGTGCGAGGACAACCGCTCGAAGGTGACCGGCGGCAAGAACTCCGTGAAGGGCGACAAGGAAGGCCAGTGCCGCCGCTTCTGACGCCAGGGAGTTACTTCCTCGCTGACCCGCCTCGCGGCGCGGTGGGTCAGCGGGCCTCGTCCTCGGCGTGCAGCCGCTGGAAGTCGGCCAGGCTCTGCCGGTAGAAGGCCAGGTCGCTCTCCAGTTTCCGCCTGGTGAAGCGGCCCGGCTCCGCCTCGCGCGCCGCCCTGCCCATCTCCGTCCAGAACTCCTCGGGCGGGATCTCGGCGGCGTCGCCCGGCAGGAACTTCAGCGCCTCGGCCATGGCCTCCGCGGCGAAGCTCCAGTCGGCGGCGACGGCCTCGTACTGCTCGGGTCCCGACGGGTCGGCGGCGTAGAACAGGCCGCCCTCAAGGGCCCTGGTCGCGTACGTGGTGCCGATCAGCATCCACTGGCCGGGGTCGAGCAGTTCGGACAGGCCCGTGCCGAACGTCGCGCCCTGGTGTTCGGCGGCCTCCTCGGCGTCGTGCGGGACGAACACCTCGGTGTCGTCCGCCCGCACCACCCAGCCGTCCGGCTCGTCGATGACCAGCGCGTGCTCGGACCCGCCGGAGGCCACCAGGTCGAGGTAGACGTACGCCTCCACGAGGCAGCGCGCCACGCCGCGCTCAGGCATGTTGTGCCGCCAGGTCCCGGTAGGTGTCGCGGACGATCAGCAGCCGGTCGAGCTGGAACCGGCCCGGCTCGGCGGCCCGCATCTCCTGCCCGCGCTGCGACCAGAACCCGTCGCCCGGCACCTCGTCCGCACCGGGCGGGATGAACTTCACGGCCTCCTCGACGGCGGCGGTGGCCACCGACAGCGTGCGACGGGCCTCGGCCGCGTCGTCCGCCGGCACGTTTCCCGCCGTCAGGTCGGCCACCCACAACCACTCCCCCGCGTCCAGCAGTTGCGACGGCTCCTCGCCCCCGAACGTCGGATAGCCCGCGGGCACCACGGGCCGCTCCGGCAGGCCGAACAGGTATTCACGCGGGCTGCCGCACGCCCCGCAAGCGCCGGAGTAGCGGCTGGCGAGCCCGCCCTCCACGCTGACCAGGCCGCTGTCCCAGGTGGTGTCCACCGAGCCGCACACGCATGGGTGCAGGTCGAGGTAGAGATGCGCCTCATCCCTCGTCCGTGCTACCGCGAAGGTCATGACCGTCCTCTCCTCGGGTTTCCTATCATGCCCGCACCTCGCCCTGCCTCGTGCCCGCTACCGTGTCGGGTGCCTGGCGAGGGCCGGGGACGGGGTCGGCCCGGCCACCGCACACGCACGGCAGGTCCGCGGGGCACGGGCACTCCTCCTCGGGCGGGAGCCAGCCGGTGCCGTCGCTGAGGGTGCGCATGCGCTTCCAGTACGCGTGGCGGGCACCCGGGCGCGGCCCTGCCAGCAGGGTGGCCAGGTCGGCGGCCAGCGGCGCGGGGATGAGACGGCCGGGGGCGGCGATGGCCAGGTCGTGCAGGACGCCCAGCCGGGCCGGGCGCTGCGCGGGGGTGGCGGCCCTGACCTGGCGCACGGCCTCATGCAGCTCGGCCAGCGTCCGGTGATCGCCGACCGGCAGGCCCAGCGCCCGCGCGACGGCTCCCGCGGCGGTGGCGGCCGCGGCCCGCTCATTCGCGCCGACCGTGCCGTGGCCGTCCATCTGGTACGTCACCACACCGCTCTCCTGTGCAGCCGGGCCGGAGCCGGGCGGGCGGATCTCGACGGTGATGGGCGGGTGGCCGGGGATCTCGATGCCGACCAGGCCGGGACCGATCGGGCGGCCCCGGCCTCCCATGAGGGCGGCGGCGCGCTCCACGGCCCTGGCGGCGGCGGTCTCCGGCAGCGGCGCCGGGCCGCGCAGCGCCTCGACCTGCCCGGGGGTCAGCTCGCCCGCCCGTACCAGCTCCGCCGTCCTGGCCGCGGCTCCCGGCTGTCCGGGGGCGAGGCCCGCCTTCCCGGCTTCGGCGCGTAGTTCGGCGGTGAGCGACCGGACCGAATTCCGGCCGCCGCCGAGCGCGGAGGCGAGCGGCCCGGCAGTGGCGGGCTCCCCGTTCAGTACCGAGGCGAGAGAGTTGCGCTGCCGGGGGGCCGACGCCTCGGACAACGCGCCGAGCAGCGCGTGGAGCCGGTCGAGCCCCCGACCCGCCTCGGAGTTCGGGTGGCTCCGCCGGAGGTCGGTGGCTTCCCACGGTGCGCGGGGCGGGGTGTGGCCGCGGCGTTCGAGGTCGGCGGCGATCGCGTCGATCGCCTCGGCGAGCCGCTCCCGCGCCTGCGGATCCGTCGCCGCATGCCACTTGCGCGTCAGGTGCGCGTGCTCGTCCATCCGCGGCAGCAGGCAATGGTCGGTGCCCTCCGCCTGGTCCGGCGACAACGACGCCCTGACCACCCCCTGACCGGGCGCTCCGGCCCGCGCCGCCGCGCCCTCCTGGGTGAGGTGCGAGATCTCGTGCACCAGCACGGAGGAGACGACGAGCGGATCCACGCGCGGCCCGATCCGCACCACGTGCGGGTCCTCGGGGGTGCCGGAACGCAGTTCGCTGCGGCCGGTGAGCCCGTCGCCGGGGTCCGCCACCATGACCCGGACGTGCTGGTCGGGGGCGGCGGGGAGCTGGATGAGGAGCCGGTCGCCGGCGGTCCAGCGCACGTCGGCCACCGCGCCGCCGAAGTCGGCCGGCGACACGTCCTGGCCGCGTACCTCCTCGATCGTCAGGCCGGGCGTCCCGTCGGCGCGGGCGGCGGCGTCGAACGGCGTGCCGGAGATCTCCGGGGAGGTCGCCGACGGCGGCGTCACCCCGGTGGAGAAGTTGCCGCCCGCCGGCGACGACTGCTGGGGCGTCTCGGCGGTGGCGCCCCAGACCGGGGCGGGCGGGGCGGCCGGGAGCGCGTTCCTGGCCACCAGTTCGGCCGTGACCTGGTCGGCGAAGGTGCCGGGGGTCAGGGAGTTCAGGTGGATGTCCCGCAGGGGCAGGTTCTGCTGCTCGGCGGCGTCGAGGAGGGCGGGCGGGAGCGTGGCGAACGCCTCGGCGAAGCCGCCGTCGGGGCTCTCGCTGCGCAGGGTGCCGTCGGGGTGGGCGCGGTAGCGGTGCACGCCGTCGGCCTCCCGGATGGTGACCAGGGCGATCTCCCCGCGTTCGCGGGCGGCCATGCGGGCCTCGCGCAGGGTCTCGATCAGCCCTTCGTGGCCCGTGGGGGGCACGTGCCGGAACGTGGGCAGGTTCTCCGGGGAGGGCGCGAGCCGCACCCCCGAGTCCATCCGGGACCGCAGCTCCTCGATCTCCTCGCCGAACATGACGACGTCCACCGAGCCTGCCGAGGCGCCCGGCATGTTGACAGGGGCTCCGACGGGCTTCTCGTCGCCGTCCCGCCGCCGCGCCATGTACTGGAAGCTCAGGTCGTAGTCCACCCGGAGCCGTACGATGTACGCCTTCCCGCTCTCGAACACGCTCCGCTCACGGCGCACGCTGTGGTGGTCGTTGACGCTCTCCGACGTCTGCTCCCCGGCCTTCACACCGATGTCCACGCCCGTCGTGGCGTCCTTCTGATTGACGCTGACGCCCAGCGGCAGCACACGCCCGCGGGAGACGGACACGTTCTGGGCGTCGGCCTTCCTGTCCACCTGCCCCTTCTCGGCGTCGAACGGCCCGGCCACGACCGTGACATCCGACAGGCGCGCCTTGATCGTGACGTCGGCGCCCTGGTCCTTGAACTTCTGCCTGCTCACCCGTACGACGTCGCCGTCCGGCTGGGACATCCGCTCGAAGCCGGCCAGCAGCGCGGATCGGGACAGCCGTGCGACCAGCTCCGCCTGGCGTTCCCTGATCGTGTTCGAGCCCAGCATCTTCGACAACTGGCCGGTGACGACGTCGAGCAGCGAGGGCCTGCCCGGCTCCTGCCGCAGGGACGCGGGGAAGAAGCCGGGGTGGAGTTCGGCGGTGCGGGGGTCGGGCACGCTGGCGACGTACCCGGGGTCCTCGCCCGCCGGGCGGATCATGCCGGGGGGCATGCGGCGCACGAGCCTGACGTCGTAGCCGTGGGAGCCGGGGATGGTGCGGGAGCCGCCCCGCACGCGGGCGGCCGCCGCGCGGATCGCCGAGGCCGGCCGCGCGGCCACGTTGCGGACCGCGGTCACCGGACGGGCGACGGGACCGGGCAGGTCCCTTGTCCTGGCGGGCCGGTGCTCGACCTCGATGACCAGTCTCATCTGCTGCGCGACCCGGTCGAGGCCGTTGAACATGGCGATGCGCTGCAGCCGGGTGCCCTGCTCGTTGGTGCCGGCCGAGTAGTTGCGGCTGCGGTCGGTCGAGACGCCGGCGCCCTCGCCGTCCTGGCCCTCCGTGCCGCTGTGGTCGGCGCCGGCCGAGTAGCTGCCGACGTACGCCACCACGTGCCCGTCCTCGCCGTAGCGGTAGAACTGGATGATGATGCCGGCGTGCTTGATGTGGCCGAGGAACTCGCCCGCACGCGGGTCGGCTCCCTCGTGGGGCACCAGGCGCGCCCGTACGGTGAGCACCCCGGCCTGCTCGCTGCGCGCGCCGTCGTGCACGTGGTAGCTCTTCTCGAACCCGCGGGGCGACCACATGTCGGTGAGGTGGATGTTGCCGCGGTCGTCGGCGAAGTCCACGCTCATCTCCCTGCGCAGGGTCGGCGTGTTCTTCTCCGCCCCCGGCACCTTGTCGTTGACGGCCTTCATCACGGCGTCCAGCAGGGCGACGTTCTCACCCTTGGCGTCGGTCAGGCCGAACGACTCCACCACGCTCAGGCCCATGGTGTTCTCGTGCTGCGGGGACACCACGACGTTCCTGGCGCGCTCGATCAGCTTCGCGGCGGAGCTCAGCACCGCGTTCAGCCGCCGCAGGGGGTTCTTGCCCCGGGCCTGGTCGGTGGCGACGCCGAGGTCCGCCACCTTGTTCAGCGCCTTGAGCAGCGCCTTGGGGTTGTGCTGCGCGCCGACCCCGGTTTCCTCGCCCTGTTTCTTCGCCTTGGTCAGGGCCTTGACGTAGGTCTGGGTCAGGGGGACTGCCAGGCTCCTGTCGAGGGTCAGGTCGCCGTTGCGGAAACGTTCGACCGCGTCGGCGACCAGGGGCAGCGGCAGGGAGAGCTCGCCGTCGGCGTACAGGCGCAGCGCGTCGTACTCGGGGATCGAGAACAGCGCGGCGCCCCGGACGGACTCCGGGCCGCCCGAGGGCAGCGGGAGCGCGCCCGCCAGTTGTTGCGTGCCCGTGAGCGTGAGGTCGAGGTCGCCGCGCAGGAGGTACTGGCGGCCGGTCTCGATCGTCAGCTCTTCCGTGCCCCAGATGTCCAGGTGGGAGGTCGTGGTCGAGCTGCCGCCCGAGCGCGACGGCAGTGACAGCTTGCCGCTGTCGCTGGAGTCGCCGGTGTCGCTGGCGTCGCCGCCGTCATCGACGTTGCCGGCGCCGAACGAGGCGCCGATCGAGTGTCCTGACGAGCCGCCCCAGGACACGCCGGCGCTCCCCAGGCCGAAGATGATGCGCCCGGTCACATGGTCGATGACGCTGACGACGCTCGCCTGGCTCATCTCCCCCGTCACCGACAGCCCGGCCCGCGTGGCCGCGACCCCCTGCGGGCGGACGGCGACGTCGGTGGTGATCGGCGCCGAGAGCAGCTCGGGGTGGGACAGGAGGTTGCGCGGGTTGAGGAAGGCCGCGAAGTGGTGGAACGCGGGCGAGTCCGGCCGCATGGCCCCGGGCAGCACCCGCCGCGCGGCGTCCATCACCCCGGGCACGTCCAGATGCAGGAGCGTGGCCCGGCTGAGCAGGCTCTTACCCGGCCTGCCCACCGAGCCCTGGTGGCTGGGGCCGGTGGAGGGCAGGAACTCGGCGGCCATGGCGAGGATGGCGCTGCCCGACCGGGGCTGGTCCAGCAGGCTCGTCGTCTTACCGTCCCGCAGCAGGTCCACGGTCAGGGTGTGGTCCACGCGAAAGAGGGCGAGCGGCCCGGTGCTCTCCGAGAGGGTCACGATGTTGACGGTGCTGCCGGTGTTGGAGCCGGCCGTGCGGGCCTGGTTGGCGCCGGCGTTGAGTCCCGTCTCGTGCGACAGCCCGTCCTGGCCCGCGCCGGGGCCTTCGCTCTCGCTTCCCGACGGGTTGCCCGCGTACGTCCTGGTCCTGGTGATGGCGCGGGCGGAGGTGTCGGTGCCGATGTCGAGCTTGGCCAAGGCCTCCCAGTCGGTCCGCCCGATGTAGGTGCCGCGGTTGCCGAAGTGCTGCTGGATCGCGATGCGGACGGTGTAGTTCTCCGAGGCGCTGTTGCGGCCGTGCAGCACCAGGTTGACGTGGATGCCCTCGTCCAGCGCGAGCTGGTCGTAGCCGGCGCGCTGGCGGCGTTCGGACAGCTGGGTGACGATCTCCTGCTCGTTCAGCAGCTGGCTGGCGCGTACGAGCTTGTTGTCGTCGTACTGGGGGACGCCGTCCACGATCTCCGGCACGACGCCGAGCTTGGCGAGCCGGCCCAGCACCTCGTCGGTGACCCCGTCCAGCCCGGTGATCTGCTTCACCAGGGCCGGGCCCGCGCCGCGCATCTGGCCGGGCCCGTCGCCGAGCCACTCCGGCAGTTCGGGCTTGCGTCCCTTGATCTCCTCCGGCCGTACGTCGCCGCGCATCACGGGATTGCCGTCGCCGTCGAACCCGAGCAGCGCGTTCTCGTCGACCGGCAGGCCGAAACGGTAGGCGGCCCGTTCCGCCATGGACACCAGCGCCGTGGACTCGAAGGTCGGCAGCGTGACGGGCCGCTCGCCGGGCCTGCTCACCGTGAACGTGTGCCGCACCACCAGCCGGTAGCTCTGCTCGGGATCGGTGGCCCGGTGCACGCTCACGTCGATGGCCTGCCCGTTGGCCGTCGACGAGTACGACTGCGACGCCGACCTGCTGCCCTTGACCCTGGGCGCCAGGTTCGGCGCGTAGTCGCCCAGGTCGCCGAAGACGTCCACGTCCTGCAGCGCCGGATGGTTCACCCCGGCGGAGGCGTTCACCTCCACCGAGCCCCCGGACGACGTCCCGCCGGGCGAGGCGGCGAAGTCGACCAGCACCTCCTCGCGCCACTTGGCGTCGCTCGGCGCGCCGACCGGCTCGGCCATGACCCGCACGACCTCGCTCTTGACCCTGATCGTGACGTCCGGCTCGCCGCGCGCGGCCAGCACCCGCTCCAGCCCGCCGTTGGCCGCGGCCCGCAGGTCGATCGGCAGCTCCTGGGTGACGAATCTGCGCAGGTGGCGGTGGCCGTTCGAGCCGATCTGAGTGAACTCGCCGCCGAGCCGGGCCGCCAGGGCGTCGAGGGCCTCCTCCAGTCCGGTCATGCCGGTGAGGACGTGGGTGGGCATCTCGGGGTCGCGCTTGCCCTCGTCGATGACGGTGTGCCAGCGCGGCGGCTGCGCGAGGTGGGAGTGCCCGACCCACAACCCCTGAGAGGAGACGTCCCCCGGCGCGCCCGAGTTCACCGTGGTGGCGCCGCGCCACTGCTGGTCCCGGCCGGTGCGGATCTCGGCCGTCCAGGTGGCGGCGGCGTCGAAGCGTACCGACTCGCCGCGGTTGTCGGAGACCGCGCCGACCTGGGCGTAGGTGCCGCCGCCGCCCGAGTCCGACCAGTTGCGCCCGGCGGAGACCCCGACGCCTACGCCGACCAGCTCCCCCATGACGTGCAGCCACGCGGTGTCCGGCGCCATCCGCGTCAGCACCCTGGTGTCGAAGCCCACCGGCGCGCCGGCGGTGTGCGCCTCCGTGGCGGTGGTCGTCCGGTCCGCCTGGGTGAAGAAGCCGGTCATCATCTCCGACGCCCCGATGGCCGGGTCGAGGATCTCGACCAGGTCGGAGAGGGTCAGCTTGATCCGTACCTCGGCGGCCGACCTGCCCTCCCCGACCGAGAGCACCACGCCGTCATCGGACACGGCCTTGGGGAAGTCCGCGCGCAGCGCCCGCTCCAGGCCGTCGGTGGTGAAGCGGGCGTTGGCCCCGTTGCGTGCCAGCAGGTCGTTGACCGCGCTCGTGAGCGCGCCGATGTGGGCCAGCCGGCCGGCGGGCATGGCGGCGGACAGCGCGATGTCCTGGGGCAGCGCCCGGCGCAGCGCGTCCAGGAAACGCTCGTGCGCGGCCGTGGCCGCGGGCGTCAGCGACCTGGCGATGTCGGCCATGCTCACCTGACCCGGCCGCGCGGGCGTGGCGGACTGCTCGATCGCGGACAGCAGCCGTTCGTAGGCCCGCCTGGCCTCGGTGGCCTCCGCCAGCGCGGCCGCGTACGCCTTGGCGACCTCGGTGTGCCTTTCCCGGGTGTCCCGGTGGCCGTCGGCCTCCTTCTCGGCCTTGCGGGCTCGTTCGGCCGCGCCGCTGTCGCGGCGGCTCACGGTGCTGCGTGCCGTGCGGCGCGACTCGGCCTCCTGCTCGCCCGCCTTTTTCGCGCTCGCCTCCTTGGCCTTCACCCGCTGCTTGAGCGCCTGCTCGGCCCTTTCCAGAGACGCGATGACGGACCGTACGTCGTCCGCGGACGCTTGCGCGCCCGGCACGGCGGGCGCGTTTGTCCGGCGTTCGTCCGGCGCCGGCGCCCAGGGGGGTGGCGGTGGAGTGTCGCCGTGCCGGATCAGTTCACGTCTGACGCCGTCGATGTCCACGGCGAGCCGGCGCTGCTCGGGCAGCGTGGCGGCGCGCCGCCACTGCTCGGTGAGGTAGGCCAGTTCGTTGCGCCTGGCCGGTACGCAGTCGTCGCGCGCCGGACGGCCGCCACCCGGCAACATCCTCCTGAGGATGCCCCGCCTGCGCGTTCCGTCGCCGGCCGCCAGGCGTTGCAGGGTGTCGGTGATCTCGTGCAGCCAGACCCTCGGGAGCTGGTCGTTCGCCATCCGGGGGGCGAGGTGGACCACGTGCGGGTCGTCGGCCGTGCCCGCCCTGAGGTGGGTCCTGGCCATCAGGTTCCGGTCGAGGCCGCCTATGACGGGGCGGAAGTGCTGGGTGCCGCCGGTCCGGGTGCGCACCACCAGGGTCCTGCCGTCCTGGGACCAGGTCAGGTCCTGTACGTCCTCGTTGGCGTTGCGGAAGTGGTCCGGGCGCAGGTCGGCTGTGGCGGCCTTGGCCTCGTCGGTGGTGAGGTCGGGGCCCTGGCGGGTGTCGTTGACGTACCTGGTGCCGGGGATCTGACGCGAGGTGACCGTGCCGGGTCTGCTGGTGTGTGCCGGGGCGGGGGTCGTGTCCTGGGCCGGGCTGTTCTGGGCGGCGGTGTCCTGGGCCGGGCCGGTCTGGATCGCGGACGAGAGGGAGTCGTCGGCCACCGCCACCAGGAGCAGGGAGGCCGCTTCCACCTCCAGGTCCGCCTGGTTGTGGAGCTCTGTGGCGCGCATGTCGAGGATCGCGCGGATGCGGGTCATGGTGGCGGCGGTGATGACGCGGTCGCCGTCGGCGGTCGGGACGATCAGGTCGCCGTTGGGGCCGACCACCGCGCCGGGGAAGTTCACACCGAGGGCGTCCATCAGCGCCAACCGCGCCCTGACCGGTGGCGTGGCCCGCGCCGCCGGGGGTGGGGAGTCCGGCGCGGCGGAAGCGGGCGAGGCGGCAGCGGGTGAAGACGAGGCGGGCGAGGCGGAGGCGGAGGCGGGCGAACTGGTGTCGCCCTTGCGCGCCGGACCTTGGCCCGCCTGCGCGGAGACGCCGGTCGCGGCCGTCGGACCGTCGGCCGCCTGCGCCGGGGCGCTGCCGGTCTGCGTGGCGCCGGCCTGCGTGCTGCCGTCGGCTGTGCGCGCCGGACCGACTCCCGTAGGGGTCGTGCCGTCTGCCGTGCGCGCTGGAGCGTCGCTCGTGCGGGTGGTGCTTTCGGCTGTCAGTGGCGAGGCTGCGCTCGTCTGCGCCGGGTCGCCCGCGACCTGCGACGGCCGGCCTGTGGCGTCGCCCTCGGAGGGCGCAGTGGCGGCGTCCGGGCCCTGCGGCGCTGCGTTGGTGTCCTGCGGCGCTGCGTTGGCGCTCTGCGGTGCGCCGCTGGTGTCCTGCGGTGCGCCGTTGGTGCTCTGCGGTGTGCTGTCGGTGCTCTGCGGGGAGGCGGTGGTGGCCTGAGCGGCGCTGTCGGCGTTCTGGGACGTGGGGGCCGTGGCTTGGGGCGTGGTGTCGGCGCGCTGGGGTGCCGCGCCGGTGTCCTGAGGGGTGCCGTTGGTGCTCTGCGGCGTTGGGGCGGTGCTCTGGGGCGCGGCGTCGGTGCTCTGGGGCGCGGGGGTGGGGTGCGTCGCGGTGTTCGGCTGTTGGTCGCGGTCCTCGTCGGGGGCCGGTGCGCTGACGGTTTCCGGGCTGGTGGTGCTGCGGCGCGGCGAGGACGGGTCCAGGTCCGGCAGGGCCGTGCCGGGCCTGGTCGCCTGCCCGGGGCCCGAGGCCGGGGCGGTGGCCGAGGTGGTGGCCGAGGTGCGCGGGGCGGGGACCGTGGACGGGTCGGGGGTGCGTGCGGTCGCGGGTGCGACGGGGCCGTTGCCGTCCGGGCCCGTCGGACTGCCCTGGGGAGAGGCCGGGCCGCCGGGACCGCCGGGGCCGGCCGCGCGGGACGCGTCCGTCTGCGCGGCGGCGTCGTAGGCGGCGGCGAGCGTGCTCGTCGGGTGGATCAGCGCCGCCGCGACGTCGGGGTTGAACGGGCTGATGCTCCCCGTACGCCCCGCGCCTCCGAGGAACCCGCCCATCAGCGAGTCCGCCGTGAACGGGTTCTGCCACTGCCCGTACACCATCCCGTTGGCGATGAAGCTGCCCGCCGGCGAGGCGATCGTGTTGGTCAGGCCGGTCGTCAGGGCGCGGCCCGCGAAGCCGGGCACGCGTCCGGTGACGCGGGAGACGGGACCGGCCAGGCGGGTGCCGACGACCGCGCCGGTGCCCGCGCCGACGATGGCCGCCGAGGACTTCTGCCAGTCCCACTCCTTCCTGGTGCCCATGTCGATCTGCTGCTTCTGGGCCGCCCAGTCGATGAAGAACTCCTCGCCGATCTCCTCAGGGAGCTCTTTCATGAGCTCCCTGCCCGCCGCCGAGGCCAGCAGCTGGTTGATCGCGCCGCGCCCGGTGGCGCCGCTGAGCGTGGTCACCCTGGCCAGGCCGGTCGCGCCGGCCTGGCGCCCGGCCACCGCGGCGAGGCGGGCGAGGAGCCGGCTCATGGCCGCGCGCGCGGCGGCCGCGTACGGGCCCACCAGCGCGGTGGAGGTCCCGGCGCTGAAGAAGGAGACGACGATGGCGATGCCGATGGCGATGACCGTCACCCAGAAGGCCACGTTGATGGACAGCTTGGTGTACTGGGTCTCGACGGCGAAGTTGCTGGCCTGCTGCGCGTACG
Source organism: Nonomuraea sp. NPDC050404 (assembly GCF_040655495.1). Taxonomy (NCBI): domain Bacteria; kingdom Bacillati; phylum Actinomycetota; class Actinomycetes; order Streptosporangiales; family Streptosporangiaceae; genus Nonomuraea; species Nonomuraea sp. NPDC050404. The sequence continues at coordinate 334,116 of NZ_JBFAKB010000011.1, forward strand.
CGCGCGCGTTCTTCGTCACGCCGGCCAGGCCGGCCTCCTCGCCGAACAGCTTGCGCGCCCTGACGACGAAGTCGCCCGTGGCGGGGGCCTGCCAGCCGGTCACGATCGTGCGGGCGGCCGAGCCGGCGGGCTCGGTGGGGCCGGCGGTGGCGTCGCCCAGCGCAACGTAGGCCTGCGCCAGCTTCGACACCCCGCTCTCGCTGGCGTTCGTCCACTTCTGGCCGGCGGACAACATCGGGATGAGCCAGTGGACCACCCAGCCGGGCAGTGCCTCGGTCTCCCAGACCGGACGGATGTCGGTGTCGATCCTGACGATGTCCTGCCGGCTGGCCTGCCCGCCGGGGCCCTGGACCTCGATGCCGCCCGTGTTCGTCACGCGCCGTGCCTCAGACTTCGCGGACCAGGCCGGTCGCCAGATCGTGCCTGATGTCGGCGTCCGTCTGGCGGGTGTTGTCGATGGCGGTACGCACGCGGTCACCCGCGTCGATGATCTCCTTGGCCAGCCGGCCGCACTGTTCGAGCATGTCGTTGGGCCCGCCGCCGCCCGAGAAGTGCGCCGCGCGGAAGGCCTCGCCCTCGGCGTCGCTGCCCCACGGCGCGGCCGACAGGCACGCCTCGACCTCGGCCGTCAGCTTCGGCAGCGTGCGTTCGAACTCATCGGCCATGGTGGACCACGCGGAGATGCCCCGCTCCGCGAGGATTTTGGAGGCGTACGTGCCCTGCCACCGGTTGTTCACCTTTCGCCTCCCATCTGGTCGGCGAGGCGGGCCAGGACGGCTTCCACGTCTCCCTCGACGTGCGCCTTGAAGTCCTCCGGGGGGATCACGGACGCGAAGATCTCCGTGACGCGTTCCTGCGCCGTGGCGGCGGCCCGCCGCGCGGTCTCCGCGATCGTGTCGGCCAGACCGCGCGCGTCGGGGCGCCGGTAGATGCGCGGGTCGAGGTCGATCCGTACGAGGTCGCCGCGCGCCCCGACGGTCACCGACACCAGGCCGTCGCGCGAGGTCTCGGTCGCCTGGACCGCCTTCGCCCTGGCGTGCAGCTCAACGCCCTCGTCCTGCAGCCGGCCGAACATGTCACGCAGTTCGTCGGCGTACGCCTGCATCCCCGCCACGTCGGGCCGTTCCGGTGACTCCATGCCCCCCTCGCGACATAGCCTGTTACGCCACACCTGCCTAAAGGGTAAGTTTCCGTCACATGAACACCAGGAAACAAGTCTTTGCCCAGAAACATCCCGATTTTTCTTCTAGGTAATGAGCACCGCCTCCTCGCGCAGCTCGCCCACCTCGCCCCGTGGCACCCAGCACCGGTACACGCCCCGCTCGACCCGCTCCAGCCCCAGCTCCCGCGCGGTGAGCACCGACCCGCCCAGGTACTCCAGCAGCAACGACCCGTTCCGCTCGTCGTGCACCTGGAACGGCTGGCCGCGCCAGGTGCACACGACGGTGACGAAGTGCACCGACTCGCACTCGGACGCGGGAACGGTGCGCACGTGGCAGCCCGGCTCGACCTCCTCGAAGCCGTCCAGCGGTTCGGCGCTGCGCAGGCGTACCCACAGTTCGAGGACGTGCGGCTCGGGGGCGGCCGGGTGGTCGGCGCCCCGCCAGCGGGCCCGGTAGCCGTGCCAGGCCGTCATGACGTCCTGCCCACCAGCAGCCAGCGGCGCAGGTCGCCGTGGTAGATGGCCCGGCGGTGCTCGGTTCCCTCGATGGTGAGCTCCCAGATCTCGGCGCCGTGGGGCAGGCCCACGCCGTACACCTTGTACTCGCGGATGATGGTGTCGACGCTGGGCACCAGCCCCATCCCGACGAACGGCGGCTCCTCGACCACCCAGCCCGCCACGGCCTGCCGGCCCTCCTCGTCCGTGCCTCCGTACGGGGTGCGGTAGAGGCCGAGGCCGGCGGGGCGCCAGCGCAGGAGGTTCAGCGAGCCGCCGCCGGTCAGGAGCTCCGGGCGGCCCAGCGCGGCGGCGAGCACCGCCGGCGTGGCGATGTGCGAGACGTCCAGCGCGTGGTGGCAGTAGCCGGACACCCTCGGCTCCCGCGCCGCCAGCAACTCCGGGAGATCTTCGGCGGCGAGCGGCTTCTGCATCACGGGCACGCCGGACTCGGGGTCGAGCCGGAGGTCCTGGACCAGCGTGGGCACCGCCAGGCGGGCCACCGTACCGGGATCCAGCATGAACGCCACCCGCAGCCCGGCGTTGACCGCCAGCCCCCAGCGCGGGTCCGGCCATCCGGCGGCCAGCTCCGTCATCGAGGCGACCCTGCAGTGCGTGGCGACGCCGCCGGTGGCCAGCCGCATCGCCTCGACGGAGGTGTAGGCCAGCACCCAGGTACGGCCCGCGTCGCCGGCCGTCGCCCAGGCGGCCCTGCCGTCCGCCGCCGCGCCGGCCGTGATCGGCAGCGCCAGGTCGGCCTCGCGCAGTAGGCTCAGGCACAACGCCTGCTGCCCGTCCCGGTGCGCGGCCCACAGCCGTTCCTCGAACGGGCCGACCGGTGGTTGATCATCGGCAGTCATCCGCCCATTCTGTCGTCCCTCCGGCGGGAACGGACGAACACCTCCTGAGGGTTGCTCACCCTCCTCATCCGGCCAACGATGGAGATTCATGAGCGGAAAGAGCGATTCCGCCCGGCGCTTGAGCGTGTCGATCAGCCTGCACGAAGGCTTCCTCGTGGTCCGCGCCGGCGGCGACCTCGACTACCAGTGGGCGGACCTGCTGCACCGGGAGGTGCACGAGGCCCGGGAGACGGCCACCTCCGCCGGGCTGATCCTGGACCTGGGCGGCCTGACGTTCTGCGACTCGATGGGGGTGGGCGTGCTGGTGCTGCTGCTGAACGAGAGCCGCGAGCAGGGCTTCTCGCTGGTCCTGTCGGACGTGCCGGACCGCGTGGCGCAGATCCTGTCGATCAGCGGGCTGCTGGACTTCTTCCTGATCGAGCCCTCGGTGGAGGCGGCGATCCGGGCGGCCGATCCCCTCCCCGGCGCGGAGTCCGGGTCAGATTCCCTCTGAGGCCGGTTCGGGCGTGCGGCCGTGCCGGGCGGCGGCGGCGCGCAGGGCCCGGTAGAGGAGGCGGGCGTCGCCGAGGCGGTGGCGCAGCAGCCGTTCCAGCCCGCCGATGGGGACCAGGTTCTGCGGGGCGCGCGGGTCCTTGTAGGCGACGCCCGCGAGGGACGGCAGGGCGTGGGTGAGCGAGTCCGCCAGGTGCAGCAGGTGGTCGAGGGCCAGGTCCGCGTTCGCCTCGCAGCGTACGACGCCCGCCCAGGGCATGTCGGAGCCGGCGGGCAGCCGTACGTACCAGGCGTGGCGGCGCCAGCTCGTGCCCATGAGGAAGATCGGGGTGCGCTGCCCCGGCCGCAGGTCCGACACGGTGGCGGCCTGCGCGGCCGGCAGGTAGGCCGTGTGGTGGGTCTTGATGTAGCCGGCCGTGCGCGGCAGGTGCGTACGCCCCCGCAACGGCCCGTCCACCAGCAGCAGGTCGTCCTCGTCCGTCTCGGCCCTGTGGCGGATGGCCAGGTCCACCTCCAGCTGGGTGAGGTGCCGCTGGAGCGCCAGGACCAGCTCGTCCATGCCGGAGTCGGCCGCGCGGCGGGCCCGGTAGCCGGCGGACCTGGTGAGGATGTCGGCCAGGTGCGGCGAGGCGCTGAACACCGACCGGCTCACCTCCACGGCGGCCAGTGCGGCGGGCGTTCCGTCCCCGGGCGTGCAGCGGACGATTCCGGCGGCGCAGGAGGCGGCGAGTCCCGGCCTGGGCTCCTCGCCGTTCGCGCCGTAGGTCCACAGGCGGGCGTCGATCCTGCGTACCCCGTCGGCGATCAGCAGCACTCCGGGAGGCGGGATGCCGGGGTCCGGGGTGACCGGCCGCCAGCGGGCGGCGGGCAGCTCCACGTCGAGGTCGAGCTGCGCGCTGGTGGCGTCCAGCTCGGCCAGCGCCTCGGCGTTGAGCGCCGCCGTGTATCCGGGATCCCACGGATCGACGGTGAAGGCGGTTGTCAGGTCGTGGTTCTGCACAGATGCGATCCCTTGGCGTCGCGCCAGACCTCGAAACGGACGGGGATACGATCGGCCAGCGCGGGCACGTGCGTGATCACTCCCACCATGCGCTCGCGCCCGCCGGCCAGGCGTTCGAGCGTGGTGGCCACCGTGTCCAGGGCGGCCGGGTCGAGGCTGCCGAAGCCCTCGTCGAGGAAGAGCGAGTCGAGGCTGCGCGCCGCCGTCGCCGACAGCCCCGCCACCTGGTCGGACAGGGCCAGTGCGAGCGCCAGCGCGGCCTGGAACGTCTCGCCGCCGGACAACGTGCGGGCGTTGCGGCGCATGCCGGCCTCGGCGTGGTCGATGACCTCGATCTCGTTCCTGCCGCCGAGTGCCAGCTCGTACTGGCCGTCGGACAACTCGCGCAGGATGCCGGAGGCGGCGGTGACGAGCAGGTCGAGCGCCTCGGTGCAGAGCCAGCGTTCAAAAGCGTCCGCGCGCAGGCACTGGGCAAGCTCCTTCGCCACCCTGGCGCGCTCCTCCTCGGCGGCGGCCCGCTCGTCGAGCTCCCTGGCGGTGGCGCAATTCTCCCGGACCCGGGCGAGGTGTGCCTGGGCGCGTGCGATCGCGGCGACCAGCAGCTCGCCGAGCCGGGCGGCGGGGGCGTCGTCGGGGACGTCCACGCCGTGCGCGCTCAGCCGGGAGACCACGTCGGACCATGTACGTCCCGCGCGGCGCTTGGCCTCGGTGACGCGTTCGTCCTGGGCCGTCAGCTCCGACCGTTCCCGTACGGCCGCCTCGTCGCGCCAGGCGAGCAGGCCCGTCCAGGCGTCGTGGAGGTCGGCGCGCTCCAGTGGCGGCGCGCCGAGCGGCACCACGGTGTCGCGGGCGGTCTCCAGGTCGCGCCAGAGCCGGTCGGTCCTGCCCGTCAGCTCGTCGGCGTCGTTCCTCGCGGCGGTGAGCCTGGTCCGGGCGTCGCGGGCGGCCTGCCTGAGCCTGGCGGCCCGGCGCTCGGCCCCGCGCACCCCGGCCAGCCGCTCCTCCACCGCCGCCCGATCAGCGGCCAGCCGCTCCTCGACCCCGGCGCGGTCGAAGGCCACCCCGGCCCCGCCGAAGCCCGCTGCGGCGTCGTCGGAGACCGCTGCCGCATCGTCGGAGGCGGCCGCGGCAGCGTCGGAGGCCGGCTGCTCTTGTGTGGTTTCGGCACGTGCCGCGGTGCTCTCTTCGACAGTGCTCTGAAGGCGGGCGGCCAGTTCGCGGGCCGTCTGTTCCCAGTGGCGGGTCTGGGTCTCCGCCTCGGTGTGGCGGGTCCTGGCCCGTTCTGACTCGGTCTCGCGGGCCTTGACCCGCCGCTCGGCCTCGCGCAGCCCGGCCGCCTCCGGATGATGCGGCAGGTGCTCGACCGGCCGCAGGCACGCGGGACACTCCTGCCCGACGACCAGCCGGCGGGCGAGCTCGGCCCCCGCGTGCGCGTCCCGCAGCCGGTCCCTGTCCTGTTTCGCCCCGGCCAGGGCGGCCTCGCATGCGCGGGCTTCCGCGGCCAGCGGTTCGAGCGCGGCCCGCGTCTTGGCGGCCCTCGTCTCGGCCTCGCGCAGCTCGGTGACGACGCGTTCGTGCTCTTCGAGCTCCTTCAGCTCGCCCATCAGCAGCCCGGGATCGTCCAGGGCGGCCAGCTCGTCCTCGGCCCGCTGCTCCGCGGCGTCGGCGGCCTCGGCGTCGGCCGTACGGGCGGCGACCTCCTTGGCCGCCTCCCGCGCGTTCTCCGCGAGCGTCGGCGCCTGCCGGGGCATGGCGAGCGCGGTCAGCGCGGCGAGCCGGCCCTTGGTGACCTCCCGCTCCTCCGACAGCCGGGCGATCTGTTCATCGGAGGTTCTCAGCGCCTCCAGCTCGCCTCTGACCTGCTCGTCAAGGGTCCGCAGCGCGGCCAGCCCGGCCGTGGCGGCCCGTTCGGCGGCCTCGTCGGCGTCGGTGAGGCGGGCCAGGCGCTCGCGTGCGAAGCCCGCCGCCTGGGTGGCGACGTTCCCGTCCTGCACGGCGCGCTGCCTGATCCGCTCGTAGACGTCGGCGTCGAGGAGCTGGACCAGCAGGTCCTGCCGTTCGCGCGGCTGGGCGTGCAGGAACTCGGCGAACCTGCCCTGCGGGAGCACCACGCACTGGGTGAAGAAGCGGTACTCCAGACCGGTGATCCGCTGCACCTCGGCGGTGACCGCCGCGCCCTCCGCGACGGGCGCGATGACGGCTTCGAGCAGGTCGTCCAGCTCGGCGTCCGCGGGCACGGCCGGGTCGAGCTCGTCCAGGCGCGCCTCGGCGGTGTGCACCTTGCCCTTGGCGTCGCGTTTGAGCGCGCGGACCACGGCGTACCTGCGGCCGGCGGTCTCGAAGACCAGCGCGACCTTCGCGGCGATCGCGGACGGGGCCAGCGCGTGGGCGATGACGTTCTGGCTGCCCCAGCGGGGGACGGTGCCGTACAGGGCGAAGCAGATGGCGTCGATGAGCGTGCTCTTGCCCGCGCCGGTCGGGCCGACCAGGACGAAGTACTCGACGTCGGAGAAGTCCGCCGTGACCGGCTCGCGGAAGCTGCCGAAGTTGTCCAGGCGCAGCCGCAGCGGGCGCATCAGCCGGTCACCTCCTCGTGCAGCCGGTCGAACAGGGCCGAGACCTGCTCGTTCTGGCGTCCTGAGGCGGCCAGGTAGTCGCGGAACAACTCGCGCGGGCCGCGTGCCTCGCCGGGCGCGGCGGTGCGGCGGGCGTCGCGCACCGGCTGGAAACGTTCGTGCACGCCGACTTCCAGCGCCGTGGGCAGGATCTCGCGTACGGCGTCGGCCAGCCCCGGCCGCGGCCGCTCCGCCACGATCACCCGCAACCAGGTCTCGGCGTACCCGGCCGCCATGGCCTCCAGTTCCTCCAGCGTGCCCGTCACGGTGGCCAGGGCGCGGGCCGAGGAGATCGTCGCCTCGCGCACGGCGGCGGGGCGGCCGGGCTCCACGGTGACCAGCAGCGCGCCCGGCGTGTTGGCCTCCTCGCCGAAGTCGACGGCCAGCGGCGAGCCGCTGTACCAGATCGGGCAGGGGCCGGGGATCTGCTGGCGGCGGTGCAGGTGGCCGAGCGCGGCGTACTGGGTGGAGGGCGGGAACACGGTGGGCTCGAAGTAGTAGGAGAAGATCGACTGGGCGCGCCGCTCGCCGCCGCCGAACCTGCCGCTGGGCAGCGTGCCGTGGGTGGTGACGAGGTTGACGGTGCCGGGGTCGAAGCCCGCGGTGAGGGCCTCGACGAGTTCGGCGATGCGGGCGGCGTAGTCCCGGTTGTGCTCGGCGGGGGTGCCGGCGAGCACGTCGGCGGCGCGTACGACGTAGCGGTGCGACAGGAACGGCAGCACGGCCAGCCGCACCGGCTCGCCGGAGCGGGCCGTGAAGTCCAGGGTGCCGCCCTGGTCGGGACGCCGGAACGCGCCCACGACGTGCAGTCCCAGCCTGCCCAGGATCGGCCGGTACACCTCCAGCAGGTGCGGGTTGTCGTGGTTGCCCGCGAGCACTACTATGTCGCGGCCGTCCTCGCGCAGCGCCAGCAGGGCGTTCAGCACCAGCGACTGGGCCTCGGGCGTGGGGGCGGAGGTGTCGAAGAGGTCACCCGCCACGATGACGGCGTCCACGTCCTCCGTGCGGGCCAGTTCGACCAGCTCACGCAGCACGGCGCGGTGCTCGTCGATGCGGTGGCGTCCCTTGAGTACCTTGCCGACGTGCCAGTCGGCCGTGTGCAGGATCTTCATCGCGGCTCCTCAGAAGGGAGGGATGTCGTCGTCGGCGGCGCCGGGCAGCCCGGCGAAGGGGTCGGGGCCGCGCCGGGTGACCGTCTTCTTGGCCTCGGCGGGGCGGGTGGCCCAGGCGGGGAAGGGGAAGGTGACCGCGAGCGGGACGGGGATCTCCGGCTGGGTCACGAACATGGTCCCGGGCCGGGCGATCGTGGCACGTTCCCTGGCGGTGGCCGGGAGCCAGCCGTACTCGGGGCGGGTGGCCTCGGCCGGGTCGAGCCGCCCGGCCACGCGTACCGCGCAGTTGGCCACGATGCGGCGCTCCACCTCCGAGGCCGTCTGCTGGGCGCCGATGAGGATCACGCCCAGGGATCGGCCGCGTTCGGCCACGTCGAGCAGGATCTCCTTGATCGGGGAGTCGCCCTCGCGGGGCGCGTACTTGTTCAGCTCGTCCAGCACCACGAACAACAGCGGCCTGGCCGTGCCGGAGCTCTCCTTGCGGGCGAACTCGCCGCGCAGGGTCACGCCGACCACGAACCGCTGGGCCCGCTCGGGCAGGTTGTGCAGGTCCACGATCGACACCTGCGCGCCGGAGGTGGCGATCTCGTGGCCGCCGTCGCCGGGCAGGTCGCCCCTGACGATGGGCGACAGCGGCCGTACCGCGCTGCGCAGCCTGCGCAGGAAGGCGTTGACGGTGCCCAGCGGCGTCGGGGCGCCCGTCCAGGCGGCGCGGGTGCCCTCGTCGGTGAGCTGGTCCGCGACGAAGTCGGCGAGGTCGGCGAAGGTGCGGCAGACCGGGCCCGCGCTGCCGTCGGGGCGGCGCACGCGCACCGCGCCGCCCTCGCCGGCCGGCTCGGCCCAGGACTGCAGCCGGGCCGCGACCTGGCCGACGAGCAGGGAGTACTGGGCCCGCTCGTCGTCGGCGTCGGTGAAGACGAACCGCAGCAACTCCTCCGCGCAGAACCGCCGCAGCGTCCAGTAGTAGGCGCTGACGCCCTGCGTCCTGGCCATGACGTCCGGTACGCCGTTGGGGTCGCCCGCGCGCGGCGGCGCGAACACGTGGACGCTGCCGAAGGGCGCGGCGGGCAGGCCGAGCCGCTCGTAGCGGGCGCTCGCGGCGGCGTCCAGCCGGGTGTTGGCGTGGTCGAGGAAAAGCAGGTCCTCGCCTTTGACGGAGAAGATCAGCGCTTTGGTGTTCGCGGCCTCCGCGCCGAGCACGCCGGAGTTGAATATCGAATACACCAGGAACGTCGCGAACGACGTCTTCGTCGCCACGCCGGAAACGCCGGAGATCGACACGTGCGCGCCGCGGGTGCCGTCCAGGAAATCGAAATTGACGTACATGGGCTCGTTGTCGCGGCCCAGCCCCATGGGGATGCGCCGGTCCATGACGTCGAAGTAGAGCGCCCGGTCACGATCGCCGCTGCGCGCGCGGTAGACGGGCGCGCCGGGCAGCGGCGGGACGAAGACCTCCGGCTCGACCCTGGTGACGCGTACCTCGGCGATCTCCACGACCGCGGCGGGCAGCACGCCGTCGGCGATGAGGAACACGTCGGAGTCGAACCCGGCCCCCTCGTGCCTGGCCTCGACGGCCGACACCACGCCCGCGACCAGCACCTGGCCGAACTCCGGGACCTCGCGCCTGGTCACCACGACGTCGTCGAGCTGGACGACGCGGCCGGGCTCCAGGCCGATCCAGAACGACAGGGGCGAGGCGGCCTGAGTGCCGAGGACCCGGCCGACCGCGTCTCCGGACGCGGCGGTTCCCTCAGCCTTTTCGATCACCAGTCACTCCCGCCCCAATGGCCGTTTCTCCTCCCGCTGAAGTTTAACTATCGCGAAAACAACATTTGCCCTTTCCGGTGACCGCCCGCAATTGATCACTGCCGCGTCCGGGATGATGACCTTTGTGACTTTGCCTCCCGTGCCCAAGCTCGACGTGCGGCGATCCCTGCGCGATCTGCCCGTGCCCCTCGCCTATGACGGGCCGTGCCCCGGCGGCCAGGTGGGGGCCGCGTACGTGCGCTGGCCCGACGGCCGCCGCTCGGTCCTGACCAGGGGCATCTCGCGCCGGCTCAGACCTGCCTAGGGGTGTAGCGGCGGGCGTGCGGCCGGTACTCGCCGTAGTGCTCCGCCTCGCGCAGGGCGGCCAGGAAGGCGGCGGGGCCGTCGAAGTCGGGCATCTCCAGGTAGGCCGCGCCCACCCCCTCCGGGTCGTGCGCGTCCGAGCCCACCGTGCCGGGCAGGTCGCGGGCCAGCGCCGTGCGGAGGGCGGCCAGGTTGTGCCGGGGGTCGGCGGTCTTGGCGTTGAACACCTCCACCGCGTCGATCAGCCCCGCCTCGCACATCGCGCCGAGCCCGGCCCCGGCTCCGGAGCGCAGCGGGTCGTACGGGTGCGGCGCGCACACGATGCCGCCCTGCGCGCGGATCCGGCGGACCACCTCGGGGGCGGGCAGCACGTACGGCACCCGCTCGGTGAGGAACAGGCCGATCAGCTCCCCCGAGCCGGTGCGGATCTCCTCGCCGGGCACGACCCGGGCGCCGACCGCGCGCGACAGCCGCTCCGCCGTACCGGCCAGGTGGTGGTGGTCGGTCAGGCAGACGACGTCGATCCGGCAGGCCGCCACCCGCTCGGCCAGCTCGTCGAGCGTGGTGGTGGCATCGCCGGAGGCGACGGTGTGCACGTGGCAGTCCACGCGCACCCATCCGGGCCGGACGGCCCTGGACGTGTCGGGCGGGGTGATCACCGGATCAGAACGTGACCAGCGACCGGATCACCTCGCCCGACCCCATCGCGGTGAACGCCTCGCCCACCTCCTCCAGGCCGATGCGCCTGGTGATCAGGCCGTCCAGGTCGAGCCGCCCGGCCCGCCACAACCGCAGCAGGCGGCCGAAGTCGGTGCGCACGTCGCCGGAGCCGTACAGGCAGCCGACCAGCCGGCGTTCGGTGAAGAACAGCTCGGCGGCGCTGAAGGACACCAGGTCGTCGGCGCTGCCCGCGCCCACCACGACGGTCGTGCCGCCGCGCCGGGTGGCCCGCCACGCCTGCCTGATCGTCGCCGACCGGCCCACGACCTCGAAGGCGTAGTCGAACCCGCCGCCCTCGGCGGTCAGCTCCTTCACCGCGTCGGCCAGCCCGTCGGGGGTGCTCACGTGGGTGGCGCCGAACGCCCTGGCGGCCACCAGCTTGTCCGGGAACGGGTCCACGGCCAGGACGGTGGCGGCGGCGGCCAGCCTGGCGCCCTGGATCACGTTGATGCCGACGCCGCCGCAGCCGATCACCAGGACCGACGATCCCGGGCGTACCCGGGCGGTGTTGATCACGGCTCCGACGCCCGTCAGCACCGCGCAGCCGACCACCGCGGCCACGTCGAACGGCACGTCGTCCGGGATCGGGATGGCGGCCCGCGCGTCGACCACGGTCTCCTCGGCGAAGCAGCCCACGCCGAGCCCGGCGTGCGCGGGCTCGCCGGCGATGCTGAGCGTGGGCGGCGACGGCGGGGTCACGCTCGTGCACAGGTTCGGCTGGCCGCCCAGGCAGAGGTGACAGGTCCCGCAGGGCGGGATCCACGACAGGATGACGTGCGTGCCGACCGGCGGCCCGCTCACGCCGGGGCCGAGCTCGACCACCTCGCCCGCCCCTTCGTGGCCGGGCACCATCGGCAGCCGGGCGGGCAGCCTGCCCTCGCACATGGACAGGTCGGAGTGGCAGACGCCGGCGGCGCGCAGCCGCACCCGCACCTCTCCCGGTCCGGGCCGCCGCAGCGTCAGCTCGTCGCTGACCTCGACGGGCTTGCCGGCCTCGCGCAGGATAACGCCTCGCATGTGTCTTCCCCGGGCTCAGAGCTGTACGGACGTGGTGGTGAGGAACTCTTCCAGGCCGAAGCGGCCGTACTCGCGGCCGTAGCCGGACTGCTTGTAGCCGCCGAAGGGGGCCAGGCCGTTGTGCGCCCCGTCGTTGATCCGGATCTGCCCGGCCCGCAGCCGCCTGGCCACCCGGCGGGCGCGTTCCGGGTCCGCGGCGCGCACCCCCGCCGCCAGTCCGTACGGTGTGCCGTTGGCGATGGCGACCGCCTCGTCCTCGCCGTCGTAGGGCAGGATGACCAGGACGGGACCGAAGATCTCCTCCTGCGCGATCCTGTCCTGCGGCGCGACGCCGGTGATCACGGTCGGCCGCACGTAGAAGCCGCGTTCCAGCCCGTCGGGCGCGTCGGGTCCGCCGGTGAGGATCGTCGCGCCGTCGCCGGCGGCGGCACGCAGATGCTCGCGTACGCGCTCGCGCTGCACCCCGGAGACCAGCGGCCCGAGCCGGGTGACGCGGTCACGCGGGTCGCCGGGCGTGTACGTGGCCGCCTCCTCCGCGGCGATCCGCTCGGCCTCGGCCAGGTGTTCACGCGGGACCAGCAGCCGGGTCAGCGCCGAACAGGTCTGGCCGGAGTTCAGGTAGCACGCGGCGACGCCCTTGCGCACGGCGTCCTCGAACCCGTCGCCGTTGAGGTCGTCGAGCAGCACGTTGGCGGACTTGCCGCCCAGCTCCAGCGCGGTGCGTTTGACGCCGGCGGCGGCCAGTTCCGCCACCCGCCGCCCGGCGCGGGTGGAGCCGGTGAAGGAGACCATGTCCACCAGCGGGTGCGCCGCCAGCGCCTCCCCCGCCTCCGGCCCGGTCCCGGAGACCAGGTTGAACACGCCCCGGGGGAACCCGGCCGCGTGCATCACCTCGGCCAGCACGAACGCGTTGAGCGGGGTGACCTCGCTGGGCTTGAGCACCACCGTGCAGCCCGCGGTCAGCGCCGGGGCGACCTTGGCGGCGATCTGGTGCAGCGGGTAGTTCCACGGGGTGATCGCGCCGACGACGCCGATCGGGTCGCGGTAGATCACCGACGCCCCGGCCCGCTCCTCGAACTCGACGCCCGCCGCGATCTCGGGCATCGAGGCGAAGGTGCGGATCGGCGAACCCACCTGGATGGCCCGGGTCAGCGACAGCGGCATGCCCAGCTCGTTCACGATCGTCTCGGCCAGCTCGCCGGCCCGCTCCCCCAGCGCGACCGCCACGGCCGCGCACAACTCGGCGCGCTCGGCGGCGGGCCGGGCCGACCAGGCGGGCAGTGCGGCGGACGCCGCCTCCACGGCCCGCGCCACGTCCTTGGCCCCGGCTGCGGGCACCTCGTCGAAGGGCTCCTCGGTGGCGGGGTTGACCACCGGTATCGCGGTGCCGCCGCTCGGCGACACCCATTCACCGTCGACATAGATCCGATGCGGCATGACCCACCTTCAGTTTTGGACGTTTATTCTAGATCGCGATTCTAGAAGCCAGTCGGCGGAGACGTCCAGGCCGGGTGAGGCGGGCGGGGCCCCGGCCCCGCCCGCACGGCCGATGCTCAGGGGCCCGCCGGCTCAGCCGATACTCAGGGGCAGCGTGCGCGGACCGCGTACCTGGCTGGCCGCCCACGTCACCGCGGACGGATCGGCCAGCCCGAACACCGGGATCCGCGACAACCACACCTCCAGCGCCACCCTCAGCTCCATGCGCGCCAGATGCGAGCCCACACAGCGGTGGATCCCCAGCCCGAACGCGGCGTGCCGGTTGACCTCCCGGTCGATGACCACCTCGTCGGCCCGCTCGAACTGGGCCGGGTCGCGGTTGGCGGCGGGGAAGGACAGCAGGATCCAGTCGTCGGCCCTCATGTCCACGCCGTTCCAGCGCATGTCCTCCTTGACCAGCCGGGCCATGGTGACCGGCGCGTACGCCCGCAGGAACTCCTCCATCGCCGTCGGCAACAACCCAGGCTCGGCCACCAGCCGCTCCCGGTCGGCCGGGGTCCTGGCCAGATGCCACAACGATGCCCCGATCGCGCTCCACGTCGTGTCGATGCCCGCGATGAGCAGCAGGATCATCGTGCCGACGACGTGGGAGGGCTCCAGCTTCCTGCCGTACAGCTCGGCGTCGATGAGGAAGCTCGTCAGGTCGTCGCGCGGGTGCTCGATGTGGTCCTGGATCTGGGCCACCAGGTAGTCCGACAACATGCCGAACCGCTCGGCGCGCTCCTCGGGCGGCCGGTTCACGCTCTCCAGCGCGTTCTCGACGAACTCGCGGAACTTCTCGCCGTCGCCGGGCGGCAGCCCGAGCAGGTCGGCGATCACCCGCGTCGGAATGTGCTGGGCGTACTCGGACGCCGCGTCCACGACGTCCCGCCCCTCGAAGGAGTCGATCAGCTCGTGGCAGAACGCCCGCGTCGCCTCCTCCCGTTTGGCCACCGCGCTCTTGGTGAACGCCGGCAGCAGCAACTTGCGGGCGTCGTGATGGAACGGCGGGTCGGACGAGATCGGCGGCACGCCGCCCACCGGCGCCTCCTCACGCGGCGGGCGCACATGGCTCACGACGATCGCGCGGGAGGAGAACCGATCGGTGTCGTAGGCGATGGCGGCCACGTCCTCGTACCGCGTCGGCAGCCACGCCCCGCCGAACCGCTCGGTGTGCGCGATCGGGCAACGCCGCCGCAGATCATCCTGGATCGGGTACGGATCCGCCGCCCACGCCGGATCGACATGGGAGAAATCGGTCGCCCAGTCGGAGACCGGATCGGTGACGATCTCACTGATCGTCACGGGCCCGCGGTTCCTGCGGGCGTTCTCCAGATCCGCGCCGAACCGGTCCTCACCGCTCATCGGACGCCCCCGTCCACGAGCCCGATCGCACGTTCCGGGCAGTTGGACGCCGCGAGCCGCGCCCCCGGCTCCTGCCCCGCGGGAACCGCGCCGCCACCCACCACCGCCCCGTACCCTTCGTCGTCCTCACCGAACAGGGCGGGCGCGAGGTCGTAGCAGCGACCGTGCCCGTGGCAGCGCTCGGAGTCGATCTGCACCTTCATTGGCCACTCCCGTCTGTGCTGGGGATTCTCGGCTGGGAGGCGACGTCCTGCGGGATCGGGGATGCCCAACAAGCGCTTGGCGGGCGAAACGCTTCCCTCCTGGGAATTAAAAAAGCGTTCATTTGACTCGTCAAGGGCCCCCGCCGCCCACCTGGGGTTGTCTGGCGGCCCTTGAAGACGACAGTCCGTTTCGTCCCAGTTCGAGTTCCGGCCGACGCCACTCAGACACCGGCCGTGCCTATCGATGGATCGGCACCTCAGCATGGAATCCGCGCGCCCCCGCCTTGGACCTGGCATCGTCGAATCATGGTCGTCGCGCGGGCGTGGCGGACCCCGCTGTTCCTGATCTCCGGCGCCGTCGTGCTGGCGCTTGCCGGGTGGTGGCAGTATCAGGCGGCCATCCCCTCCTTCCCCGTCGTCACCGAGCCTGGAACGGTGGGAATGATCATCTTCGGACCGGCCCACGACGTCGAGATCACGCTGCGCGTGTCCGACGGATCAAGCCTGGCAGTCGAGGTCCTGGCTACGTTCGACCCGGGCGAACGGGCCCGGCCCGCCATCCCGGCATCGGGGTGCGTTCCGATGCGGGTCTACCACTCCGTCGACCGCCCGTCGCCGCCGCGAGAAACCGAG
This sequence comes from Nonomuraea sp. NPDC050404, assembly GCF_040655495.1. NCBI lineage: Bacteria > Bacillati > Actinomycetota > Actinomycetes > Streptosporangiales > Streptosporangiaceae > Nonomuraea > Nonomuraea sp. NPDC050404. Next base: position 349,336 of record NZ_JBFAKB010000011.1, read on the forward strand.
CTCTGCCCCTCGACTCCACCAACCGGAAAATACCGGGCCGCGGGAGGGGCCAGCTTCACGGTGGCCGATCCGATGGTAGCCCGGAGCGGGTCCAGCACCGTCGTGCGAATGCCCCGGGTGAGCCCGACCTGGTTCGGGACGGACTGGGACTACGAGGTCGTGTACGAGGGCTCCTTCGACCGGACCGGCCAGGACGCTGAAGACCAGCTCAAACCCGAGGCGGTCTCTCCCGACTACGGGGGCCCCGGCCTGCGATGGGTACGCGAGCAGGTGCGCGCCAACGCGCAGAACCCTGAGCCCGGCCCCTACGGCACCTTCACCGACGTCCCGGCCGAGAAGGCGGCGAGCCGCTCGCTGTTCTGGGCCGGCCTGCTCGGTGGGACCGCGCTGTCGGTGCTGGCGTGGGCGGGTGACCTGGCCCTGGCACGACGGGCCGAACGGCGGCGCGAGCAGGAGCGGCGGGCCGAGGAGGAGGCCCACCGGCGCGAGATCGCCGACCTGGCCGCGCAGCGAGTGCTGGCGGCTCTGGCCGAACGAGAGAACGAACGGCCCGGCGGGTTGCTCCGCCGGATCGCCCGATGGGCCGGTCAGGGAATGCGGAGATAGGCCAGGGCGAACGGGCTGTCACCGGGGGTTCCCGCGGCGGTGTGGCACCAGACGTCGACCGTCACCCGGGGTGCGGCGGCGTAGGAGTTGACGTTGCCCAGATGGCAGTACCCGCCGCCCGTGCCGGTGGAGGTCACCTGGACACTGTCCCCGACCTTCCCCAGGTTCTCCCAGGTCAGCCGGTAGTTGCCGGTGCCGAGCCGGGTGAGGGCGGGGGTCTCGCCGCTGCTGCTGTGGGAACGGGCGGGGTCCACGTCGCCGGTCACGGTGACGTACGCGGCCGGTGTGGTGACGTCCCGGTGGAGTCCCGCGCCTTGGGTGTAGGACAGCAGCCAGGGCGAGTCGGTGGGAGCGCCGCCGCTGATCGCATGACAGACGACGGTGATCTCCAGGCGATCGTCCCCAGGCTGGGTGGCCGCCGGGTTGCACCGGGCGGGGGCGCCGTTCCCGTAGGGCGTGACCTGGACGTACCCGGTCCCGTCGGTGAACGCCCGGCCGTCCAGGGTGACCTGGTAGCGGCCCGCGGACGCACGGACGACGCGATTGACGCCGCCGCCGGAGTTCACCGTGCCCGTGTTGAGGACGGGATTCACCGTATGGACGCCGCCGGCCGTGTCGTCGTACCGGATCGTGGCATAGGGGGTCGTGCCGGGGCCGAACTCGGCGAAGAAGACCGTGAACCACCAGTCGGCCGGAGCGCCGTTCTCCTTGAAGCAGCGCACCTGGACCAGCTGGTCGGGCCCGTCGGGCGCATACCCGGTGACGCCGCAGGTGCGGCCCCGGTAGGCGGTCCGGTACGGGGTGACGTGCGCGATCCCGCCGGGCGAGGCCACCCCGGGCAGGCGGACGTCGTAGGTGCCCGTGCCGGTGTGCACTACCGTGGCGCGCCGGTTGGCGGTGGCCGGGTCGAGGCGCCCGGTGCTCCACTGTCCTGAGGTCGTGAGCGAGGTCACCGCCCCCAGCGGGGCCTCGGCGGGGGTGGCCCGGTCCATGTAGGCGTAACCCCAGCGCGGCGCCGTCACCGGCTTCGGGCTGTCGGCCGCCACGACGGCGTCGAGGAAACGGGCGCGGTACGCCATGATCTCGTCGGTGGTCATCTCCGGCACGTCGCCGGGAGCGGGGAGGTCGTCGCCGGAACCGGGGGCGATCCGGATCCGCGACCAGTCGTCGGAGCCGACCAGCACGCCGTCGTCAATTTTGTACTTGTGCTCATCGGGGTAGTCGAAGCCCTGGGGCACCACGGCCCGGTCGGTCAGCGCGGGGTGGCTGTCGCAGACTCCGTCGAGTCCCGCGTAGATCTTGCCGTCCTGCACGCTGTCGTCGTCCGCCCGCGGGCTCTCCAGGCTCCCGTCGGCGGCCTCGACGCAGAGCTGGAATTCCCCGTTGACGTCGACTTCCACGACTCCGTCGTCCTCGGGATGCCAGTCGATCGGCTCGGAGGCGTCGCCGATGTGCCGGACGCCCTTGTTGTCCCACCAGGTGGCCATGGCGTGCCGGCCGGTTCCCAGCCCGTTGCGGCCTTCGTCGAGCCGCCAGCGGCGCAGCGGCCAGAGCGTGCTTCTGGAGTAGTCGATCGTGCTGACCTCCTCGAGGGCCTGTTCGAGCCGGTTGCCCCGGCCGATGGCCGGGCCGAGCCGTTCCCTGTGCCGGTCCCATGCGACGTAGTCGGGGATGCCGATGGACGAGTAGGCGTAGTTCATCGCCGACAGATAGTTCGGCTTGTAGTTCACGTGGTCGTGACCGCCGTGCGCGAGTCCCAGGGCATGTCCGAGCTCGTGGACGAAGGCCCCGCTCTGCACCCGTACCGACGGATTCTGAATGGTGCCGAGAGTGACCACGAAGCCCCATTTCGTGCAGCAACTCCCGCTCTTGTTGGTGTCGTCCGCCCGGTAGCCCCACAGGTTGTAACGGAACAGGCCCCTGCGGACCGCTGAGAAGTGAGCATCGGCGAATCTGTAGTAGGGCAGCACCTGGTAGGGCGCGTGGACCAGCGGCCGCATCCGTTCCTCCTGGCTGACGGGGATGCCCTCGTCCAGGTCGACGAGCAGTTGCACGCCCGCCGCGGGAAGGTGCCCATAGGGGCAGAAGTCCTGCGGGCCGCGCGGGGCGTCGGCGAACATGGCGATCGCCTCGTCGATCGCGGCTCGGTCGGGCATATCGCTGACGTCGCCGACGATGTCGTGGAGCCAGTCGATCTCGACCGCGATGGTCTCGCGGCAGGGGTCGGAGCCGTGGTCGGGCAGCCACGTGTCGACGACGCCCTGGTCGCGGATGCCGTGCAGCTCAATCCGGTCGCTGAGCCCGTCGCCGTCGCTGTCGTGGTCGATCGTGGTGTAGAACTGGTCGGCGTTCTTCTTGAAGAGGTGCAGATCCTTGCCCGAAGGCGCGGCGTGATCGAGCAGGATGCGGCCCGAATCAAGATCCCGGACGCGCAGAGACCGCAGGCTCCAGTTGTCGGTGCAACAGTCGTCGGCGTAGTTGACGTGCTCGATGGTGAAGCCGTTGGCCAGGTCGGCGGCGGTGGCGCAGCCGGCCAGGTGGGTTCGCCAGGTGTACTCGACATCGGGCTGGTCACTGGTGTTGCCCTGGTGGTAGGGGCGGGGTGGGGCGTGCGCGGGGCGCTCCTCGAAGAGGAACACGAGGTCGCCGAGCCTGATGATCTCCAGGGAGTCCTCCCGGAGCCCGTGCGTGCCGATTCCGATGGTGAACTCCATCCGGCAGAACGTGCGGGCCGGATCGGCCGGAGGGTCGGGCGGGTGCTCGCCGTCGACCGGGATCCGCAGGATCTGACCGGCGTTCTTCTGGAAGTGGTGCACGTACTCCCTGCCAGGTGGGGCGGTGAGTTCGGCCAGGATGGCTCCGCTCACCGGGTCCTCGATGCGCAGGTATTTCAGATACCATTCGTCGGTGCAACAGTCGTCGGCATAGTTGACGTGCTCGATGGTGAAGCCGTTGGCCAGATCGGCAGAGGTGGCGCAGCTGCGCAGGGACCCCGTCCACCGGTGTTCGATGTGGGTCCGGTTGCCCGTGCCGCCCTGATGGTAGGGCCGGGGCGGCGCGTAGAGCGGGCGCTCGGTGAACAGGAACACCTTCTCGCCGAGCCTGATGATCTCCAGGGAGTCGTCCCGGATCCCGTCATCCCCGGTCCCGATGACGAACCTCAGACTGCACAACTCGGCCGCCCACGCGGGTGGGGCCGGGAGTACCACGAGAACGGCGGCGACCAGCAGCACCATGGCGGCGGCGAGTCGGGACATGGGCAACCTCCGGCGGGTGAGTTCGGCACATCCAGGATCGGATCGGGCCGCTCACGCGGGCATCGGGGGAACCACGGATGTTTAGGGCGTCACGCCGCGCAGGATGAGGTCGCGGCGGGACATCCGCAGCTTTGTGTACACCCTGCTCAGGTGGGTCTCCACGGTTCTGACGGTGACCGACAGCCGTTCGGCGATCTCGGCGTTGGTAAGCCCCCGGGCGGCCAGCGCCGCGGTCCGGGTCTCGGCGGGGGTCAGCGACTGTGGGTCGGTGATACGGCGGCGGCCGTCGGCGCGGCGGAGTTCCTCGTGCGCCCGGTCGGCGAGCCAGCGTGCCCCGGCTTGGGCGGCCGTGGTCGCTGCGTTGGCGAGCATCGGCCTGGCCCGCGCGGGCCGGCCGGTCCGGCGCAGCCAAGCACCGTAGAGGAGCTGGGTTTCCACCTTCTCGAAGGGCTGGTCGGTGGTGTCGTGCAGGGCGAGAGCGGTCGCGAACTCGGCCTCGGTCACGGCGGGGTCGTCGGACAGGAGGGCTCGCCCGGTCGCGGCCGCGATCCGCGGCCAGGCGCAGGGAAGCGGGGCCGAGACCGCTTCGAGCCGCGCGACCAGCCGCTCTGCTGACTCGCGCCGTCCGATTCTCGTGTACGCCACCGCGGCGTCCCGCGCGAAGGGGACCAGACACGGTTCGAGGATGCCGACCCGCTGGGTCGTCTCGTCGAGCAGGTCGAACTGCGCGCACGCCGTGGCGAGGTCGCCCTCATGGAGGGCGCGGCGGCCCCGGACGTACCAAACGACGATCAGGGTGCCGACGTCGCTCAGCCTCGACGCGCTGCGCTCGACCTGGGCGCAGCGCCGCTCGCACTCCTCCAGGTCGCCCGACAGCAGCAGGAGCCAGGTCTGGGCGGCGGCCACGTAGCGCTCCGAGATCGGGGCCAGGTCCTTGATGGCCCGGGCCTGCTCCACGCTCGCGAAGGCCTCGCGGAGTCGGCCGACCCGCACCATCAACTCGGCGCGGGAGGCGTACAGCATGCTCAGGGTGCTGATCGCCCCGGCGCGCTCGGCGGCGGCGATCACCTGGGTGAACGCCCTCTCGCACTCGTCGAAGCGCTCGACCCACTTGGTGGCGAAGGCGTGGTTACTCAGCACGCCCCAGGTGCCCTGCACGTCGTCGAGCTGGGCTTCCGGGTCGTCCTGGATCTCGCGCGCGGCCCGGGTGACCTCCTCCAGTCCGGCGAGGTCGGCGCCGAGAAAGGCGATGTAGCCGTGCGCGGAGGCGACCTTCCGGCGCAGGGCCGGGCCGACGCCGGCCGCATGTTGCCGGGCGTGGTCCCGGGCCCGAGCGGCGAAGGGGAGCGCCCGGCTTCCCTGGATCAGGTGCCGGAAGTTGGCGTGGTCGAGCAGCGCCTCGACGGCGATCGAAGGGGCACGCTCGGCCGCCAAGCCGGCGGCCCGGTCGAGGTCGCGTTCGGCCTGTCGATGGTCGCCGGTGAGGAAACCGGCGCGGCCGGCCATCCAGGCGGCCTGCGCGGCGGTCTCCACGTCGGCGGCGGGATGGCGGGAGACGGCCCCGAGCAGCGCGACCGCCTCGGCGGCCCGGCCGACCGCAGTGAGGGCTTGCCCCGCGGCCAGCCCCAGCCCCAGGTCGGCGTGGTCTCCTGCCAGGCGATGGACGCCCGCCAGGTAGCGCGCGGCGGTCTCGGTCGCGCCGGCGGCCAGCGCGTCGCGGCCGACGCGCTCCAGCACCGCGAGGGACTGCGGGTCGCCGGCCAGATTCCCGCGCAGCGCGTGCTCGGCCGCCTCGGCCCACGACCCCCGCCGCACCAGGAGGCCGAACGCCCGCGCGTGCAACCGTAAGCGGGTCGAGGTCGGCATCTCCTCGTAGAGCATCTGCTGGAACAGCGGATGGACGAACTCGACCCGCACTCCGGGAGCCTCCCGGAGGAGACGGCCTCGCTGGAGGCCCGCGACGGTGTCGTCGCCCGCCTCGGTGTCCAGGCCCGCCAGCTCCATCGCCGTCCCCGGGTCGAACGACAGCCCCAGGACGCTGCCCGCCCGCGCGCAGCGCATCGCCTCGGGCGTCGCCCCGACGAACCGCCGGACCAGTAGCTCCCGGCCCATGAAATCGGTCGGTCGCGTCTCCAGCGCACCCAGATCCGCGCCGTCGGTGAGCAGCCGCGCGGCGTGGTCGAGCAGCAGCGGGTTGCCCGCGCACATCGCCCACGCCGCGCGCGCCGTCCGGGCCGGCAGCTCGTGGCCGGTCCGCCGGGCGAGGAAGGCGGCGGACGACTGCTCACTCAAAGGTTCGAGCTCGACCGTACGCGCGCACCCGCTCTCCTCCAGGTCTCGCGCGAGATCCAGAGCGGCGGGCGGCCACGACCGCAGGGCCGCCACGACCGCCACCCGGGAGGCGGTCAGGCGGCGGCACAGGAACGCCAGCAGCGTGAGCGAGTCGGCGTCCGCCCAATGGAGATCGTCGACGACCAGCACCACCGGATCGCCCGACCACGATCTCAGGGCCTGCCACATGCGGTGACACCGGCCCGCCATGGTGTCGGCCGGCCGGTCGCCGACGCCGAGAGCCGCCAGGGCCTGGGCCATCACGTCGAAGGGCACCCCCGACGCGATGGGCGAGCCGTGGGCGCGTCCGACGTAGAAACCGGCGTCGGCGATCCCGCGGAGCAGCCAGGTCTTCCCCATCCCCGCGTCCCCGTGGACAAACACCGCCCCGCCACGCCCCGCGCGGGCCTCCGCCAGCCGCTCACGAATGGCGTCGGCCGCACCCTTTCGCTCCCGCACAAATCACAGTGTCGCAAAAACGCAGGAAGGATTCCGTTGCATCGGTAGCGCGAAAAGCCCTACTTCCCAGCCTCTGTTGTGAAGGAGAATGCCGGCAGGCGAGCGGCAAGACCGCTCGCCCTCTGGGAACCAGGCGCGGGCCACGATGGCCGGCCGCGTCACCGGCGTCATGGTGAGCCCGTCGCACCTTCGCCGCCCCATTCTGGGCGCGGCCATACCCGGCGCCTCCTTCTGACCCGTTTTGAGCGCCTCTTGCGATCTCGGCGCCATGCCCGCGGCGGAGTGGGAAGCCCACCACCAGCGCGGCTAGCCGAAAATCCGAAAATTTCGGTACATACACGATGGGCCGTTCCAAGGGAACAGGGCGCCTCGCGCGGCACGATTCGCGCTACCGAACAAGATTCTGCATCCGATGTTTTGGCTTGTCACGGCGATTCGAGCAGCAGCGGCAGGAATTCGGACGGGGCGTTTTCGCCCATAGATCGGATGTATCAAAATCCGGTTTCGCGAGAAAAGTGAAAGTTTCACGCCGGGAGGACGCGGATCCGCCCGAGAACCGGCAGGTCCGCGTGTTGCCCGTGGCGGCGCACCCGCCATCTCCATGATCGACTCGTTGACCGGCCTGACCGGACCGTGTTTCGCTCCGCCCTACCGATCGGTGATCCATCAAGCCCCCACCGCGAGTTTCCCGGTTCCGCCCGTTCCATCGTTCCCCGACAAGGAGATCGGTCATGTCCCGAATGCGTCCAGGACCTCTACTCCGACCAGGGAGGCCACTATGAGACGGCCTGCCCTCGTGATCGCCCTGGCGGCGTTGCTGTCCGGGTTGGCGGTCTCGCCCGCGCAGGCCGTGGCGCCGGTCGCCAACGGTGTGTACACGCTGGTGAACGCCTCCAGCGGCAAGTGCGTCAACGTGACGGGCACCGACAACAGGGCCGTGCTGACGCAGCTGGCCTGCAACGCGTCCGCCGGCGCCCAGCAGTTCAGGGCGGTCGCGCAGAACGGCGCGTACGGCCTGGCCAACGCCGGCAGCGGACGGTGCGTGGACGTGCCCGACTACTCCACCGTCAGCGGCGTGCAGCTCTGGCAGTTCAGCTGCGGGGCCAGCGCCAACCAAACCTGGACGCTGACCCCGTCGAGCAACGCCGACCGCTACCTGATCCGCAGCAACCACAGCGGCCTGTGCGTGAGCAACAAGGACGGCTCCACCGCCGGCAACAACCCCATCGTGCAGGAGACCTGTTCCGACATCGCCCGCATGCAGTGGCGCTTCAACGCCACCTCCGGCGGCGGGACCTCGGCGACCGTGGCGGCCGACGGCACGGGCCAGTACCGCACCGTCCAGGCCGCGATCGACGCGGTGCCGTCCGGCAACACCGGCAGGCATGTCATCACGATCAAGGCGGGCACCTACCGGGAGGTCGTCACGCTGAACAAGCCGTACGTGACGCTGCAGGGTCTCGGCTCGGGGCCGTCGGCGACGGTGATCGTCAACAACCGGTCGGCGTACACGCACGGCACCTCCGGCAGCTTCACCGCCCACGTGACCGGCAGGGACGCCACGCTGACCAACCTGACCGTCTCCAACGACTTCGACGAGAGCTCCACGCCCGAGGGTCACCAGGCCGTGGCGCTGCGGCTGGGCGGCGACCGCAGCACGCTGACGAACGTCCGGGTGCTCGGCGACCAGGACACGCTGCTGGTGGACGACTCGGCGCGGGCGTACATGAAGAGCTCCTACGTCGAGGGCACCGTCGACTTCATCTTCGGCGGCGGCACGTTCGTGCTGGACAACTGCGACATCTACGAGAAGCGCAGCACCGGCGGGCCGATCACCGCGGCCAGCACCGCCGCCGCCAAGACCTACGGATTCCTGTTCTACCGCTCCCGGATCACCGGCTCGGGCAGCAACAACACCACCCTGGGCCGTCCGTGGCGGCCGGACGCGCAGGTGCTCTACCGGGAGTCCACGCTCAGCGGGACGATCCGCACCTCGCAGCCGTGGACCGACATGTCCACCAACTCCTGGAAGAACGCCCGCTTCCTGGAGTACCGCAACACCGGCTCGGGCGCCGGCACCAACAGCAACCGGCCGCAGCTCAGCGACTCGCAGGCGGCCACCTACACCCCGCAGCGCTATCTGTCCGGCTCCGACGGCTGGAACCCCGTCTTCTAGAAAGGCCCATCGATGAGACGAACCCTTTTCATGGCCGCCGTGGCGGCGCTGTTCACCGGGCTGGTGGTGCCACCGGCCCAGGCGGCGGCGCCGGTGGCGAACAGTGTGTACACGCTGGTGAACGCCTCCAGCGGCAAGTGTGCGAACGTGGCGGGAACCGACAACCGGGCGGTGCTGACGCAGGTGGCGTGTGACGCGTCCGCGGGCGCGCAGCAGTTCAGGGTGGTGGCGCAGAACGGTGCGTACGGGCTGGTGAACGTCGGTAGCGGGCGATGTGTGGACGTGCCCGACTACTCCACCGTCAGCGGCGTGCAGCTGTGGCAGTTCAGCTGCGGGGCCAGCACCAACCAGACCTGGACGTTCACCCCGTCGAGCAACGCCGACCGCTACCTGATCCGCAGCAACCACAGCAACCTGTGCGTGGGCAACAAGGACGGCTCCACGGCGGGCAACAACCCGATCGTGCAGGAGGCGTGCTCCGACATCGCCCGCACGCAGTGGCGCTTCAACCCCGCCACCGGCACCCCGCCCGGCGGGCCCTACTCCAACTCCCCCGACGGCTTCGCCGCCACCAGCGGCAGCGGGCTGAGCACCACCACGGGCGGCGCCGCCGGCCAGACGGTCACGGTGACGACGTACGCCGACCTGGTCCGGTACGCCACCGCGAGCCAGCCCTACGTCATCCGGGTCAACGCCACCCTCAACGCCAGCCCCAAGGGCAACGAGATCCGCGTCGCCTCCAACAAGACCATCGTCGGCGTCGGCAGGAACGGCACCATCGTCGGCGGCGGCTTCTTCCTGGACGGCGTCTCGAACATCATCATCCGCAACCTGACAATCCGCGACACCCTGATGCCCGAGGACGACCCGGGCGACGACACCTACGACTACGACGGCATCCAGATGGACGGCGCCCACCACGTGTGGATCGACCACAACCACATCACGCGGATGAACGACGGCCTGATCGACAGCCGCGAGGACACCTCGTACCTGACCGTGTCCTGGAACGTCATCGCCGAGAGCCGCAAGGCGTTCGGCATCGGCTGGACCTCGAACGTCACCTCCCGCATGACCATCCACCACAACTGGCTGCGCGACAACGCCTCACGCAACCCCTCCACCGACAACGTGGCCTACGCCCACCTGTACAACAACTACCTGCAGAACATCACCGGCTACGGCAACTACTCGCGTGGCGCGACCAAGATGGTGCTGGAGAACAGCTACTTCGAGAACGTCAAGGACCCGTACTACCGCGACGACGCCGCCCAGCTGCGCCAGAGCGGCAGCGTCTGCGTGAGCTGCACGGGCCAGCGGGAGACCGGCGGCTCGGCCTTCACCCCGTCGTCCTTCTACTCCTACACGGCGCACCCGGCCGCCGACGTGCCCGGCCTGGTGCGTACCTACGCCGGGCCACAGGCCGCCATCGGCCAGTGACGCCCTGATCATCGACGGCGGCCGGCCGCTCTCGCCTACCGCCCGGTGAACGTCAGGACCCGATCGAGCGCTGCCCGGCCGGCAGGCCCCCATGCCGGTTTGCCGCCGGGCAGGCCGCGGTCGCCGGCCTGGCCCATGGCCATGAGGAACAGGCTTTTCAGTGCGGCCAGGCCGCGGGCGCGCCTGATCGTCGCCTCGTCCACACGCGGGTACGCCTCGAAGAACCGTGCGGCCGCGCCGGCGGGGAGCAGCACCCATGCGGCGGCGAGGTCCCACGCCGGATCGCCGGCGAACAGGTCCCCGAAATCGATCACTCCCGACAGGGTTCCGTCCGAGACGACGACGTTGGCCGGATGCAGGTCACCGTGCAGCCACAGCCGCGGGCCCGCCCACTCGGGGGCCGCGACGGCGTCGTCCCAGACGGCCCGGACGTCGGCGGCGTCGCCAGGGGTGACATCTCGCAGGAAGCGCTCGAATCCGCCCGTGCACTCCTTGGGATGACCGCCGCGGTCCGTGCTGTCGGGCGCCTCGGCGGGCGCCCGCACGTGGAGTGCCCTGAGGAAGGCCGCCAGGGTGTCGGCCGCGTGGTCGCCGCGGGTGATCGGGACGAGGTCGAGCGGCTCACCGGGAACCCACGTCATGATGGTCCAGGGCCTCGGGAAACGCGCGGACGGCTCGCCGATCCGCACGGGGGCCGGGATCGGGAGCGGGAGGCGCGGGGCCAGGACGGGCAGCCAGCGGCGCTCCTTGTGCTGGTCCTGCGCGGCGTTCTCCATGCGCGGCATGCGCACGACCAGTTCGTCCCCGAGGCGCCACTGCTGGTTGCCCCAGCCGCCCGCCACCTCCCGGATGGCCAGCTCCGCGAGGTCCGGATGTTGCTCTCGCAGCAAGGAGCGGACCAGGCCCTCGTCGATCTCGACGCTGTCCACGTTCGACGTCCCCCTCATGATCGTCCAGCCGGACAGACTACCGACCCTGACCCTGACAGGTGGAAGAAAAGCCAAGGGCCTACACTTGTCAGTGGAACCGGACAATCGGGATGAACCGTTATTGCGGGTAAACCCGACTGGTATAGTCGCTTATGTCACGAGTCCAGTGCGAAGCCCCGGCTTGCTGGACGGCAACCCTCCCGACCGCGGCGGGGTGCCCCGGGTGATGACATGGTCGTCGAGCTGAACGGTGCTTTCGGCGGCAAGCGCGGTGCCCAGCCGTGCCCTGCCCCGCGCCCTTGGCCGGCCTCGATGGGAAGGACATGATGAAGGGCGGACGCACTCTCCTGGCGGGAGCGGGCGCGGCGCTGATGCTGACGCTCTCCGCGTGCGGCGGCGTCGACACGGGCGGCACTTCCGGCACCGGCACGCAATCAGGTTCCGGCGGGCAGCAGACGCTCACGGTCACCGCGTTCGCGGGCGCCTGGGGCGAACTGTTCAAGAAGTCGTTCGTGGAGCCGTTCGAGCGCGACACCGGCGCCAAGGTCAACCTCGTGTACGGCGCCAACGCCGAATGGCTGACCAAGCTGCGCGCGGCCGGCGGCAACAACCCGCCGTTCGACGTCATCGCCCTGACCCCCGACGCCTCGCTCCCGGCCGCGTCCGCGGGGCTGCTCCAGCCGCTGGACACCGCGAAGCTGGCGCACTGGAAGGAGCTCGACCCCGTGCTCAGCGGCAGGTCGGCCTACCAGAGCAAACAGTACGGCGTGCCGCTGACCACCGGGTCCACCGGCCTGCTCTACCGTACGGACAAGATCAAAACCCCGCCGCAGGACTGGTCGGACATCTTCGACAAGCAGTACTGCGGGCACATCGCCCTGCCCCCGCTGACCTACAACCCCGGCCTGGAGTTCTTCTCCGCCCTGGTCACCAGCGACGGCGGCAAGTTGTCCGACCCCGCCGCCGTGGACCGGGCGTTCGCCAAGCTGGAGACGCTCAAGGACTGTGTGTCCTCCTTCCCGGCCAACGCGGGCAACGCCGCCACCGTCGTCGAGAACGGCGACGCCTGGATCATGCCCTTCTGGGACGGTCGCGCCTTCGCCATGGCCGAGGCGGGCTCCCCGATCGGGTTCACCTATCCCAAGTCGGGCCCGGTGGGCGCGCTGACCTCGTACTTCGTCGCCAGCGGCACCCAGAAGGGCGAGCTGGCCACCAAGTTCCTCGACTACCTGACGGCGGCGCAGAACCAGAAGCCGTTCGCCGAGGGCACCTGGTACGCGGCCGGGAACGACTCCATCGACTACAGCGAGGCGTTCGACGAGCGGGTGGAGCACGGGCCCGAGGTCTTCAAGAAGTTCATCTGGGTCGACTACGCGGTCGCCACCCCGAAGCTCAACGAATGGCAGCAGCGATGGAATCAGATCTTCGGCTGATCGAGATGCCCCCGGACGGGGCCGGGCACGTCGAGATCGAGGGCCTGGCCGCGGGGTACGAGGGCGCGCGGGTGCTGGACCTCGACCGGCTGTCCATCCGCAAGGGCGAGTTCCTGTCCATCCTGGGTCCCAGCGGCTGCGGCAAGACCACGCTGCTCAACTCCATCGCGGGCTTCGTCCAGCCGACGGCCGGGCGCATCGTGATCGACGGCGCGGACGTGACGGGACGGCCGCCGTACCGGCGCGGGCTGGGCGTGGTGTTCCAGAACTACGCGCTGTTCCCGCACATGACCGTGGCCGCCAACGTGGCCTACGGGCTGCGCGTGCGGCGGCTGGACAAGGCCGAGCGGGAGGAGCGGGTACGCGAGGCGCTGCGCCTGGTCGGGCTGGAGGGGTACGCCGAGCGGCGGCCCAAGCAGCTGTCCGGCGGACAGCAGCAGCGCGTGGCGCTGGCCCGCGCCCTGGCCATCAGGCCCCCCGTGCTGCTCCTCGACGAGCCGCTGTCCAACCTGGACGCCAAGTTGCGGAGGGAGATGCGGGTCGAGCTGCGGGCCATCCAGCGGCGCATCGGCACCACGATGGTGTTCGTCACCCACGATCAGGAGGAGGCGCTGGCGCTGTCGGACCGGGTGGCCGTGATGAACGGCGGGCGGATCGAGCAGCTCGGGACGCCGGATGAGGTGTACCGGCGGCCGGCGACACGGTTCGTGGCCCAGTTCATCGGCGCCGCCAACGTCCTGGAGGGGACGGTGACGGCGGGCGGCCTCGATCTCGGTGGCGGCCTGGTGGTGGGCGGTCTTCCCGGCCTCGTGGAGGGTGAGCGCGCGGTTGTCGCGATCCGCCCCGAACGCATCCGCCTGAGCGAGGCCGGAGCCGGTACCGCGGGCACCGTGGGTTACCGGGCCTTCGCCGGTGACGCCTGGCACGTGGAGGTCCGGCTGGCCGACGGCCGGATGCTGAGCGTGCAGCTTCCGGACACGGGCGCGGGCGCGGCGGACCCGCCGGGCGCGGGCACGTCAGTGGTGGCGAGCTGGGACCCGGCCGACGTGATCGTCCTGGAATCAGGTGCGGGCTCGGGGACGGATGCGGGCTCGGGGACGGGCTCGGGTGCGGGCTCGGAGCAGGGGGCCGGATGACGGCCGGATCCCCGGGCGGGGCGGGCACGGTCCGGGCGGGGCGGCCGCGGGGCTGGGTCTTCGTGCTTCCGCTGGTCGTCTTCCTGGCGGCGATGTTCCTGGTTCCCCTCGTCCGCCTGCTGCGCCTGAGCTTCAGCCCGACCGACTCCTTCAACGCCGCCCTCCCCGGCTGGTCCCTGGACAAGTACGCGCGGGTCTTCACCGAGTCGTACTTCTACGGCTCGCTCATCCAGACGGCGGCCACGGCGCTGCTGGTCGCCGTGTTGTGCGTGCTGCTGGCCTACCCGGCCGCCTACGTCCTGGCCCGGCGGCGCCCCGGCACGCTGCGTACCCTGCTGTTCGTCATCGTCATCTCGCCGCTGCTGACCAGCGTGGTCGTGCGCACCTACGGCTGGGTGGTGCTGCTGTCGGGCAACGGCGTCGTCAACAAGGCGCTCGTCGCGACGGGGCTGCGCGACCAGCCGGCCCAGTTGCTCACCAGTTACCCGGCGGTCGTGGTCGCGGTCACGCACGTGCTGCTGCCGTTCGCGATCATTCCGCTGACCACGGCGCTCGGCGGCCAGGACCACAACCTGCACCGCGCCTCCCAGACGCTCGGCGCGGGCCCGGTCAGGACGTTCCTGCGGGTCACGGTGCCGCTCAGCCTGCCGGGCGTGGTCACGGGCGCGCTGATCGTGTTCGCGCTGGCCATGGGCATCTACATCACGCCGCTGCTGGTCGGCGGGGTGACGCAGCCGCTGACCGGCATCCGCGTCTACGACCAGGTGTCGACCGTGTTCGACTACCCGGTGGCGGCGGCGCTGAGCTTCGCGTTGCTCGCCCTGACCATCGTCTCCACGACGCTGCTGGCGGGCGTGTTCCGGATCTGGGAGAGGCGGCTTCATGGGTGAGCGGGGTTACGACAGGACCGTGCGCGTGGCCGGCATGACGCTGGCGACGATCGTCTTCCTGTTCCTGATCGCGCCGCTCGTGGTGCTGGTCGTCAGCTCGGTCAACCCCTCGGGGTCGATGGCGTTCCCGCCGTCCGGGGTGTCCTTGCGCTGGTACGCCGAGGTGCTCGGCTCGCCGGACTGGCAGGTGTCCTTCCGGCTGAGCGGGTTGCTGGTGGCGCTGGTCGTGCCGACGACCGTGGTGATCGGCACGCTGGCCGCCTACGGCCTGACGCAGGGCTCCTTCCCCGGCCGCAAACTGCTGACGGGGCTGGCGCTGTCGCCGCTGATGGTGCCGGAGATCATCATCGCGCTCGGGCTGCTCTACTACTTCCACGGCGTCGGCCTGATCAACTCGCTGCCGGGGCTGTGGCTGGCGCACTCGCTGGTGGCGCTGCCGTTCGTGGTGCGCGCGGTCACGGTGAGCGCCGCCCAGCTCGACCCGGTGCTGGAACGGGCGGCCACGAGCCTGGGCGCGGGGCGGGCGCGGGTGTTCTTCACCGTGACGCTGCCGCTGCTGCGGCCGGGCATCCTGGCCGGCGCGATCCTGGCCGGGGTGACGTCCCTGGGCGAGGTGGCGGTGACGGCGCTGGTGGCGGGCGCCAACACGACCACGGTGCCGCTGCGCATCTTCTCCGCCGTGCAGTACCAGCTCGACCCGTCCATGGCCGCGGTGTCCACGCTGCTGATGGCCGCCAGTGTGGTCGTGATGGTGGCGGCCGACCGTTTCGCCCGTATCTCGGAGGCATTGTGAGCTCGTCAACCGCGCGGATCGGCATCGACGTGGGCGGCACGTTCACCGACCTCGTCGCCGCCGTGCCCGATCGCGGCCTGATCGTCCACCACAAGGAGCCGAGCACGCCCGCCGACCCGTCCCTGGCGGTCGCGGACGGGCTGGCGGCCATCCTCGGGCAGGCCGGGCTGCGGCCCGAGGAGGTCGCGGGCCTCACCCACGGCACCACCATCGGCCTGAACGCCATCATCCAGCGCCGCGGCGCGCGCATCGCGCTGGTCGTCACCGAGGGTTACCGGGACCTGCTGGAGATCGGCCGCAGCCGCATGCCGTCCTCTTTCGACCTGTACGCGGGCAAGGAGGAGCCCCTCGTCCCGCGCAACCGCATCGTCGAGATCCCGGCCCGGCTGGGGCCCGGCGGCGACCCCGTGACCGAGCCGTCCGAGGGGGACCTCGACCGGGTGGCCGCACGGCTGCGCGACAGCGGCGCGGACGCCGCCGCCGTGGTCGTCCTGCACGGCTACACGCGCCCCGCCTTCGAGGAGAACGTGGCGGCGAGCCTGCGCGAGCGGCTGCCCGGCCTGCCGGTGACCGCCTCGGCGACGGTCTGGCCGGAGGTGCGCGAGTACGAGCGCGCCCTGGTGGCCTGCTTGAACGCCTACATCCAGCCCCTGATGGACGACTACTTCGCCCGGCTGGAGCGGCGCGTGCGCGGGCTCGGGGTGTCGGCGCCCATCTTCATCAGCGCGTCCAACGGCGGCTCGATGAGCCTGCGCTCGGCGGCCGAGCGGCCGATCGAGACCGTGCTGTCGGGCCCGGCCGCCGGGGTGGCCGCGGCGGCGCGGCTGGCCCGCGAGTCGGACATCGCGGGCATCATCACCTTCGACATGGGCGGCACCAGCAGCGACATCGCGGTGACGGTGGGCGGCACGCCGGAACTGGCCACGCACACCACCGTGGGCGGGCTGCCGCTGATCCTGCCCGTGGTCGCGGTGAACGCGATCGGGGCGGGCGGCGGCTCCGTCGTCTGGGCGGACGGGCACGGGGTGCTCAAGGTCGGGCCGACTAGCGCGGGCGCCGATCCCGGGCCCGTGGCGTACGGGCGGGGCGGCGACCGGCCGACGGTCACCGACTGTTACCTGGTGACGGGGCTGATCGACCCGGCGACGTTCCTGGGCGGCCGGATGCGGCTGGACGCCACCGCCTCCGCCAAGGCCCTGTCCGGAATCGCCCTGGGCGAGCACGCCACCCCGGCAGGGGACGCCACACCGGACAGGAGCGCCGCATCGGGTGGAGGCGCCGCATCGGGTGGAGGCGCCGCATCGGGTGGGGACGCAGAGGAACTCGCGGCGGGCGCAGAGGAGGTCGCGGCGGGCGCGTTGCGGGTGGCGACCGCGGGCATGGCGACCGAGCTGCAGAAGATCATGGCGCAGCGCGGCCTCGACCCCCGGCGTTTCACGCTCGTCCCGTTCGGCGGCGCGGGCCCGACCCACGCCGCCATGCTGGCCGAGGAGGTCGGCGTGGCGCACATCGTGGTGCCGCCGACGGCCGCCACGTTCTGCGCGCTGGGCGCGGCGGGCGCGGACCTGCGCCGCGACTTCGCCCGCAGCCTGCGCCGCACCCTGGACGACGCCGGTGCCGCCCGCCTCGCCGGGGTACTGGCCGAGCTGTCGGAGCAGGCACACGACTGGCTCGCCGGACAACACGGCGGCGCGCACGACCCGGCGGACCCGGTCCGGTTGTCCGTGGCGGCCGACATGCGCTACGCGGGCCAGGCGTACGAACTGCGCGTCCCCCTGCCCGCCGGCACGGACCTCAACGCGGAGACGATCGCCGAGGCGTTCCACGCCGAGCACGAGCGCCTCTACGGCTTCCGCGACCGGCGGGCCCCCATCGAACTGGGCACCGCCCGGCTGGGCGTGGTGAGCCCGGTGGCCGAACTGCCGCCCGCCGCCGTCCCCCCGGGCACCGGCCGGCCCGCCCCGGCCGCCCGCCGCCCCGTCCTGCTGGCGGGCGCATGGCACGACGCCGCCGTGCACGAGCGTACGGCGCTGGGCGTGGGCGACACGCTCACCGGCCCGGCGATCGTCGAGCAGGACGACACCACCGTGGTCGTGCCGCCCGGCTGGTCCGGCGACGTGGACCGCGCCGGAAACCTCCACCTCAGAAAGGCGTGAACGTGCGGCTCGACCCCGTCACCTTGGAGATCGTCGGCAACCGGCTGACGGCCATGACCGAGGAGATGTGCCTGACCCTGCAGCGCACGAGCCGGTCCCTGTACGTCAAGGAGACCGCGGACTTCTGCTGCGCCTTCGCCGGCCTCGACGGCGGCTTCGCCGCCTACCCGGGCGGCATGGGCGTCTCCGGGTTCGTCGGGCTGAACGTGCTGACCGCCGTCGAGGCCGCGGGCCCGCTGGAGCCGGGTGACGTGATCATCACGAACGACCCGTACCGGTCGGGCGGGCTGGCCACGCACCTGACCGACATCCAGCTCATCGAGCCGTACTTCCACGAGGGCGAGCTGATCGGCTACGGCTGGGCGTTCATCCACTGCTCCGACATCGGCGGCCGGGTGCCGAGCAGCCTGTCGCCGGTCAACGACGAGATCTTCCAGGAGGGCCTGCAGATCCCGCCGGTGAAGCTGGTGCGCGCCGGCGTGCCCGTACGGGACGTGGAGGCGCTGATCGCGGCCAACAGCCGCACGCCCGAGGCGAACGAGGGCGACATCCGGGCGATGCGCGCCGCCCTGCGCACCGGGCGTGAGCGGCTGGCCGGGGTCATCGCCCAGCACGGCGTGCGTACGGTGCTGGCGGCCCAGGACGACCTGGTCGCCTACACCGCCGACCGGGCCAGGGCCGCGCTGGCGAGCCTGGGGGACGGCACGCACCGGTTCGTGGACTACCTGGACGACGACGCGGTGTCCGGCATCCCGGTGCGGCTGTCGGTCACCGCGACCCTGTCGGGCGGCTCGCTGCACCTGGACTTCACGGGCACGGATCCGCAGGTGGCGGCGGCGTTCAACATCGCGACGCTGGGACGTCCGCACGCCTGGATCACCACGCGGGTGCTGGCGCTGATCTGCACGCTCGACCCGGGCATCGCGCTCAACGCGGGCCTCATCGCGCCGATCAGCGTCACCACCCCGGAGGGTTCGCTGGTCAACCCGGTGTCGCCGGCTGCCGTGGGGGTGCGGCACGCCTCGGCCAACCGGGTCAACGACGCGGTCGGCGGCGCGCTCGGGCTGGCCGCCCCGCACGTGCTGCCCGCCGCCTCCAGCGGCCTGGTGGTGCCGGTCGTGGTGGCCGAGCAGCGCGGCGCGCGGCAGAACGTCCAGGTGCTGGAACCCATGGTGGGCGGTACGGGGGCGCGCGAGGGCGCCGACGGCGTGGACGGCCGCGACAGCGGCATCTCGAACCTGTCCAACAACCCGGTCGAGACCGTGGAGACCGAGATCGGCGCCCAGATCCTGGCCTACCGGCTGCGTCCCGACTCGGGCGGCGCGGGACGGTGGCGCGGCGGCTGCGGGCTTGAGCTCACCTTCCGTGTACTCGGGGAGGGGTCGAAGCTGCTGGCCAGGGGGCTGGAGCGGATGTGCTTCCGCCCCTGGGGGGTGCGCGGCGGGGGTCCCGGCGCGCCCACCGAGCTGATCGTCAACCGGGGCACGCCGCACGAGCGCCGGCACTACAAGATCGACGTGCTGCCGCTGTCCCCCGGCGACGTCGTCACCCTGCTGACCTCGGGCGCGGGCGGCTACGGCGACCCCTTCACCCGGGATCCCGAGGCGGTGCGGCGCGACGTGGAACGCGGCGTGGTCACGCGGGAGGCGGCGGCGCGCACGTACGGCGTCGTGCTGGCCGACGGGCCGGACGGGGCGCCGGCCGTGGACGAGGCCGCCACCCGCGCGGCCCGCGCCGAACCCGCCCCGCTCACGGCGACCGGGCCCGAGCGGCAGGCGTGGGAGTCGGTCTTCGACACCGGCAGCGTGGACCGCCTGGTGACGGCCCTGTTCCGGCTCCCGCAGGCCGCCAGGACCCCGCGCCGCACGGCACTCTACTCCGCCGTGCTGGCCAGGCTGCCCGAGGGATTCCCCCGGACGCCGCCCACGTCCGGGCAGGCCGAGGACGCGCGCCGTACACTCGCCGCAGAGATCACCGAACTGGAACGGGCAGCCGCATGACCGCTTTGACCGACTCCATCATGAACGGGCTCGACGACGCCGCCTACGGCGAGCTCGCCGACCTCTACCGTGACCTGCACCGGCACCCCGAGCTGTCCTTCCAGGAGGAACGCACGGCGGGCATCGCGGCCGACCGGCTGCGCGCGGCCGGGTTCGAGGTGCGCACCGGGGTCGGGGGCACGGGCGTCGTGGGCGTGCTGCGCAACGGCGACGGGCCGACCGTGGTGCTGCGCGCCGACATGGACGCGCTGCCGGTGGCCGAGGCGACCGGCCTGCCGTACGCGAGCACCGCCACCACGCGGGACGCCGAGGGCAGGCGCGTCCCCCTCATGCACGCCTGCGGCCACGACATGCACGTGACGTGCCTGGTGGGCGCGGCCGGGGCGCTGGCCGGCGGGCGCGCGGGCTGGCAGGGCACGCTGGTGGCGCTGTTCCAGCCGGCGGAGGAGGTCGCGGGCGGCGCTCGGGCCATGGTGGAGGACGGGCTGTCCGACCTGATCGGCCGCCCCGACGTGGTGCTCGGCCAGCACGTCTTCCCGCAGCCGGCGGGCACGGTGCTCATCAGCCCCGGCGAGGTGCTGGCCGCCGCCGACAGCCTTGAGATCCGCCTGTTCGGCAGGGGCGGCCACGGCTCCCAGCCCGAGCGCACGGTGGATCCGGTGGTGCTGGCCGCCGCCACCGTCATGCGGCTGCAGACCGTCGTGTCGCGCGAGGTGTCGCCGTTCGAGCGCGCCGTGCTGACCGTGGCCCAGATCCACGCGGGTCACAAGGAGAACGTCATCGCCGACGAGGCGACCATCACCGTCAACCTGCGCTCGTTCTCGCCCGAGGTCCGGCGCAGGCTGCTGGACGGCGTGGAGCGCGTGGTGCGGGCCGAGGCCGAGGCGTCGGGCGCGCCGCGCCCGCCCGAGCTGCGCACTTTGAACGCGTTCCCGCTGACCGTCAACGAGCCGGAGGCCACCGCCCGCGTCCGTCAGACCCTCGCCGCCCGTCTGGGTGACGGCCGGGTGACGGACATGGAGCCGCTGATGGGCAGCGAGGACTTCGGCCTCATCGGCGACTCCGCCGGGGCGCCCTCGGTCTTCTGGGGCCTGGGCTGCACCGACGCGGAGCTTCACGAACGGGCCGGGCGCGAGGGCCGCCTGACGGAGGACGTGCCGGGCAACCACTCCCCCGCCTTCGCCCCGGTGATCTTCCCCACGCTGCCCACCGGCGTCGAGACCCTGGTCACGGCGGCCCTGGCCTGGCTCGCGACCGGCACGTAAGCTCTCGGCCTTACGACATATGTAGCGAACGGGGCCGTTCACTCCCGTCGCTCATCGGATGCGTGATCAGGGGGTCGCCGCCTACCGTCGGAGGCGGTGATCCCTCACGCCTCTGGAGCAGCATGAACGTCGAACCGCTGTCCCGCTTCACCGACCGCTACCTGAACGTGCCCCGCCTCGCCTGCCGGGTCGGCGTGCCCCTCGCGGCCCAGCCGGAGATCGGGCACAACCGCTGGCACCCCGAGATCCCGCCCGCGATCACGGTGGACCCCGGCGACGAGGTGATCCTGGAATCGGCCGCGTACGACGACTACCAGATCCACGACGACGCCGGCCTGGACGAACTGCGCCGCGTCGACCTGTCGCGCATGCACCCCCTGACCGGCCCGGTGCACGTCAACGGCGCGCGGCCGGGCGACGTCCTGGTGGCCGAGGTGCTGGGCGTCGAGCCGCTCAGCGGCGTCGCCTTCTCCAACATCCTGCCCGGCACGCCCGGCCTGCTCGGCGAGATCTTCCCCGACGGTTACCGCTCGACCTGGTACGCCAGGGGCGGCATGGCCGAGTCGCCGCAGATCCCCGGCGTCCGGATCCCCGCCCAGCCGCACGTGGGCACGATCGGCGTCGCCCCGTCCTTCGAGCTGATGCGGCGCTGGCACGAGCGGGAGCGCCCGCTGTACGCCGACGGCCGCGCCTTCCCGCCCGACCCCCGCAACGCGCTGCTGCGCGGCCTGGGCGAGGAGGCCGCACGGGTGGCGGCGCGCACCCAGCCGCCCAGGGAGAACGGCGGCAACCTGGACATCAACAAGCTGGGCGCGGGTGCGAAGGTCTACTTCCCGGTCTTCGTGGCGGGCGGCCTGCTGTCGCTCGGCGACCACCACCTGTCGGCCGGCGACGGCGAGTGCAGCTTCAACGCCATGGAGATGGACGGCCGGACATGGCTGCGCCTGCGGGTGATCGAGGACGGCATGGCCCGCCACCGGATCACCACCCCCGTCGTCCGGCCGGCGCCGATCGTCGCCCAGTTCGGCGCGGACCGGTACCTGGGGTTCAACGGCTTCTGCTTCGACGGCGACGAGCAGGGCCACCAGGACGCGAGCTTCGCCGCCCGCGAGGCGGCGCGCCGGGCCGTGGACTACCTGATGGGGCTGGGCTACAGCGGCGAGCAGGCGTACGTCATCCTGAGCGTGGCCCCGGTGGAGATCCGGGTGAGCTGCATCGTGACTATCCCCAACCCGACGGTGACGCTCTACCTGCCGATCGACATCTTCGACCGGGACATTCTGCCGCCCCTATGACGGAGTATTTAGTTATGCGAATATAATAGTTATATGTCTACAACCGGCCCCCTGCCCGTCGCCCCCGCGCCGAGTCGCCGCCGGCGGATGCTCATCCTGGCCATCTGCTGCATGAGCCTGTTCATCGTCGGCCTGGACAACACGATCGTGAACGTCGCGCTGCCCGCCATCCGCCGCGACCTGAACGCCTCCGTCTCCGGCTTGCAGTGGATCATCGACGCCTACACGGTGGTGCTGGCGAGCCTGCTCATGCTGGCCGGCTCGACCGGCGACCGGGTCGGCCGCCGCCGCACGTTCCAGACGGGGCTGGCGCTGTTCACGCTCGGCTCGCTCATGTGCTCGCTCGCACCCAGCCTGGGCTGGCTGATCGCGGCACGGGCGCTGCAGGCCGTGGGCGGCTCCATGCTCAACCCCGTCGCCATGTCGATCATCACGAACACCTTCACCGAGCCGCGCGAGCGGGCGCGGGCCATCGGCGTGTGGGGCGGCGTCGTCGGCATCAGCATGGCGCTGGGCCCGCTGGTCGGGGGCGCGCTGGTGGACTCGGCCGGCTGGCAGGCGATCTTCTGGATCAACCTGCCGGTGGGGCTGGCCGCGTTCGTGTTGTGCGCGCTGTTCGTGCCGGAGTCTCGCGCGCCGCGCCCGCGCCGGGTGGATCCGGCCGGGCAGGTGCTGGTCATCGTGCTGCTGGCCACCCTGACGTACGGCTTCATCGAGGCGCCGGCCGCCGGTTGGGGGTCGCCGCTGACGCTGGGCTGCTTCGCGGTCGCGGCGCTGGCGCTGGCCTGCCTGGTGCCGTACGAGCTGCGCCGCGCCGAACCCCTGATCGAGCTGCGTTTCTTCCGCAGCACGCCGTTCGCGGGGGCCACCGTCATCGCCGTGTGCGCCTTCGCCGCGCTGGGCGGCTTCCTGTTCGTCAACACCCTGTATCTGCAGGACGTGCTGGGCCTGTCCGCCCTGCACGCCGGCCTCTACACGCTGCCCATGGCCGCGCTGACCGTGCTCTGCGGGCCGCTGTCCGGCCGGATCGTCGGGAACGCGGGAACCCGGGTGCCGCTGCTCGTGGCCGGGTCCGCCATGGCGGTCAGCGGCCTGATCATGACGGGGCTGTCGGCGGACACGCCGCTCTGGCGGCTGATGGCCGCGTACGTGCTGTTCGGGCTGGGCTTCGGCATGGTGAACGCGCCGATCACCAACACCGCCGTGTCCGGCATGCCGCGCAGCCAGGCCGGCGTGGCCGCGGCGGTGGCCTCCACCAGCCGCCAGATCGGCCAGTCGCTCGGCGTCGCGGTCATCGGCGCGCTGGTCACCTCGGCGGTGGCCGGCCCGTTCGCCACCGGGTTCCCCGCGGCCAGCCACATCGGCTGGTGGATCATCGCCGGTTGCGGGCTGGCGATTCTGCTGCTCGGTATCCTGACCACGACCGGCCGGGCCCGGCGCAGCGCCGCCCGTACCGCCGAACGGCTCGCCCACGCTCCCGACAGAATGGCGGAGGCCACTACATGAGCGACACCCCCGACCGGGAGGCGGTGGCCCGTGTCTGGGCCGCCATGTACGACCTCGTCCTGCGGCAGGAGGACCGCCGCAAGGAGGTGGCCGAGACGCTCGGCATGAGCTTCTTCCGGGTCAAGGCGCTGCGCCGGCTGCTCGCGGGGCCGATGACCATGCGGGAGCTGACCGCCGACCTGTCCACCGACAAGCCGTACACCACGCTGATGGTCGACGACCTGGAGCAGCGCGGCTACGTGACCCGCAGCGTCTCCCCCGGCGACCGCCGCAGCAAGATCGTCGCCCTCACCCCGGCGGGCGCGGCCGCCGCCGAGGAGGCCGAGCGCATCCTGGCCCGCCCGCCGCGCTCCCTGCTCGCCCTGGACCCCGGCGACCTGGCCGCCCTCGACCGCGTCATGGCCAGGCTCCGCACTCCTGAGGAGACCGCGAGCCGGTCCTGAACCGCCCGGGGCGGCACGCAGGCGGTATCCAGGCGGCATGCGGGCGGCACGGAGGCGGGCCTTCCTTGCCGGGAGCAGTCGGCCGGAGGTCAGCCCCGGCGTCGGCGCAGGAGGTCCTCGCCCACGTCCACGTACCCCTCGAACAGGCCGATCACGTCGTCCAGGCGCTCCCGGGCCGGACCGGGATCGACCAGGTTCTCACCGGAACGCAGTGCGGCGATGAGCTTCCTGGCACGGGCGTGGCTCGCCTCCAGCAGGGTCTCCAGCCCGCCCGCCGCCTCCACCAGCAGCCGGCGGCTGCCGGGCTGCGGGATCACCCCGGCCAGCCCCCAGGAGTCGAGTTGCCGCACCGCCGTGCTCACCGCCCCCTTGCTCAGCCCCAGTTCGGCGGCGATGTCGTCGAGGGTGCACGGCCGTTCGGTGATCAGCAGCAGCCCGTAGACGCGGCCGGTGGCGTGCGGCAGGTGCCACGAGGCGAGCAGATCACCCACCGAGGTGACGAACGCGCGCCGCCGCTCCGCGTTCACAGCGCCCCCCTTGTACGGAGGAACGTCTCGATCGCGGCGTTGACCGCCTCGGGCGCGTCCTGATTGGCGATGTGCCCGGCCCCGGGCACGACGACCTCCTCGACGCCTTCGGCGGCGGCCCACCTCGGCATGGCCGTGGCGATGTTGCCGGTACGGTCCCGCTCTCCCCGGATCAGGCAGAGCGGCACCGGCGTGCGATAACCGGGATCAGGGTCGAGGAACTCCACGGTAGCCCGCCACACCTGCACGAATTCCGCCTTGCTGAGCTGCGAGAACGCCCGGCGCGCGTCCTCCCGGGCCGCCGGGGTCACCGCCGAGGCGCCGGCCATCAGCCCCGGCAGCCGCCCGGAAGGGAGCATCGACAGGGAGGGGGCCGCGGCCTTCAGCAGCAGGCGTTCCCTGACGGACAGGGGCGCGGTGTTCCAGGTCGAGCCGATGACCACCAGCGCCCTGCACAGTCCGGGCGACCGCCGGACCAGGGCCTGGCTCAGATTGCCGCCCAGCGACTGTCCCACCAGTACCGGCCGGTCGAGCCCCAGGCTCCCGATGACGGCGCGCAGGTCGGCGATCGCCCGCTCGGCGGTGAACGGCGCGCCGGCCGGGCGGGAGAGCCCGTGGCCGCGCAGGTCCCAGGTGACGACCCGGTGTCCGAGCACGCGCAGGTGGTCCCGCTGGGCGTCGAACATCACGTGGTCGGCCCCGGCTCCGTGCGAGAACACCACCGGGACGCCGTCACCACCACTGTCGTCGTACCGCAGCTCGCACCCGTCCACACTCAGATTCAGCATTTACTAAATATAGCGAATCCAAGCCGCGCGCTCAGACGCGGCTCAGCGCCGCGGCCAGCTCCTCCTGGATCCGGGCGGCCAGCTCGAAGCCCAGCGCCGCCGCGGCACGGTCGCGCGCCTGGGTCAGCGCCTCGCGCGCCGCCCCGGTGCCCGTCCCGTCGAGGGCCGAGACGACGGCCGCGGCCAGCCGGGGCCTGTCCGGCGGGCCGATGCCGCGCCTGGTCGCGATGTCGCGTTCGGCGGCGCTGAGCCCGTCCCGCGTGTACGCCAGCGGAAAGGCCCGGTGCAGCCCCGAGACCGCCTGCCGTGCCCTCGCACCACCGAGGTAGGGGCCGAAGCAGGTGACCCCGTCGAACCGTGCGGTGTGACTCGTGCGCACCCCGGCGGTGCGTGGCCGCGTGTCGACCACGAGGTAATTGCACGTCTCCGCGCCGCCGACGCTGCGGTTCCAGGCGGGCAGACGGGCTTCGAGCAGGTTGCGCTCCAGCCACGCGGCCTCGTGAACCGAGCCGCACGCCACCGCCTCGACCCGCGCGATCCTGGCGACCATGCCGGCCAGGTGCCGGCGGTCGCGCAGGTCGCCCCAGTAGGAGCGCACCCGGCTGCGTAAGTCCGTGGCGCGCCCCAGGTAGAGGATCCGGCCGTGCCGGTCGCGGAACCGGTAGACGCCCGGCTCGCGCGGGAGCAGGGCGGCCGATGATCTCGCTGACACCGGGCCGAGTCAAACAGCGGCCGCCCGGGGTGTCAACGGCCGATATCCGGAGAAGGGCGAGAGCGGAAAAGGACGAGACAGGTCCCGGCCGGCCGTGTCAGCATGCTCGATCATGCCGGAATACGTGACGAGCGACGAAACGCTGGCCGCCATCGCCGAACGGCACGGCAGCACCGCCGCGCGGCTGCGGCCCCTTCCCCACGGGGTCGCCAACCGTTCCTTCCTGCTCGGCGACGACCTGGTCCTGCGCATCCCCCGGACGCAGGAGTTCCTCGCCGACCTGGTCAAGGAGGCCGCGGTCATCCCCGTGGCGCTGCGCGCGGGCGTGCGCACGCCGGAGATCGTCGCCTTCGACGCCGGCTGTTCGGTGGTGGAGGTGCCCTACATGGTCCTCACCCGGGCGGAAGGGGTGGATCTCGCCCGTCTCGACCTGCCCGCCACCGGCACCGACCGCGTCCTGCGCCAGGTGGGGCGGGAGCTGGCCAAGCTGCACCGGCTGCCGGCGCCCGCCCTTCCCGAGGTCCCGGTGGACGACGGCGAGGCGGACCCGTGGGCGTTCACCGAACGCCTGGCCGGGGACGGCTGGATCGACCGCGAGGCGGCCCGCTGGCTCATCCGCTGCTTCGACCGGCTCTCGGCGCACCTGCCGGAGGATGCGCCCCGGGTGCTGATCCACGGCGACGTCGCGCCGCAGAACCTGCTCGTCTCCCCGCGGGCGTCCCGGCTCGGCGGGATTGTGGACTGGGGCGACGCCGCGTGGGCCGATCCTGCCGCCGACTTCGCCAAGATACCCCTGACCGGCGTCCCCGCCATGCTCGACGGCTACCGCCGGGAAGGCATCGCCGCGGACGCGCCGGCGTGGGAGGCCCGCGTGTTGTGGTTCCATCTCATCTGGGCACTCGGACGTCTGCCGGACCCGGCCCCGCGACCGGGTGAACGCCACTGGAGCGCCCCGCCGGCCGGCCGGCTGCTGGGGCTGCTGCGCTTCTTCGCCTCGGCCCCGCCGTACCCATGGAACGAGCTGGCGGCCTGATCACGTCGCCGGCTCCGCGCGGGGCCGGACGCGCAGCCGCAGGGAGAAGGAGTCCAGGGTCTTGGGCAGCGGGGCACCCGGGTGGAGTTTCGGGCTGGCCGGCGTGAAGTCGTACTGGCGCAGCAGCGTGGCCAGGACCGTGGCCAGGACCTGGGTGCCCAGCTCGGCTCCGGGGCAGCGGCCGGGACCCAGCGAGAACGGGGCGATCCACCAGTCCGCCGCCGCCCGCCCGTCCAGCCACGCGTCGGGGGTGAAGGCGTCGGCGTGGTCGATCTGCGGATTGCGCTGGTGCAGGGACAGCGGGATCATGACGCTGGTCCCGGCGGGGAGCCGGGTCCCGTGCCAGGGGGTGTCTGAGGGCACGTGCCGGAGCAGGGTGGGGACGAGCGGCCACAACCGCGCGGTCTCGCTCACGCAGGCGCTCAGGAACTCCAGGCCGTCCCCGTCGGCGTCCGCCTCCGCGCGTGCCCTGGCCGCGTGTTCCGGATGCCCGGCGAGCAGCGCCAGGGCGGGCGTGACCAGCACGGCGCCGATCCCGCCCAGGGCCAGCAGCCAGTGCGGGACCTGCCCCGCCGGGCAGGTCCGCTCGCTCTGGTACGCCCCGGCGAACAGCCCCATCAGGCTGCCCTCGGCCGCCGCCGCCACGTACCGATCGATCTCGGCCGTCAGGACGCGGCGGCGCGAGCGGACGATCCCGTTGCGCCACGGGCGCAGCCCCAGCCAGTTGGCCTCGCCGAGCAGCGCGCGGATGGTGGCCAGGATCCGCAGGTCGTCGCGGGCCGCGTCACCGAACAGCAGCCGCAGGACCGCCCGGTCGTAGGGGACGCTCAGCCGTTCCCAGTTCACGATGTCGGGGCCGTTCCCGAGGACGTCCCGCAGTTCCTCCGTCACCACCTGCCGCACGCGCGCCCCCAGGTCGTGCGGCACCTTTCCCGGCTGGAGGATTGCCTCGTTGAAGCGGCGCCGGTCCTCGCGCAGCTCTCCGCGCGAGAGCAGCAGGCTGTCGGGCTGGACGGTCGCCAGACCCTTGCGCTTCTCCTTCGTGGCGACCATGAACTCCGCTTCCGGCGCGGTCAGCACCCGCTTGACATCGTCCTGGGCCAGGACCAGGAGCGCCTTGCCCGTCGGGCCCCGCAAGTAGACGGACCGGCCGCCGTAGCGGACCCGCAGCCGCATGCAGAAGCGCTGCGCCCTGGCCTGCGTGTCGAGGGCGGCCAGCCATCGCGCCATCGCGGGCCGGCTGATGAAGGCGCCGCGGACGATCATGGGAAGTGAGTAGAGCAGGGAGAAGCGCAGGCTCTCCGGCAGGGTCGCGTGCGGGATCGGGGTCGCATGCGGGATCTGGGGTGACATGGATTCCCTCGGATTCGGTGTCATCCCGGCAGGACCTTGCCGGGATTGAGGATGCCCAGCGGGTCCAGCAGCTTCTTGATGCCCTGGTGGACGCGCAGGTCCGCCGGGAACCGGTCGAGCATCGGCAACTCGGCCGAGCCCGGATTGCCGAAGACCGAGGTCACGCCGTGGGAGCGGGCCACGTCCCGGACGGCTTCGCGCACGAGGGTCAAGAAGTGCCTCCCGGCATGCCCATCTCCGTTCAAGGGTACGACCAAGAGTAGTCAACAGATTACTCGTTGTGAAGAACGGAAGGTCATGACCTGGGCGAAGAGGGAATGGTACGAGCTCCCGACCCTGCTCCAGATGCTGGCGCTGGCCGGGATCCGCCGGCGGATGCGCCGGCGCAACCTCCACGACACCTACGCGGCGGGCGGCGAGCCGGGACGCACCCCGTCACCCGGCAGGCCGTGTCACCGCAGCTACGACGGGTCCGGCTACGACCCGGGCGACGTCGCCATGGGCCGGGCGGGCACGCGCTTCGACCGCAACGCCCCGCTGGAGATGGCCCACCCCGACCCGGAGGGCCTGCTGTCGCCCAACCCCCGCGAGGTGGCCAACCGGCTGCTGGTCAGGCGCGAGTTCGTGCCGGCGGAGTCGCTCAACATGCTGGCCGCCGCGTGGGTGCAGTTCCAGAACCACGACTGGTTCAGCCACGGCGACAACCACCGGGCCGGGCCCATCAAGGTGCCGATCGCCGACGGCGACCCGTGGCACGAGCCGATGATGCGGGTGCGCCGCAGCCGGCTCGACCCCACGCCCGCGACCGCGCCGGGCGCCCCGCCGACGTACGAGAACATCGTCACGCACTGGTGGGACGGCTCGCAGCTCTACGGCAGCTCCGAGCGGCGCTGCCGGTCGTTGCGGACCGGCGAGGACGGCCGGATGATCCTCCGGGACGGGCTGCTGCCGCAGGAGAACGACCCGAGCCTGGCCGGGATCGACCTGACCGGGTTCAACGACAACTACTGGGTGGGCCTGGCGCTCATGCACACCCTGTTCGTCAAGGAGCACAACGCGATCTGCGACATGTTGCGCGCGGCCTACCCCTCCTGGGACGACGAGCGGCTCTTCCAGACCGCCCGCCTGGTCAACGCCGCCGTCATGGCCAAGATCCACACCGTGGAGTGGACCCCGGGCATCCTGGACAACACGGCCGTGCGCGTGGGCATGAACGTCAACTGGGCCGGGCTGCTCGGCCCCGGATTCCGCCGCCGGCGTGGCCGGATCGGGGACGGCGAGGTGTTGTCGGGCATCCTGGGCTCGCCGATGGACCACCACGGCGCCCAGTTCTCGATGACGGAGGAGTTCGTCACCTCCTACCGGATGCATCCGCTGATCCGCGACGACTACCCGGTCCGCTCGTACCGGGACGGGTCGCTGATCGCCACCGAGGAGCTGATGACCATCCAGGGGCGGCACACCCGTGACGCCACCCGGCGGCACGCCATGCCCGACTGGCTCTACTCCTTCGGCGTCATGAATCCCGGGGCGCTGACCCTGCACAACCACCCCAACGCCATGCGTGACCTGGTCCGCGTCAACGGCGAGCGCATCGACGTCGGCACCCTGGACATCCTGCGCGACCGCGAGCGCGGCGTCCCCCGCTACAACGACTTCCGCCGCGCGCTCGGCATGCGGCCGGTGACCGGGTTCACGGGGATGGCCGGCGATTCCGGGACGGCGCGCGAGCTGGAGGAGGTCTACGACGGCGATCCCGAACGGGTGGACGTCACCGTCGGGCTGCTGGCCGAGCCCAAGCCGCGGGGTTTCGGGATGTCCGACAGCGCCTTCCGCCTCTTCGTGCTGATGGCCTCCCGCCGGCTCAAGAGCGACCCGTTCTTCACCGATCTGTACACGCCGGAGATCTACAGTCCGGAAGGGCTGGACTGGATCGACCGGACCGGCATGGTCGAGGTGCTGGTGCGCCACCATCCCGAGCTGGCGCCGGCGCTCGGCGGCGTGACCAACGCCTTCGCGCCGTGGCCGCCGGCATGAGGGATTTAGAGGGGGTCGATGGCGCGTTCCGGGCAGTTGGACACCGCCAGGCGGGCGGGGTGTTCCTGGTCCTGGGGCACCGTGCCGTCGCCGATCACCTGCCCGTAGCCTTCGTCGTCGGCGGTGAAGACGCCGGGGGCCAGGTCGTAGCAGCGGCCGTGGCCCTGGCAGCGTTCCGGGTCGATGCGCAACTTCATCGGAGACTCCCTCCGGTCGGTTGGGGACTGCCATACCCGCGGATCGCTCAGAGGATCCGCAAGGGGAGGGTACGGGGGCCGCGTACCTGGCCGGCGGCCCACGTCACCGCCGCCGGGTCCGCCAGGGCGAAGGCGGGGACGCGGGCCAGCCAGACCTCCAGGGCGACCCGGAGCTCCATGCGGGCCAGGTGCGAGCCGACGCAGCGGTGGACGCCGAGACCGAAGGCGGCGTGCCGGTTGACCTCGCGGTCGATGATCACCTCGTCCGCGCGGTCGAACTGGGCCGGGTCGCGGTTGGCGGCGGGGAAGGACAGCAGGATCCAGTCGTCGGCCCTCATGTCCACGCCGTTCCAGCGCATGTCCTCCTTGACCAGCCGGGCCATGGTGACCGGCGCGTAGGCGCGCAGGAGTTCCTCCATCGCGGTCGGCAGCAGCTCCGGCTCGGCCACCAGCCGCTCCCGGTCGGCCGGAGTCCTGGCCAGATGCCACAACGACGCCCCGATCGCGCTCCACGAGGTGTCGATGCCCGCGATGAGCAGCAACATCATCGTGCCCACCAGGTGCACGGGGTCCAGCTTCGCGCCGTGGAGTTCGGCGTTGATGAGGTACGTGGTCAGGTCGTCGCGCGGCCTGGCGAGGTGGTCGTGGATCTGCGCGACGAGGTAGTCGGACAGTTCGTCGAAGTGTGCGATGCGTTCCTCGGGCGGCCGTCCGGCGCTTTCGAGGACGTTCTCCACGAACACCCGGAAGCGGGGGCCGTCGCCGGGCGGCAGGCCGAGCATATCGGCGATCACCCGCGTCGGAATGTGCTGGGCGTACTCGGACGCCGCGTCCACGACGTCCCGCCCCTCGAAAGAGTCGATCAGCTCATGACAGAACGCCCGCGTCGCCTCCTCCCGTTTGGCCACCGCGCTCTTGGTGAACGCCGGCAGCAGCAGCCTGCGGGCGTCGTGGTGGAACGGCGGGTCGGAGGTGATGGGCGGGGCGTCGCCCGCCGGGGCCAGGTCGAGCGGCGGCTTGTTGTTGCTGACGATGATCGCCCGGGAGGAGAAACGCTCGGTGTCGTAGGCGACCGCCGCCACGTCCTCGTACCGCGTCGGCAACCACACGCCGCCGAACCGCTCGGTGTGCGCGATCGGGCAGCGCCGCCGCAGATCATCCTGGATCGGGTACGGATCCGCCGCCCACGCCGGATCGACGTGGGAGAAATCGGTCGCCCAGTCCGAGACCGGATCGGTCACGGCCTCGCTGAAGGTGCCGGCCACCCGATTCCTGCGTTCCTCCCCGAGATCGTGCCCGAAGCGGTCGTCCACGGTCATCGTCGCACTCCATCCCCCGGCCGGCTCTGTCGCCGTTCAGGTGATTCGCCGGAGGACCGCCGCCGGATTACGTGCCGGCGATGCGCTGGCCGATGGAGTCCAGCAACAGGTCAAGGCCGAAGAGGAAACGATCGAGGGCCCGCCGCGGAAGGTACGGCGCCGCCATGTCCGACACCGCGAACGCCCCCGCGCCGCCCAGGGCCCCAAGCAGCGGGAACCGCCCGTCCATGCGCTCCTCCAGGAACGGGACCCGCCGCTCCCACCACTCGTCGTCGCTGGTGCCGGTCTGCGCGGGCGCCTGCTCCGCCTCCACGACGGCCGAGGCCGCGCCCCGGGTGTACGACTCCACGGCCGCCGCGCACTTCACCAGGTCGCCGGGGGCCAGGCCGTGCCCGTCGAGCAGGGTCAGCGTGGCCTCGTACCGGCGCAGGACGTTCGGCCCGAACACGGTCCGCGACGTGGCCACCTGCAGCAGCCACGGATGGGCCCGGTAGGCGGCCAGGTCGGAGCAGGCGATCTCGCGCAGCCCCGCCCGCCACCCGGCGTCCGCGCCGGGCAGGGGCTGCCTGCCCACCACCCGGTCGACCATCAGCTCCAGCAGTTCGGCCTTGCCGGGCACGTACGTGTACAGCGACGCGGTGCCGACGCCGAGCGTCCTGGCGAGCGTGCGCATCGACAGCGCGGCCGGACCGGCGCTGTCGGCCTCGGCGATGGCGGCGTCCACGATGCGCGGCAGCTCCAGCCGCTGCCGGGGGCCGCGCCGCGGAGCCGGCAGCCCGTCCCAGAGCAGGGCCATCGTGCGTGCCGGATCGCCGCTTCCCGCATATTCCATCGGAATATTCTCCCGCATCAATACTCCGAACACTGTACGATGTTTTGCATGCGAGCGGAAACCGTCATCCCCCTGCTGCCCTGCCGCCACCTCGACGACGTCCTGCCCTTCTACGAGGCGCTCGGGTTCGAGGTGACCTACCGCCAGGAGCGCCCCAACCCCTACGCCGACGTCCGCCGGGGCGGGATCCAGGTGGGCCTGTTCGGCGTGCCCGAGTTCGATCCGGCCGAGTCGATGGGGAGCATCGTCGTGGTGGTGGACGACACCGAACCGTTGTACAAGGCGTTCGCGGCCGGTTTGCGGGCCGCGTTCGGGAAGGTGCCGGTCTCCGGGATCCCGCGGATGACCCGGCCACGGCGCATGCAGGGGACGACGGGCGGGTTCATGGTGGTGGACCCCGGCGGGAACTGGCTGCGGATCAGCCGGCGCAAGGCCGAGGAGGAGGACCCGTCGGAGGGCCGGCTGGCGCGGGTGGTGGCCACCGCCGCCCGTCAGGGGGACTCCCACGGTGACGAGGCGGCGGGCATCCGCGTGCTGGAGATCGGCCTGGCCCGCCACTCCGACGCCTCGCCGGCCCAGCGGCTGCCGGCGCTGGTGTACCTGGCCGAGCTTCGGCTGCGCACCGGCGACCGGGACGGGGCGGCGGCGGCGCTGGCCGAGCTGGGCGACCTGGAACTGACCCCGGACGAGCGCGAGGCCGCCGCCGGCGACCTCGCCACCGCCGCCGAACTGGAGGCCGACCTGACCGCCGGCCAGCAACCCTGACCACCGGGGCACCCGCCAGGCCCGCAGCCCAGATGGCTGGGGGGCCTTCAAGGCTGAGGGGCTCTGAGGGCCGGGGCCTGCGTGCATGCCCCGGCCCAAGGGTGGGCTCAGAGCTTGCCGAGTCCTTCGGCCAGGATGGTCGCGGTCTTGGCGATGGTCTTGTTGTCGGTGGGAAGGCCCGGGGTGCGGTTGGTGTAGACCGCCATGATGATGGGCGCGCCGGACTTGCCCGGCCAGACGACGGCCAGGTCGTTCCCGCCACCGAAGCCGTCGGAGTTGGTGCCGGTCTTGTGGGCGATCGTCCAGGTCTTGGGCAGCCCGGCGGGGATGCGGTCGGGGCCGAGCTTGGCCTCGCGCATCCAGTCGAGCAACTGCTTGCGGTCATCGGCGTGCAGCGCGTCCCCGGTCGCCAGCAGGCGCAGGTCCCGGGCGATGGCGGCGGGCGTGGTGGTGTCGCGCTTCTCCTTGGGCGTCCAGTCGTTGAGCTCGGGGTGCCAGCGGTCCCAGCGGGAGACGCGGTCGCCCAGGGTGCGGAAGTACTTGGTCAGCCCCGCCGGCCCGCCGATCTGCTTGAGTAGCAGGTTGGAGGCGGTGCCGTCGCTCTGG
Source organism: Nonomuraea sp. NPDC050404 (assembly GCF_040655495.1). Lineage (NCBI taxonomy): Bacteria > Bacillati > Actinomycetota > Actinomycetes > Streptosporangiales > Streptosporangiaceae > Nonomuraea > Nonomuraea sp. NPDC050404. The sequence goes on from NZ_JBFAKB010000011.1 coordinate 383,620, forward strand.
GTGATGGCCGCGTGGCACAGTTGCGAGACGGTCAGGCCGTCCTCGATGTGCTTCTCGGTGACCGGTGAGTTGGGCGTCATGTCCTCCTTCGTCCACTTGATGAGCCGGTCCATCAGGCCGGGGCTGCCGGTGCGCGCCTTCTTCAGCACGGCGGCGCAGAGGGGCGCCTTGAAGGTCGACAACATGGGGAAACGCTCGCCGGAGCGGTAGGACACCGTCTTGCCGGTGGCCGTGTCGAGGGCGTACGCGCCGATGCGGCCCTTGAAGGACTTCTCCAGGGCGCGCAACTCCTTGCCGACCTGCGCCTCGACGGCGGCCGGGGTCACGATGGCAGGGGTCGCGACGGCAGAGGTCGCGACGGCCGGGATCGTGACGGCGGCCGGGGTCTCGGCAGAGGCCGTGCCTGCGCCGAGGGCGCCGCCCGTCAGGAGGGAGATCGCCAGGGCGGTCGCGGGCAGCGCGGCGGCGGCGCGGGGGTGTCGCATGTCAGTTCCTTGCTCGTCATTACGGTTCATGGCGGAGCTCACGAGCAAAGCAGATATGATCACGCGGCGTCTAATAGTGATATTGGGCTTTGGTCGATACCCATCCAGATATGACCGCAGGTCAATGGAAAGGTGTTCATGAGCAACGAGGTGTGGGATCCGTTCGGCACGCTCGGCCGGGCTCTGTGGATCGGCGGCGGGCAGTGGGCCGGCAAGTCCACCGTGGCCCGGCTGCTGGCCCACCGGTACGGACTGACCGCCTACCACTACGACTACCACGACTCCCGGGGCCACGACGCCCGCCGCATCGCCCGGCGGGTCTCGCTCGGCGAACCCCTGACCGGTCCCGACCCCGACGCGGTCTGGGTGAACAGCACTCCTGACGAGATGGCCGCCGACACGCTGTCCGGCTTCCCGGCCCGTTTCGAGTGGGCCCTGGACGACCTGCGCGGGCTGACCTCCGGACGTCCCGTACTGGCCGAGGGCTGGGGTCTGCGTCCCGAGCTGGTCGCCCCGATCGTCGGCTCGCTCCGGCAGATGGTCGTGATGGTGCCGACCGACGCGTTCCGCGAGAACCAGGTCAGGGTGCTCCCCCGCGCCGGCGCCCTCGACCAGAACGTCAGCGACCCCGAGCGGGCGCAGCGCAACCGGCTCGAACGGGACCGTCTCGTCGCCGGCGACGCCGTACGATCCGCGCGCCGCCTCGGCATCCGGGTGGTCGAGGTCGATGGAACTCACGACGCCGAGGCCGTCGCCGACCTCCTGGCCGACCACTTCGGCCCCTACCTGCCGCCCTTGGAAGCCCACCCGAACGGCCAGTCCACCACTCCCCCACCCGCCACCGCCCGCCCATCAGACGTATAAACGGCGGACGCCCGCTTCAGGCATGCGCCCACCCGCTTCAGGCATGCACCCCCGCTCAGGCATGCTCCCGCCCGCTCAAGCGAGCGCTCACCCGCTCAGGCGGGCGGGACGCGCGACGGCATCCGTTCGGCGAGCAGGCCGGCCAGCCGGTCGGGGTCCTCGACGGTGACGGTCAGCGCGGGATGGCGCAGCACGCCGAGCGGTTCGCTGCCGGACACCGAGCGGTGGAACCGGATACAGACCCCGCGCCGCGTGCTGCTGCCGAAGGTGAGCCCGCCGTCCTTCAGCGACATGCGCACCCCCAGCGCCTTGACCGGCGAGAAGGGGCCGGACAGCTCGGCCCCGGCCACGTTGGCCCGGGGCGACAACACCAGCCACGGCCCGAACCGCACCCGCAGCAGTTCATCGGTCAGCGTCAGCCGGCAGGTGCCGGGGTTGATGCCGAGCAGGGCGAGCAACGGCCGGTACCGCTGCTCGAAGGCGAAGCCGAATTCGAGTTCCCCGTCTTGACTCACGCCGTCCGGCTACCCCGCAACCCGCCCCGCACACCACGACACGCCTGGTCAGCGCTACACTCCGGCGGCGCTGTCCTGCGGGGAGCCGCGCCCGTGGCGGGGCCAGGGCCGGCCGCCGAGGCGTTCGATGTCGGTGTTGAAGCGCTTGAGGTAGGCGGCGAAGGCGGCGACCTCGTCGGCCGTCCACCCGGCGAGCACCTTGTCCAGCCCGTAGAGGTTCCTGGCGCGCTCGGCCTCCAGGAAGCGCTCCCCCTCCTCGGTGAGGCGGAACTTGCGGGCGATCCCGCCCCCGGGATCGGCGATGCGCTCGGCCAGCCCGTCGCGCAGCAGCGCCGAGGTGTGCCGGTTGAGAGTGGAGACGTCCAGCCCGAACGCCTCGCTGAGCTGGCCGATGGACATCATGCCCTCCATCCGGATGCGGCTGAGCAGGATGTACGCGCTGCGGTCGAGGTGGCGATGCTGCCCGAGCAGCATGGTCTCGTACTCGATCAGGTGCGTGGGCTTGTCCATGCCGATCCTTCTTCATCCGGTGCGGGCCACCCTAACGCGTAACCCCCACAACGTGTGCATGTAACACACTATGTGTAGAGTGCACATCGCTTCCAACTTCGTACGCAAACAGGGGGATTCGCGTGGAAGAGCCCAGTTCCAGATCCAACGGCATCGTCACCGTGATGGCCGTGGCCGGCATCGTCGCCTCGCTCACCCAGACCCTGGTCGTGCCGCTGATCGGCGAGCTGCCGAAGCTGCTGGGCACCAGCGCGTCGAACGCCTCCTGGGTGATCACGGCGACCCTGCTGGCCGGCGCGGTCACGACCCCGGTGATGGGCCGGCTGGGCGACCTGTACGGCAAGCGCCGCATGATGCTCATCTGCTCGATCCCCCTGATCGCGGGCTGTGTCATCTGCGCGCTGGCCGGTTCACTGACCCCGATGCTGATCGGGCGGGGCCTGCAGGGCATGGGCATGGGCATGATCCCGCTGGGCATCAGCGCCCTGCGCGACGTGCTGCCGCCCCACCGGCTCGGCCCCTCCATCGCGCTGATGAGCTCCTCCATGGGCATCGGCGGCGCGCTGGGCCTGCCGATCGCCGCCGCAGTGGCCGAGTACGCGAGCTGGCGGGTGCTGTTCTGGGCCACGGCCGCGCTGAGCCTGGGGGTGGCCGCGCTCATCTGGCTGCTGGTGCCGGTCACGCCGGCGGCCGCGAAGGGGCGCATCGACCTGCTCGGCGCGCTCGGCCTGGGCGCGGGCCTGGTGTGCCTGCTGCTGGGCGTCTCCAAGGGCGCCGACTGGGGCTGGGGCAGCGGCATCACGCTCGGCCTGCTGGCCGCCGCGGTCGTGCTGCTGCTCGTGTGGGGCTGGTGGGAGCTGCGCGTCCGCGACCCGCTGGTGGACCTGCGCGTCACCGCCCGCCCGCAGGTGCTGCTGACCAACCTGGCCTCGATCGTGGTCGGCTTCTCCATGTACGCCCAGTCGCTGATCGTCATGCAGATCCTGCAGCTCCCCACGGCCACCGGTTACGGACTGGGCCAGTCGATGCTGGCCGCCGGCCTGTGGATGGCGCCCGCCGGACTGATGATGATGATCGTCTCTCCCATCGGCGCGCGCCTGTCGGCCGCCCGCGGCCCCAAGGTCACGCTGATCGTCGGCAGCCTCGTCATGGCGTTCGGGTACGGCTCCTCCATGTTGCTGCTCGGCTCCGCCTGTGGCCTGCTGATCGTCACCTGCGTCTGCAGCATCGGCGTCGGGTTCGCCTACGGCGCGATGCCCGCCCTCATCATGGGCGCCGTGCCGCGCTCGGAGACCGGCGCCGCCAACAGCTTCAACACGCTGATGCGCTCCATCGGCACCACCGTGTCGGCCGCGGTGGTCGGGCTCGTCCTGTCGCAGCTCACCATCGACTTCGGCGGGCATCCGGTGCCGTCGGAGGGCGGGTTCCGTACCGGCATGCTCATCGGCTGCGGCGCCGCGCTGGTGGCGGCGGCGATCACGCTCACCCTGCCGGGCCACCGCCGCGAGGCCCGGCACGCGGCCACCCATGCCGAGCCGGCGCAGCCCGCCGCCAAGCTATAGGCGATCCGCCGAGCAGGTCCGCCGCCAACCTTCAGGCGATCTGCCGAACGGGCCGCCACAAACTTCAGGCGATCCTGTGCAGGTCCGCGACGCGTACCGCGCCGCGCAGCGGGCGGCCGCGGGCCAGCCGTTCCACCTCCCCCACCGCGAACTCCCCCAGCCGCCGCAGCTCCCGCCCCCTGGCCCCGCTGATGTGCGGGGTGATGAGCACGTTCGGCAGGCCGAGCAGCGGATGACCGGGCGGCAGCGGCTCGGGATCCGTCACGTCGAGCACGGCGCCGATCCGGCCGCCGGAGCAGTGCCGTACGAGGGCGTCGGTGTCGATCAGCGCGCCACGCGCGGTGTTGATCACCACGGCGCCGTCGCGCAGCAGCGACAGGCGGCGCTCGTCCAGCAGGCCGCGCGTCTCGGGCAGTTCCGGCGCGTGCACCGTGACCAGCTCCGCCTCCCGGCACAGCGCGTCCAGCGGGACCACCCGCGCGCCCAGCCGCGCCGCCTGCGCCGGCGTCGCGTACGGGTCGCTGAGCAGGATCTCCGCCCCGTGCCCGCGCAGGCCGCCGATCACCAGCCGGCCCACCCGCGAGGCGCCGATGACCCCGACGGCCGTGCCCGCCAGCCCGCCCCGGTCGCCGGGGGTGGCCACGCCGGGCAGCGCGTCGCCCGACCAGGAGCCCGCCGCGTACGCGCGCGCCCTGGGATAGGCCTGCTTGGCCGCCAGCACCAGCATGGCCAGCGTGAACTCGGCCACCGGCACCGCGTTGGCCCGCGCCGCCGACGACACCGCGATGCCCCGGTCGAACACCGCCTCCGTCAGGTGCCCCTTGACGCTGCCGGCCGCGTGCACGACGGCCCGCAGCCGGGGCGCGGCCGCCAGCACGCCGGCGTCGATGCGCGGGCAGCCCCATCCGGTGATCAGGATCTCCGCGTCGAGGGGCCCGTCGAAGGCGTCGATCACCCGCTCGTGCACCCGCGTGACCAGGGACAGGCGGGCGCGCAGATCGAGGGGGAACAACTCGGGCAGCAGCGGCGGCCGCATGGCGAACGCCACAAGTGGCATCACCGGGCACATCACCGGGCACATCAGCGGGGGCCGAGGGACCGTACCGAATCGCGCACCACGATGTGGGTGCCCAGCGTCATGGGGCTGGTGGTGAGCCGGCCGAGCGCCAGGCGCACGGCGGTCCTGCCGAGCTCGTCGTGCGGCAGGTGCACGGTGGTCAGGCGCAGGTCCTGGGCGGGCGGCACGTCGTCGTAGCCGACGATCGACATCTCGGCGGGCACGCGCAGCCCGTGCTCGCCCAGCGCCTGGATCGCCCCCGAGGCGAGCAGGTCGTTGCCGGCGAAGATCGCGGTGAAGTCGGGCGGCCCCGCGGCCAGGCGGCGGTTCATCGCGTCGTAGCCGGACTGCCGGTCGAACTCGGCCTCGACCTCCAGCGACGCGTCCGCGGGCACGCCGTGCTCGGCCAGCGCGCTGCGGTAGCCGGCCACGCGGCTGTCGGAGGTGGTGTGGCCGGGGCGCAGGCCCAGGTAGAGGATCCTGCGGTGGCCCGCCGACAGCAGGTGCGCGGTCACGGCGTGCGCGCCGCCGGTGTTGTCGAAGCCGACCACCAGGGCGGGCACCCCCTCCCCCAGCGGTGGCCGCCCGCACAGGACCAGGCGGGAGCCGGCGGCGGCCAGGGCGTGCGCGTACTCGGTCATCCGCTTGCGGTACTCCTCGTCCACGATCACGCTGCCGACCAGGATGACGGCCTCGGCCCGCTGCTCGCGCAGGAGTTGCACGATCGACAGTTCGCGGCCGGTGTCGCCGCCGGTGGTGCAGATCAGCGACAGCCTGCCCTCCTGGGCGGCCTGCTCCTCCACGCCCTGGGCGATCAGCGCGTAGTACGGGACGGCGACGCTGTTGACCACGATCGCGATCGCGCCGGGGCGGGCCGCCGACAGAGCCCTGGCGTGGGCGTTGGGCACGAAGTCGAGCTCGCGCACGGCGCGCAGGACCTTGTTGCGGGTGGCCGCGAGCACCGGATATTCACCGCCCAGCACCCGGGAGACGGTGGCGACCGAGACCCCGGCGCGGCCGGCCACGTCCCTGATGGTGACGCGCTTGGGTGTGCTCATGCGCCCTCCCGATCAGGTAATCGGTTACTTGAGCAATGCCCAGGACGCTAAGAGATCCTCTGGGAGCCGTCAACCCCGGCCCCACAACGTTTGTAACGAAAAGTTAACAGTGCATTGACCGGCGTGGGAGTCGCGTCTAGCGTCCGGGCAACGACGTCTGAAGTAACCGGTTACCTCACATCGGCCCCGGCTCACTCCCCCCACGAGAGGTGGCCCCGATGGACAGGGAAATCACCAGGCGCGGACTGCTCAAGGGCTCCGTGCTCTTCGTCGCCGGCGCGGCCGTCTCCGCGTGTTCCACCGCGGACCCGCTGGCCAGGAACGACGCCCCCGCGGGAAGCGGCGCGGCGAAGATCACCTTGACGCACTGGTACCACGAGTACGGCGAGGAGGGCACGCAGCAGGCGGCCATGAGGTACGCCGCCGACTTCACCAAGGCCAACCCCGACATCGCGGTCAAGGTCTCCTGGATCCCCGGCGACTACGCCACGAAGTGGACGGCCGCCGTGCTCACCCCCGACGGCCCGGACGTGTACGAGGTCAACGACGTCAGCCCCAACATGGTCAAGGCCGGCCAGGTCACCCCGCTGGATGAGGTGCTGGGCGCGGAGAAGGCCGACTTCAACACCAAGGTGCTGGCGCCGTACACGTGGGGCGGCAAGGTGTACGCGGTGCCCATGGTCATCGACCCGATGCTGGTCTTCTACCGCAAGTCGCTGTTCGCCAAGGCCGGCGTGAGCGTGCCGACGAGCTTCGCCGAGTTCTCGGCGGCGGCCAGGAAGCTCACCCAGGGCAAGCAGAAGGGCCTGTTCGCGGGCAACGACGGCGTCGGCCCGCTGGGCCAGATGGTGCCGTGGTCCAACGGCGACCTGCTGATCGACGACCGCGAGATCACCTATGACGACCCGAAGGTGGTCCGGGCGCTGACCGCGCTCAAGGAGCTCTACGACAGCAAGGCGACCCTGCAGGGCTACTCCACGGACTGGTGGGATCCCGGCGCGCTGATCAACGGAGCGGCGGCCATGCAGTGGGTCGGCATGTGGGCCGTGCCCGGCCTGACCGAGGCGATCGGCGACGACTTCGACGCCTTCGCGCTGCCGCCGTTCGGCCCCGGCGGGCAGGCGGTGGTCAACATGGGCGGCTGGGTGCAGGTCGTCAACGGCAAGAGCCGCAACCTGGAGGCGGCCAAGCGGTACGTGCGCTGGTTGTGGGTGGACAACACCGCCGCGCAGACCGACTGGAATCTGGCCTACGGCTTCCACATCCCGCCCCGCAACAGCGCCGCCGCCCAGGCCGGCAAGCTGAGCGCGGGACCGGCCAAGACCGTCATGGACGCGGTGGCCGCCCACGGCACCAAGCAGCCGGCGTTGTGGACGCCCGAGGTGCGCCAGCCGTACACCGACGCGGTCACCGCGATCGTCAAGAAGGGCGCCGATCCGAAGAGGACGCTGTCCGAGGCGGCCGGACGCTCGCAGGACATCCTGGACAAGGTGCCCGTGCTATGACGACCACGGCCGCCGGGCGGTGGACCTCCCGCTGGCCGGCCTGGCGCGCGTTCCTGCTGCTCACGCTGCCGATGGTGGCCGGGCTATTCCTGTTCAAGTACGTCGCCATCGGCTGGGGGCTGCTGCTCAGCTTCAACGACGCCCGCGGCACGATCGCGCTGGGCGACTGGAACGGCCTGGAGAACTACCGGCGGCTGCTGGGCGATCCGGCCTTCACCAGGTCGCTGGTGACGATCCTGCTGTTCACGCTGTTCATCGTGCCGGTCACGTTCGCGCTGGCGCTGGGCCTGGCGGTGCTGGTCAACCGGCTGCGCGCGGGCCGGGCGCTGTTCCGCACGACGTTCTTCATCCCGGCGGCGGTCTCGTACGTGGTCGGCGCGCTGGTGTGGAAGATGAGCCTGTTCAGCGGCACGCCGTCCGGGGTCGCCAACAGCCTGGCCTACCTGCTGGGATACGAGGAGTCGATCGGCTGGGTGGCCACCGTGGACCCGCCGCTGTACTGGATCGTGCTGGTCACCGTGCGGTTGTGGCTGCAGACCGGCTTCTACATGATCCTGTTCCTGGCCGGCATCCAGCAGATCCCGGCGCAGCTCTACGAGGCGGCCAGGGTGGACGGGGCAGAGTCGGAGGGCCGGCTGTTCCGGCACATCACCTGGCCGCTGCTGCGCAACACCTCGGTCGCGGTGGTGCTGCTGCTGATCATCAACGCGTTCCAGGCATTCGACGAGTTCTACAACATCCTGGCCTCCAACCTGTCGGGGCTGGGCGGCGCGGAGGGCCGTACGCCGCTGATCTACCTGTTCCAGACGGCGCTCGGCGAGCAGAACTACGGCGCCGGGTCGGCGGGCGCGTTCGTCATCACCGTGCTGATCGTGGCGTTCACGCTGCTGCAGGGCCGCTTCGCCGGGTTCGGCAGGACCGCCGAGGAGGAGGGGCGATGAGGGGGCGGCGTCTGGGCTCGTACGCGGCCGTGATGGTCTTCGCGGTGCCGTTCCTGCTGCCCTTCTACCTGCTCATCCGCAACGCGCTGATGACCAGGCGGGAGCTGGGCTCGCTGGAGTGGCGCTGGTGGCCGGAGACGGTCACCTTCCAGGGGTTCGCCGACGCGTTCGGCAACGAGGCGGTGCCGCTGGCGCACGCGTTGTGGAACTCCACGCTCATCTCGGCGATCTCCGCGCCGCTGTCCACGCTGCTGGCCTCCATGGCCGGGTACGCGCTGGCCCGCATCCCCGTGGCCGCGGCGAAACCGGTGTTCTTCTTCATCATCGCCACGATGATGGTGCCGGGCGCGGCCACGTTCATCCCGACGTTCGTCGTGGTCGGCTCCCTGGGCGGGGTGAACACGTTGTGGGGGCTGATCGTCCCCGGGCTGTTCAGCGCGTTCGCGGTGCTGCTGTTCCGCGGCTTCTACCTGCGCTTCCCGCGCGAGCTTGAGGACGCGGGCCGGGTGGACGGCCTGGGCCATCTCGGCCTGTACGCGCGGCTGGCGCTGCCGAACTCCGGTGCCCTGTTCGCCTCGCTCGGCATCCTGTCCTTCATCGAGCACTGGAACGCCTTCCTGTGGCCGCTGGTCATCGGCCAGGACCCGGAGTTCTGGACGGTGCAGGTGGCGCTGTCCACCAACCTCAACCAGCAGGCCGTCAACCTGCCGGCGCTGTTCGCCGGCGCGCTCGTCGCCATCCTCCCCCTGGTCGCCCTCTTCCTCATCGCCCAGCGATGGATCGTCAGGGGCGTCCTGCTCACCGGCATCAAAGGCTGATAGGAGCACTCCTCATGTCCCGCGTCCTGCCCTTGCTCGCCGCACTCATCCTCGCCCTCCTGCCCGCGTTACCCGCCCTGCCCGCCCAGGCCGCGGCCCCCGTCACGGTGCCGATCGGCGCGCAGTTCACCGACACCTCCGGCAACCTGCTGCACGCCCACGGCGGCGGCGTGCTGAAGGTCGGCTCCTACTACTACTGGTTCGGCGAGAACCGCAACTCCGACGGCACCTTCCGCTACGTCTCGGCCTACCGCTCCTCCGACCTGCGCAACTGGGAGTTCCGCAACCACGTGCTGACCCAGTCCAGCGCCGCCGAACTGCAGGTCGCCAACATCGAACGCCCCAAAGTGATCTACAACGCCGCCACCGGCCGGTTCGTCATGTGGATGCACAAGGAGAACGGCCGCGACTACGGCGAGGCGCGGGCGGCGGTGGCCGTGTCGAACACGGTGGACGGCAACTACACCTACCTGCGCAGCTTCCGTCCGCTCGGCCACATGTCCCGCGACATCACCGCGTACGTGGACTCCGACGGCGCCGGCTACATGATCTCCGCCGCCGACGAGAACTACGACCTGCACATCTACCGGCTGACCTCCGACTTCACCGACGTGGCCACACTGGCGCGCATGTGGGACGGCGACCACCGGGAGGCGCCGGCCATGTTCAAGCGCAACGGCGTGTACTTCCTGCTCACCTCGGGCGCCACCGGCTGGCAGCCCAACCAGGCCAAGTACGCCACCGCCACCAGCATCACCGGCACCTGGAGCGCCTGGCAGAACGCGGGCGACGGTCTCACCTTCGGCTCCCAGCCGGCGTACGTGCTCCCGGTCCAGGGCACCTCGGGCACCTCCTACCTCTACCTGGGCGACCGCTGGGCCGGCGCGTGGGGCGGCCCGGTCAACGACTCGCGCTACGTGTGGCTGCCGATCCAGTTCAGCGGCAACACCACCATGAGCCTGTCCAACGCCCGCCAGCTCACCATCGACGCCGCCGCCGGCACGCTCGCCACCGCCGGCTCCGGCTACGACCGGCTCACGGTGCGGCACTCGGGCAAGTGCGCCGACGTACGCAACGGCTCGACGGCGAACTCGGCGGCCATCATCCAGTACGACTGCAACGGCGGCACGAACCAGCAGTGGCGCATCCAGTCCATCAGCGGCGGCTACGTGCAGATCGTCGCCCGCAACTCCGCCAGATGCCTGGACGTCAACGGCGTCAGCACCGCCGACGGGGCCGCGCTGCACCAGTACGGCTGCGGCACCGGCACCAACCAGCAGTGGACGCTGCAGGACGCGGGCGGCGGCTATGTGCGGCTGGTGGCCAGGCACTCGGGCAAGTGCGCGGACCTGCCCAGCTCGTCCACCGCCAACGACGTGCAGTTCAAGCAATATCCCTGCAACAGCGGCCAGAACCAGCAGTTCACCAGGTCACAGCTCTGACAGATGATCCGCTCAAGGACGGATAGTGCCCGGAATTCCGTATGGAACCGGGCCTGTCCATTACTGCCGGTCTCCCCACGGTCTCCCCCACTGTCGCGCCTACCCCTATTCGGAGGTCCACGACTTGTCCAGATCGTCCCATTCCCATCCTCCACGACACTCCCAGCCGCGGCCTTTGTGCACTGGCTCCTTCCGCCGTCCAGCAGCCGAACTCGGCACCGCTCATGGCACCGTCAGAAAGCAGGCCCCCGCCCGCGCTCTGCCTCCGACCGACAGCTTTGCCAGGCCGACGGATTGGGGGTGACCGCGCGATGAGGTCTTCCGCTTCCGGCAGGCACCGCAAGCGCGTCGTGGAGACCGAGTCGTGGAGACCGAGGAGTACGTCGCCATGCTGCACCGGATGGTGAACGCGCTCGCCCGCCGGCTGTCCGACGACCCGGTCGGCCTCGTCCACGTCGAGCCCCCTACGCGAGCATCTGTGAGACGCGATGAACATCGCCATCGCGGTCAACCAGGAAAAGCCCCGCGGCTACTCCTTTGGCTAGCTCGCGGCGATTCTCGGCACCCGACGGGAGTCCGTCTACGAACGAGCAGTCGAGGGCCGCAAGCTGCTGGCCGAGATGGCAGAGGATTGCGGGAGACGGAATGGCAGACCTACTTTCCGCGATTGCCGTACCAGCAAGCGTGCCCGCAGCCGGGGCGCAGGCCAGGTTCCGTGCCACGCCGGGCCGGGTGAGATCGCCGAGCAGTCGGACGCAGTGGTACTCAACGCCGGGATGCAGAACCCTCAAACCGGCCACCGCACCGCCGAGCGGCCGGCCTCGGCCCAGCGCCACGCCAGACCTCACCTACCTGGCGACAATTCCTCACCTCACAAGCCTCCGGCATCCTGGCCTGCGACTTCCTGCACATCGACACCGTGTTCCCCAAGCGCCTGTACGTCTTGTTCGTCATGGAGATCGAGACACGCCGCGTGCACGTGCCGGGCGTCACCTCCAACCCGACCGGCGCATGGACCACCCAGCAGGCCCGGAACCTGCTGATGGACCTGGGTGAACGCGCCGGCGCCTTCAGGTTTCTCATCCGGGACCGTGACGGCTAGTTCTTCCGCTCCTTCGATGAGGTGTTCACCGCCGCTGGCGTGCGGGTCATCAAGACGCCCGTCCGGTCACCACGAGCGACCGCGTTCGCCGAACGGTTCGTGGGAACGCTACGCCGTGAGTGCCTCGATCACCTGCTCATCCATGGCGAGCGGCACCTGCGTAAGGTCCTGACCTAGTACGAGCACCATTTCCACCATCATCGCCCGCATCAGGGCCGTTCCCTCCACCCGCCCTTGCACAACCCCAGCGAAGTGATCGACATGACCTCCTGGATCCACCGCCGAAGGACCGTCACAGGACTGATCGGCGAGTACCGCAGAGCAGCCTGATCACCCGGCAAACGCCCAGATCAGCAGCAGGATCCGCGTTTTGGCACCGCACACGGTAACTACAGGGCATGTATGACGACCCTCATTGTCAGCGGCGTTGGAGCGCAACACGCCGCCGAGGCATGCCGCCTCGCAAGGTCGTGAGCCGGACCCACCCCCGGCACCACTTCCCGGGACCGTCGTACGGCGGCTGACACCGTGAAAGAGGGCCCCGCCACCACGCAGGTGGCGGGCGCCTCCCGCGCATGCGCCAGCCCCGTGGGCGGCGTCGCGCTGGCGACCGCTTCCAGGCGTTCATCTAACGGTCGTCGTCTGACGAACACGAACGAGAACCCGCCAAAAAGCGCCGCCCCACCCCGCCAAAGCGTTCATTTTCCGACAGTGTTCACCTTCCTCGCAAAGCACGTTTGATGAACGGAGACACTCCCCGAATGGCGCTCATCGGCCTGGTCCGGGGCAGCACCGACAAACAGAACACCCAGCGCCAGCACGACGCCCTCGAACCCCTCTGCTGGAAGGTCTTCGAAGAGAAGATCAGCGGCGAGCTCGCCACCGACGACCGGCCCGATCTGCTGAACGCCCTGTCCTACATCCGCGACGGCGACCTGCTCACCGTCCAGGAGGTCGACCGGCTCGGCCGCAACCTCCTCGAGGGGCTGATCGTCCTCAACGACCTGTTCCAGCGCGGCATCGGCGTCAAAGTGCTGGAGGGCATCGCCGCCGGCGAGCACACCGAACGCTCCCTGATCCTCGACCTGGCCCTCGCCCTGGCCGAAGACCGCCGCCGCGACATCGTCCGCAAGACCAACAACGGCCTGGAGGCCGCCCGCAAACGCGGCAGGGTCGGCGGCCGGCGACCCGTCGTCGACGACGACAAACGCGCCGCCATCCTCGCCCGCCGCCAGCGCGGCGAATCAATCCGCACCATCGCCGCCGGAGTGAAGGTCTCCGTCGGCGTCGTCCACAAGACCCTCGCAGCCGCCCGATCCGAGACCGAGCCCGCCGCAGCTGCGGCAGACAACCCCTGCTAACCGGATCTACCTGCCCCTGCGCCCTGGCTGGTGCAGGTCCTGGCAGGCATGAGGGCCGCCGCCCTTCCACAGCACCGCGAACCCTCATCGACCGACCGGGGGCTCTGCAGGCCAACGCAGCACACCTCCTTGTGAAGGTGCAAGAACAGCACCACACCTGTATGCCTGGCTCTTACACCGCCCTCTCCTATGCGCATCCGGCTCCGAAGAGCGCTTCCCGGTGAGGACGTCGAGCCAGAAACCGCGTTGATCAGATTTGCGGCTGATGCAACCATCCTCGGATGGACGAACAGGAACTGCCGCAGATCCAGGCGAACGTTAGCCTCGCCATCGACCAGCTCGGGCCACTGAGTGACGTGGACTTCGGCCTCAACCGGGAGTCTGTCGAGTGGGTCGAGGGCTTCATCGAGCGCCAGCGTTCTCGGCCGGACTTCGACCTGGAGCAGATCGACGGCCTGGTCGGCGTGCTCGGCTCGTTCCTCGGCGCATGCATCGCCGCAGCCACGGGCGGCAGGTGGCACAGGTCGGACGATGATGGGTGGGGTGTACTCCTGTCTGATGGCAGCACAGCCTTCCCATTCGCGAAAGTGCGCAAGCAGTTCCGTAGTGGGGTGGAAGGAGGCGAATCGATCGCCAGTTTCTACCGGATCGCGGTCGACTTCATCGCCACGGGGAAGATGCGGGAAGCACGTGAGGGCGGCGCCGGCAGCGCTGACCAGCACGCGACGTGATCCTTTCCTACGTTGTGCGGCCGACGAGCCGTGAACGTCACCGCGCACGGATCACCTCGGCCATCACCGTCTCGACCGCCGCCGGCACCCGGCCGAGTCTCCGGCCGCCGCTCGAGCGCCGGGTCAGCACGCCCCGCTCGACGATCTGTCCCCGCCCGCTGTCGATGCGGGGACCTCACCGTCGCGCACACGAGTACGGAACAAAACGCACGGTAGCGCACAGGACTATGAACGTCCGGCTGTTCCTAGTCCTCCGCACAGATCGCTCGAACCCGAGTGGGCCCCGCCTAGATCAACTCGTGCCGGTAGGCAGCGGTGGCGGCCTGGACGCGGCTGCGTACGCCGAGCTTGGCGAGGATGTTGCTCACATGCGCACCCGCCGTCTTGACCGAGATGAACAGTTCCTCCGCGATCTGCCGGTTGGTGCGGCCGTCGGTGAGCAGCCGCAGCACTTCCCGCTCGCGCGGCGTGAGGTCGAAGTTGCGCTCCTCTGCCGGATCGGTCTCGCCCTGTGCGATGAGAGGGATCCGAGCCAGGCGCGCCAGCCGTTCGATCCGGGCACGCAGGGGCTCTGCTCGCAGGCGGTCCGCCTCCCGGGCGGCTTCGGTCAGCTGGGAGGAGGCCGAGGCGCGGTCTCCCGCTTCCGTGGCGTGTTCCGCGGCGCGCAACAGGGCCAGAGCCTGAGCGTATGGCTGGTGAAGATCCGTCCACGCGGCCGTGACGCATGGCCACAGGTCCGGCCGTCCGGTTTCGGCGGTGTAGGCGAGGCGGTGGGCTTCTTGGACGGGCCCGATCACCGGCAACGCGGCCGCGGTCTCGGGCAGGCCGGGAACAGGTAGGGACGCGCCTGCTTCGATCACCGGCCACAGGTAGCGCGGGCTCGTCTTCCCACTGCTCAGCGCCTCCTCCACGAGTCGCGCGGCATCGGCCGTGCGCCCCTGCGCTTTGCGGAGATCCACCTCCATGCGCACCAGCAAGAGGTGGTCTTGGGCATAAGACGTGCCTCTGGTGAAGACTTCGCGGGCGTGGGCCGCGGCGTCCTGTGCGGCTCCAAGGTCACCTCTGGCCAGCGCGATCGTGCCGACCAGCACCGTCAGGTACGCGCGAAGGCTGGGTGTCGGGGTGAGATGCAGGGCGTGCTCGACGATCTCGGCGGCCTCGTCCCACCGGCCCAGCGCGATCAGCGCCTCCGCGAGGTTCCCCGCGTGGGTCGGGCCCGCCGTACGGGCGAGGCCCGACCGTGTGGCGGCGGCGAGTCCCTGGCGGGCCGCTTCGGCCGCTTCGGCGTATCGGCCGGCGCCCTGTAGGACGTCCGCCTCACAGCGATAGGCATGCAGGAGCGCGCCCTGATCGCCCATGCGGCGGGCCGTCGCCTGGGCGTCGATCAGGTGGGGCAGCTGTGCGTCGAGGTCGCCGGCTCGTGCCTGCGCGTACGTCAGGTTGACGGTGGCGATGACCTCGGCCTTGGCATCGCCCACGGCCTGCGCCGCTTCCAGCGCCTCGCGGGCGGCGACGCGGCCTTCGGCTTCCTGGGGGATCGTGAGGAGACGATTGGCGAGCAGATTGAGTACGGTCGCGCGTGCCGGATGCTCGCGCGGTGTCACACGAGCGGCCTCGCGTAGATCGTCCAGATCTCCCGGTATGCCGAGGAGGTGGCGCAGTTCGCCGCGGTGGGCCATCAGCCAACCGGCCCGCGCGGGATCGACATCGGCCGAGAGCGCTGTCTCCACCAGTTGGATGGCGGTCGCGTTCTCGCCTGCGGCGATGGCGGCGCGCACCGCTTCGTCGAGCACGTCGGCCCTGGACGTCGCCGGATCGGGCGCCTGCTCCCACAGCTCCAGCACACGAAGCAGCATGTGCAGCTGTTCAGCGTGCGCCAGTGACGCCGCGGCCTCGGCGGCGGCCCGGCGCGCGGCCGCCAGCGTCTTGGACGGCCGGCGCTTGGCGGCGTGCCAGTGCAGGGCGGACTCGTACGCCGCCCGGCCCAGTGGGGCGAGCTCCGGGTCCCTCTCCAGGGCTTCGGCATAGCGTACGTGGAGGTGTCCGCGTTCTCCGGGAAGCATGTCGTCGTAGAGCACCTCCTGGATCAGCGCATGACGGAACGCGTACATGTCATCCTCGATCAGGAGGAGGTTCGCGCTCACCGCTGGGCGCAACGCCTCTGTGAGGTCGGCGTCGTCCAGCCCGGTGACGGTGCGCATCAGCACGTGGCCGACCCGGGCGCCGCCGACGGCCGCGGCTTGGACCACCCTCCGGGTCTGTGAGGGCAGCCGGTCGAGCGGCGTGATCAGCAGGTCGCGAATGGACGCGGGCACCGGCGCGCCCGCGCCGGCTGACAGCGCCTCGACGAACAGCGGGTTGCCCTCGCTGCGCCGGAAGACGTCCTCGACAACCGCGGGGTCCGGCTCGCCGCCGAGCAGGCCGCGAAGCTGCCGGACCACCTCGCCCCTGCTGAGCCGGCTGAGCTCCATCCGGGTCGCCCACGGCCTGCGATCCCATTCGGCCAGCACCGGGCGGAGTGGATGCGTCCGGTGCAGTTGGTCGCTTCGGTAGGTCACGACCAGGAGAAAGGCCGCGGCGGCCTGCTGGTTTCTGATGAGGAAGTCGAGCAGCTCCCGGCTGGATCGATCGCTCCAGTGCACGTCCTCTGCGACGATCACCAAGGGCCGGTCCTCGGCGAGGTTCTCGAAGAGGGTGAGGATCTCTTCGAAGAGCCGCGCCTGCGTCAGTGCGGGATCACCGTCGCCGGCGGGTCGGCCCAGGAGTGGGAGCAGCCTGCCGACCTCACCGGGCTCGCCGCGGGGCAGGAGGCGGAGGAAGCCGTCCGCGCCGATCTTCCGCATCAGGTGGCGCAGCATGGCGGTGAACGGCGCGAACGCCAGGCCGTTCTCGCCCACCTGGGGGCAGTCCCCGGGGAGCAGCCACGCCTCCCCGGTCAGCGGCGCCGCGAATTCGGCGATCAGCCGGGTCTTGCCCACCCCGGCTTCGCCGCCGAGCAGCACGGTGGCGGGCGAGCCTCCTCTGGCACGTGCGTAGGCCTTGCCCAGAACGGCCAGCTCCGCACCCCTGCCTACGAAGACCATGGACTCAGGCTTTCAGATCTCGAGGAATCTAGGGATGCCGGATAGGGCATTCGCCCGATCCGTCCCGCTGCCATTCTGTCGAGACTGGCCTGGTGATCCAAACCGGAGCGCAACCGCTGCTCAGCCGTCCGATGGTCCTCCTGGGGATGACCTCGCTCGCCTCGATGACCAGCTTCTACCTGCTTCTTCCCATCGTTCCGCTGTACACGGCATCAAGCGGTTCAGGAGATCTGGGCGCTGGGCTGTCCACCGGCGTCACCATGCTGGCGACAGTGCTCATGGAACTGATCATGCCGACGTTTCTGGGCCGGTACGGCTACCGCGTCGGCATGGCACTGGGCGTCCTCTTTCTCGGCGTCCCCTCGGCCCTGCTGGTCCTGTCTTCTGCGTTGCCGATGGTGCTGGCCACGAGCCTGGCGCGCGGAGCTGGTCTGGCCATCGTGGTCGTGGCGGGCCCCGCCCTGGTGGCCGAGCTGGCTCCGGCCGAGCGCCGGGGCGAAGCCCTGGGCGTGTACGGCGTGGCCGTTGGGATCCCCGCGATCCTGGGCCTGCCGATCGGCTTGTGGCTGGTTCCGCTCATCGGCTACGGACCGGTCTTCCTCGCGGGGACGGGGCTGGCGCTGCTCGCGCTCATCGGGATTCCCTGGCTGCCCACAGGGGCGGCGCCGGTCGAGCAGCACGGGGGCGTCCTTCCCGCTCTGCGCAACGCCGGTCTCGCCCGGCCCGTCACCGTCTTCGCGACGATCACGCTGGCAGCCGGTGTGCTGCTGACGTTTCTGCCACTGGCCGTCCCCACCGGCTCACAAGGCACGGCTGCGACGGCGCTGCTCGCACACTCCTGTGCCATGCCCCTCGCACGGTGGGCGGCCGGCCGGTACGGCGACCGCCATGGTCAGTCCGTCCTGCTGGTGCCGGCGGTGCTCACCGCGGTCATCGGGATGGCCGGGCTCGTCTGGCTCGACAACCCCTATGCGGTGATCGTGGGGGCGGCGCTCTTCGGCGCCGGCTTCGGCGCCTCCCAGAACGTGACCCTGGCGCTGATGTTCGCACGGTCCTCTCCGCCCGAGTTCGGCCGGATGAGCGCGCTGTGGAACCTCGCCTACGACGGCGGGATGGGGATCGGCGCCGTCGGGTTCGGACTCGTGGCCGGGCCTGTGGGGTATCCGGTGGGCTTCGCGTTGATCGGTGCCGTGCTGGCTCTCGCCCTTCTCCCCTCCTGGCTCGACACGCGATCGGAAAGGAAGATCATCAGTGAACGATAACCTGCGGAGCGCCGTGCAGAAGGTGCTGCCGAGTGTGAGAGCCGACCTCGAGGCCCTCATCCGCATCCCGTCGGTGAGCGCCGACCCCGCCGCGGCCGAGGACGTGCGCCGCTGCGCGGAGCTGACGGCACAGCTCTTCCGCGCCGGTGCCGCGCAGGAGGTGGAGATACTGGACGACGTCCCCGGCGGCCGACCGGTGGTCCTCGCCAGTTGTCCTGCGCCACCCGGCCGTCCCACCGTACTGCTGTACGCCCACTACGACGTGCAGCCCGCCGGTGATCCGGCCATGTGGTCAAGCGGGCCGTTCGAGCCGCGCGAAAGCGGTGGGCGACTGTACGGCCGCGGATCCGCCGACGACAAGGCGGGCATCGCCACCCACCTGGCGGCGTTGCGCGCGCACGGCGGGTGTCCGCCGGTCGGAGTCGTCGTCATGGTCGAGGGAGAGGAAGAGATCGGTTCCCCGACGCTCGGCGCCTTCCTCGACCGGTACCGTGAAAGGCTCGCCGCTGACGTGATCGTGCTCGCCGACTCGGAGAACATCGAAGCGGGCGTCCCTTCGTTCACCACCACGTTGCGCGGCATGGCCAACTGCGTCGTCGAGGTGCGGACGCTGGCGGAGAGCGTCCATTCCGGCACCTACGGCGGTGCCGCTCCCGACGCGCTCACCGCGCTGTGCCGCCTGCTCGCCACCCTGCACGACGAGGACGGCCACGTCGCGGTGGACGGCCTCGTCACCGGCCGCCCGCCCCAGGCGGGCTATCCCGCAGAACGGTTCCGGGCCGAGGCGGGTGTGCTCGACGGCGTCAGGCTGCTCGGCTCGGGCGGCATCGCCGATCGGGTCTGGGCCGGACCCGCGGCGACCGTCCTGGCCATCGACGCGCCCTCTGTGTCAGAAGCCGCCAACGCCCTCACCGCATCCGCCCGAGCCAAGGTGAGCCTGCGCATCGCGCCGGGCGACGACGCGATACGGGCCCGCGCAGCCCTGGCCAGGCACCTCCGCGACCACGCGCCCTGGGGGGCGCACGTGGAGGTCACCGAGGCGGAGACCTCGCAGCCATACGCGGTCGACACTCGAGGGCCGGCCATTGACGCGGCCCGCCGCGCCTATGCGCGGGCCTTCGGCGGCGACGTGGTTGACCTCGGAGGCGGCGGCGCCATCCCCTTCGTCGCGGAATTCGCTGCCGCATACCCGAAGGCTGCCATCCTCATCACGAGCCCTGGAGGTGATCCGGCCAGCCGCGCCCACAGCACCGACGAGAGTCTGTACCTGGCTGACTTCGAACGGGCCTGCATCGCGGAGGCGCTGCTCCTATCCGAGCTCGCAAATGGCGTTCGCCACGCAGACTAAACGTCCCGCCTGCAGCCCTGCGATGATCCCATGTGCCGGCGGAGGCCGGGGCGAAACCAAGGCCATGACCAGGTTGCGGGCCTGTTGCACCGTCCCTTTGCCGGCGATCCTCAGACTTTCAGGTGGCGGCGGAGTGTCGCGAACGATGCCAGCACACAGATGACCACACCGATGACCATGGTGATGGTGATGGCCTGGGCCACATCGTTCCAGCCCAGCTGCGCGGTGGCGCCGCCCAGGTAGTGCCCCAGCTCCTCGAAGAGGAAGACCTTCGCGACGATCAGGATGATCGCAGAGAACACGCCGCCGATCAGGCCGGCGATGAGGCCTTCCATGACGAACGGGAGCTGGATGTAGAGGTTGGACGCGCCGACCAGCCGCATGATGCTCGTCTCCCTACGCCGGTTGAACGCCGACAGCCGTACCGTGTTGCCGATCAGGAGGGCAGCTGTCAGCACCAGGATGATGGCCACCGCAAGGGCGCTGAACGCGAGTTTGTCGAGCATCTCGAAGAAGGAACCGATCAACTCGGCCTCGTCCACCACCAGCGACACGCCCGGCTGGCTCGTCAGGGCACGCACGACGGACTCGTAGTCGTTGGGGTCTGTCACTTTGATGCGGAACGACTGCGGCATGTCCTCGACCCTGGCGGCGCTCACGAGGGCCTTGCTGGTGGCGAACAGCTTCTGGAAGTTCTGGTACGCCATCGTCTGGTCCTCGAAGAATGCCTCCGCGACGCCCGGGGTGCCCTTGATGAGCGTCTGGAGCGCCTTGGTCTGGGCCTTGGTGATCTCCTTGCCCTGGCAGTTCTCCATGGCGGAGGCCTTGGTGCACAGGTAGACCGAGATCTCGATCTTGTCGTCCCAGTAGCCCTTCATCAGCCCGACCTGGCTGTTGATCATCAGGCCCACGCCCAGCATCGCCATGCCGACCGCCACGGTGATGACCA